>NZ_NPJZ01000001.1:2791388-3123611 GCF_002245895.1 Rhodococcus sp. OK302
CGGTGATCGTGACCTTGATCGGTGCCGGACTGTTGACGGTTCCGTTGTGGCTGCGGATGTGGCGAGCTCTGGGCGCCGAGCGTGCTGCTCGAATCCGCAACGACGAGCGTGAGGAGATCGCGTCGCACCTGCATGATTCGGTGTTGCAGACCTTGGCGCTGATTCAGAAGCAGTCCGAAAATCCAGCGGAAGTCGCGCGGCTCGCCCGCGGGCAGGAACGCGAGCTTCGGAAGTGGTTGTTCAGTGGCGGCGAGATCGACCACACCAGCCTGACCGAGGGTCTCAAGATCATCGCGGGTGAGGTGGAGGATCAGCACGGCGTGACGGTTCGTCCCGTCACTGTCGGAGACGTGGCACTCGGCGGTGAGAACGGCCTGCCGAAGGAAGCATTTACCGCCCTTCTCGGTGCGACCCGCGAGGCTCTGGTCAACTCTGCCAAGCATTCCGGAGAGAAGGAGATCAACTTGTTCGCCGAAGTCGAGGGCGATCAGGTCAGCATTTTTGTACGCGACCGCGGTGTGGGTTTCGACGTCGACGCGGTGCCCGAGGACCGTCAGGGATTGGCCAAGTCGATCCGGGGCCGCATCGAGCGTCGTGGGGGTCGCGTCGTAGTTCGGTCGAGTCCCGGCAAGGGGACCGAGATCCGGGTTCACATGCCGCTCGGCGGCAAGGCTGACCTACAGTGGGACGAGTCCGTAGACCATGCCCCGAACCCTGAGGAACAGTTCTAGTGACCTTGCCGCCAGTGCCCCCGTATCGTGTTTTTCTCGTCGACGATCATGGGGTGTTCCGCTCCGGAGTTCGCGCCGAATTGTCTCGCGAGGGTGACATGGAGATAGTCGGTGAAGCCGGTGGTGTGGCCGAGGCGATCGCCGGCATCAACAAGACCAAACCGCACGTCGTATTGCTCGACGTGCACATGCCCGACGGCGGTGGAGTGGCCGTGCTTCGCGGGATAGATTCGGGCCCGGTGTGCTTGGCGCTCAGCGTGTCCGACGCCGCCGAGGATGTCATCGCAGTAATTCGCGGTGGAGCTCGGGGGTACGTGACCAAAACGATTTCGGGGTCCGAATTGGCCGATGGTGTGCGTCGGGTCGCCGGCGGCGACGCCGTCTTCGGACCTCGGTTGGCGGGGTTCGTGCTCGATTCCTTCACCGGTCGGTCTGCAGCTCCGGAACCGCAGCTCGATCCGGAACTGGATTCTCTGACTCCGCGTGAACTCGAAGTCCTCCGGTTGCTCGCCCGGGGTTACACCTACCGCGAAATCGCGGAGGAACTGGTGATTTCTGTGAAGACGGTCGAGACCCATGCGTCGAATGTTCTGCGAAAGACTCAGCAGTCCAATCGCAATGCGCTGACGCGTTGGGCTCATCGCCGTCAGATCGACTAGCACCGTCAGATCGACTGAGGTCTTTCACGATGCTCGGCTAAGGCGCACGATGGACCAATGACGGAACCATTGGCGCTGGCGTCGAGACGAGGGCGCTGGGTTGTTGCCGCCACGGTTCTCGGTTCGAGTATGGCTCTCCTCGACGGCACTGTTGTCAACATCGCGCTGCCGCACATCGGCTCCGACCTGGGGTCTGGTGTGGCAGGCCTGCAATGGACGCTCAGCGGGTACACCTTGGCGTTGGCGTCGTTGATCCTTCTCGGCGGTGCGCTGGGGGATCGGTGGGGCCGACGCCGGGTGTTCGTGTGGGGCACCGTGTGGTTCGCGGTGGCGTCGTTGCTGTGTGGAATTGCTCCGGACATCACGTTTCTGGTGGTGGCACGAATCCTTCAAGGTGTCGGGGCAGCACTGCTGACGCCCGGGAGTTTGGCCATCATCTCGGCGTCGTTGCGTGAGGAGGACCGGGGTGCGGCTATCGGATTGTGGTCGGGTCTCGGGGGAGTTGCGGGTGCCGTCGGCCCGCTGTTCGGCGGTTGGCTTGTGGAGGTTGCCGGGTGGCGTTCGGTGTTCTTCCTGAACCTTCCACTTGCTGCTCTGGTGGTGTGGGCCTCCGTGCGTCATGTTCCGGAGAGTCGTGACCCGAACCCGCCCGAGCGCCTCGACGTACTCGGATCTGCCTGTGCGGTGGTCGGTCTCGGTGCATTGACGTACGGGCTGATCGAGATGAACCTACTTGCCGGTGTTGTCGGCGGGCTGGCTCTGTGTCTTTTTGTTGTTGTGGAACGACGTTCGCCGAGTGCGCTGGTGCCGCCGTCGCTTTTCCATTCGAGAATGTTCGTGGCGGCAAACCTGGTGACGCTGGCCGTGTACGCCGCGCTGGGCGGAGTGTTTTTCCTGTTGGTGTTGCAACTGCAACTTGTCGCCGGCTATTCACCGGTGGCGGCCGGTGTAGCAACGATTCCGATTACGTTGGCGTTGTTGCTGTTCTCGTCGCGGGCAGGCAGATACGCGCAGACTCACGGACCTCGCTTGCCGATGACTGTCGGGCCGGTGTTGGCGGCCGCGGGGTTGGTATTGATGACGCGCATCGGTGTTGATGCGTCGTATCTGACGGACGTGCTGCCCGGGGTGCTTGTTTTCGGTCTGGGTTTGTCCGTGATGGTGGCACCGTTGACTGCGGCGGTGCTGGGTTCGGTTCCGGTGGAGCAGTCGGGAATTGCGTCCGGTGTGAACAATGCGGTTGCCCGAACCAGCCAACTGCTGGCGGTTGCTGCATTGCCGGGAATTGCGGGAATCAACACCGAAGCCCTGGTGGACCCCGCACTGTTCTCGGACGGATTCACTGTGGCGATGTACATCTGTGTCGGACTCTTGCTGCTCGGCGCGGGTATTGCTGCCGTGTTGATCCGCACTCCGGAAGTGGAGCCGGCGGATTCGGTTGCCTGCAAACCGCACTGTGATCTGACAGGGCCTGCAGTGCAACCGAATCCGTCTGCAGACTAGGTGCTGATATCGCGATCGCGGCTGGGTACCAATGGGATTGCCGCAGCGGGGAACGCTGCGACTATCGCAAAGGCGATGGGATAGCCGACGATACCGATCAGTGCGCCCACTACCGGACCGACCGCCGACGCGGCAATGAACTGCCCGGTGTTCTGGGCGCCCAAGGCTTTTCCCTGCCACTGAGGTCCGGCAGCTTCGGCGACAGACGTGAAGGCCAAGCCGTTGTCCGCAACACTGACGGTAGTGGCCAGCAGGAGTATCAGTGCCGGGATTCCCCAGGGGGTGGCGTCGGCCGCTGCCATGGCCAACATGACCACGGCGGCCGATATCGAAACCAGTCGCAGCGGGCCCACTCTGCTCCCGGCGCGGTCGCTCCACATACCCACGACGATGCGTCCCAAAGCGCCCACGAACTGCGAAACCCCGATCAGAATTCCGGCGGGAGCGGCGTCCCAGTGCTGCTCACTGATCAGCCACACCAGGCCGAATGTCGACAACGTGAACTGCGGGAACACCAGCAGCGCCGACACGATGTGGATGCGCCACAGGAACCAGTTGGAACGGTAGGGGTTGACGGAGGCGACGGGTGCTGCGGTGACGGCCGGACGTGGGGGATTGACCAGCGCAACTGCACAGATCAGCGCGAGCAGGCCGTTGAGAGCCACTGACAGTGCGACCGCCGAACCGATTCCGGTGTGGGCTGCCAGCGTCGGGATGGTGACCGAAGCGATGGTCACGCCCAACGGTTGGGACATCTGCCGGATGCCCATGGCCAGTCCGCGTCGATCCTTCGGGAACCAACCGACCACTACGCGTCCACTAGCGGCGTTGGTGCTGGCCGCCGCCATACCGCCGAGCAGGAATGTAATACCCAGGAGCGCATAGTTATCGGTGGTGGTGGCTGCCAGGGCGGCCAGCGCGGTCAAGGCCAATCCGATGGAGATGACCCACTTCTCGCCGAATCTGTCGGCCAGGGCTCCCCAGGCAACCAGCGTCAGGACCATGCCGAAAGTGGGTGCAGCAGCGAGTGTTCCGGCCTGGGCCAGTGAGAGGCCGTGCTCGGAGTGCAGGAGTGGAATCAGGAAGGCGGGGGTGCTGACGAAGACGGTGCCTGCCGCCTGGGCTGCAACACCGATGCCGAGCATCGACCATGCCCGGGGTGAGACTGCTGATTTCTCCAGCCGTGACGGTGCGGTCATCTCTGCCTCCCAGTTCGCCGTGATTCGACGGGTTCGAGACTACTCCCACCGTTCCAGATGCTGATATATGTTTCTCGCATGTTGGGATGCATGTGTGCTGGGGATGGTGGTCTGTGGGTTTGCGGGCGGTGACCCCTGGATGGAGCGAACGGTATGCCCGTCGCCTTAGATGCGCCGAAAGGTACGTTCGCTCAGAAGGGGAAGCGGCAAATCGGGCGCGGCGGGTTAGCGGGGTCAGTTGAGGGGCAAGCGAACTGTGAAGACTGTGCGTCCATCTACCTGATCGACGTCGATACTGCCGCCGTGCAGGCGTACGTTCTCGACGGTCAGTGACAGGCCGAGTCCGCTGCCCTCACTACGCCCACGAGCAGTGTCTACCTTGAAGAATCGGCGGAAGATCGCTTGGCGGTACTCAGGCGAAATGCCGGGTCCGTGGTCGATGACGTGGATGACGGCGTAGCCGGGTTCAGTGCTCAGTTCGACGCGCACGGGGGGCGATCCGTGACGTAAGGCGTTGCCGACGAGGTTGGCGAGGACGATATCGATTCTGCGTGAATCAACTCGGGCACTGATGTTTTGGGGTGCGGAGAGTTCTACGATGTCGGACCATCCGCGGCTCTCCAGCGTGCGCTCGGTCAGGCTGACGAGGTCGATGTTGTCGAGCACCAGCCGTGCTTGTTGCGAGTCGTGGCGCGACATTTCGATGAGGTCTTCGACGAGTCGGGTGAGTTTGGTGATTTCGCTGCTCACGATCCGGGCAGCGGTGGCGGTGTCGGGTGGCAGGTTCGGTATTTCTTCGGACAGGATCTCGCTGACGGGTACGAGTGCTGCCAGCGGAGTGCGCAGCTCGTGCGAGACGTCGGCGACGAATCTCCGGGACTGTTCTTCGGATTCTTTGAGTTCGTTGATCACAGCTTCGTTGCGCGCGACCATGTTGTTGAATGTTGTTGTCAACTGAGCTAATTCGGCCACTCCGTCTTCCGGTAGGCGGACGCTCAAGTCGCCGTCGGCGGCGCGCGATGCGGCGTCGTCGAGGCGTTTGAGCGGACGAACCAGTGTCGACGCGATCCAGAAGCCGAGTAATCCGCTGACGAGGACACCGAGGGTGAGGGTGAGCGCAACGACCCCGAGCAGATTGTCGAATTTGTCCTGCACGCCGACGAGCGGGCGGATGGCGACGGCGCTGACCAGTGTCTGATCTTTGCCGCCGGGTGCGGAGGAAGTGTCGGTGAGATTGATCGACAAGCCCAGCATGATGTGCTCGGAGTCGAGTCTCTCGAAACGGAGCAGTTTGGGGCTGACCAGCCCGTTCGAGAAGCTCGGCGGTATCGCTGACGGATTGGCGGATCCGAGTTGAACGACATCACCGTCCACGATCACTGTCATGTCGTCAGGAAATACACTTGCCATGCTTGTCGGGGTGATTCCGTCGACATGTTCACCGTTGAGCGAGAGTACTTCGTCGCGAAACTGCGCAGTCGCGACGTCTTGCGCGTTGGAATAGATCCAGGATCGTGCCATCAGAGACACCGCTCCCGCGGTTGCTCCGGCGATGATCACCACGATGGCAATGAAGACGAGAACCAGCCGGGTGCGGAGGCCGTCGACGCGTAGCCAGGTCGGTTTCATCGGGGTTGGGAGTTGAATCGGTAGCCGAAGCCGCGAACCGTTTCGATGAACGTCGGTTCGGCCGGGTCGTCTTCGATCTTGCTTCGGAGGCGTTGCACGGCGGCGTCGACGATGCGTGAATCTCCGAGGTATTCCTGATCCCAGGCGGCGGACAGCAGTTGTTGACGGCTCAGGACCAGCCCGGGATTCTGGGTCAGCGCCAGAATCAAGCGAATCTCGGTCGGGGTGAGGGTCAATTGTGCTCCGGCTTTGTGGATTTTGAGTGACGCTCGATCGATCTTCAAGTCTCCGAAAGTTTCGGCGGCAGGGAGTGTTTCAGTAGGCGGAGTGGTGGGCGCTGACCGGCGTACGACGGCTTTGATCCGGGCGTCGAGTACCCGCGGACTGGCGGGTTTGACGACGTAGTCGTCGGCACCGGCTTCCAGTCCGGCGACGGTATCGATGTCGTCGGATCGTGCGGTCAGAATAATGATGGGGATGGCGCTACGGGTGCGGATGCGTCGGCAGATTTCGTAGCCGTCGGCACCCGGAAGTCCGAGATCGAGAAGTACCAGGTCTGCGGCGAGCAGAGCGTCGTCGAAATCGGTGTTGCCGTCGGGTCGATGGCTGACGGTGTGCCCGAGTCGGTTCAGCCCCAACATGATTGCTTCGGCGACGGCCGGATCGTCTTCTATGAAAAGAATGTTCACCATGGTCCGGTACCTTCTGCAGTCGGAGGAATCTCGGTAAGCTCACAGTACAGGTGCCTTACACCCTCGAGAGTCGTTCGTTCCCGGGGTCGGCCAGCGCGGATTGCCGTGGAACCGTGGTGTTCAACGGGAAAGCGGACACGGCGAGGGTGTAGCAGCCCACCAGAAGCAGCGCACCGATCACGTCGCTCGGCCGGTGCCACTGAAGGACGATCACGGAGATTGCGGTGCCGATGACGATCAAGGCACCGTTGATTGCAACTATGGAGCGCCATCGATGGGGAGTTGCGAACACGATCGCGCAGACCAGGGCTGTAACAGCGGTCAGGGTGCCACTGGGGAAGGAATTGTGCATGACAAGACCGTTGAGATCTGGTCGCTGAAGGGACTGTTTGAGCGCCCAGGCTGTGGCGATCGGTCCCAGTGTCACGACGGCAACGCGGAGCGCCAGTGCAATCGGGTTGTTACGCAACGTGATCATGAGTACCACGAGTACTCCTCCCACTATCAGAATCGGGGTGACCAGACCGATGAATGCCGCGGCCAGGGAGTCGAGATCCTCCGAGTAGGCCGCGTCTCTCATGATCTGCTGGTCGACTATCTGACCGCCGGCAGTGTTGACCGCCAACTCGAATTCGATGATTCCCAAGACCAGAAGTACCAGTGCGGCAAACAGTCTCGGTAGTTTGATGCGTGACATGGTCAGCCTTCCGCTCTCTCGTCCGAGGGGTTGCTCAGTTGTGGGGGACATTCGCCGCCGGGGGTGGTGGCCAATTCGAAATGCCACATTTCATTGGCGTAGGTCTGACACAGTCCGTAGTCGCTGCCGTGCTGGATGAGCCAGTCGTCGGCATTTGTCGGTCCGATGTCGACGGCCTGTCCGCTGACGTGTTTCGAGAGGTTCGGCGGGTGCACCCATTGTGCGGCTTCGCTTGCGCTGCCGTACTTTACGACGGCGTTGTCGAAGAGGCGTTGTTGAAATGCCGCGGATCGCCAACCTGACGTGACATGCATGACAACGCCGGATTTCCGGGCATCGGCGACGGCCGAGTGAAGTGCTGCGAGTAGTGCGGTGTCCAGGCGTGCCAGCGCCGGCAAGTGTGTGTCGCTCGGGCTGATGCCGCCCTCGATCTCGCCGCCGGCGGGTCCTGAATCAGGTTGAGTGGCAAGATAGTTTCCGCTCTTCGGCTGGGCGTCGTCGGTATACGAGCATGCGGTGAGTCCGAGCACTCCGAGCGTGAGGAGGCAGAATATTCCGCGGTGGCTGGGCATGCAATTGAGAGTGCTCGGCCGCTGTCACGGTGAGATGGTGACACGTAGTCAACCGTGACACAGATTGCGACAGCTCTGTAACAACTTGGAACGGTGCTGGTAAGAGCTACACCGGGCGCGGGATGGTGGCGAAGGTGGACAGCTCGAACCACGCCGGGAGACCGCGACGCAGTGGCGCGGGCCCGGAAATGGTGATATCTCCGGATTTGACGGCGTCGGCCCAGGTCAGATTGCCGCGCCAGACTTCCGTCATCGGTCGCAACCCCGCAGATATCGATACCGTGACGTCGAAGCCCGGATCGTTGTCGCACACGTCGACTTCGCCGGAGTTGATGACCAGCCACCAGTTCCGGGAATGCCCGTGTACTCCGGAGAACGCGAAGTGGACCACAGCTTTTCCGCCGGGGACTACGGAATGGTCTACGCGTCGATGCATGTCCCAGAGCAGAAGTTTCGGATCCAGATCTCCGTCTCCGAGTTCGCCGATCCAACGGGTGCCCCAGATTCCGAGAGCTTCGACGACGGGACGGAGTTCTCGGCCGGCGTCGGTGAGGCGGTAGGCGATGGCTCCGTCGCTGTCGTTTCGCTCCACGATGCCGGCGACGGTGAGTTGGTGCAGGCGCCTGGACAACAGTGTGGGAGACATTCGTGGAAGCCCGCGTCGTAGGTCGTTGAAATGTTCACTTCCCATGATGAGTTCGCGGAGCAGCAGTAGTGTCCAGCGCTCGTCCAAGAGTTCCATCGCCTTGGCGACGGGGCAGAACTGGTGATACGACGACCCCATGTATCGATCGTAGGCCGATGAGTTGCCGCGGTACAGATCTGGTACTGGAGGGGCTGGGAATCCCGTCGTAACGTCAACTGTCAGAACGGATGTTGCTGCGAAATTGGTTGGAGGAGAATGCAATGACTGAATCAGTAGATACGGTGGTGTCGGATCGGGCGCTCAAGTCCAAGCACCGGGTCATGTGGGGGTTGGGTGATTATCCTGCGGTGGCGTCGCAGGTTATCCCGGACCTCGGGCCTGCCTTGGTGCAAGCGTGCGAGGTCGGGGAAGGTGACCGTGTCCTTGATATTGCAGCGGGGGCGGGCAACGCGGCTATTCCGGCAGCGGCGCGTGGAGCGGAGGTGGTGGCAATCGATCTCGCGCCTGAACTGTTCGAGGCGGGAAAGCGTGCTGCGGCACTGGCTGGTGTCGAGCTGGTGTGGAAGGAAGCCGACGCCGAGAACCTGCCCTTTGTCGATGGTGAATTCGATGTGGTGCTCTCGTGCGTCGGGGTCATGTTCGCGCCGCACCATCAACGGGCAGCCGACGAGCTACTCCGAGTGTGTCGCGTCGGCGGCCGGATCGGTGTACTGAGTTGGACTCCAACGGGTTTCATCGGAGAAATGTTCAAAGTGATGAAACCGTATGCGCCGGCTCCGCCGCCCGGTGTGCAACCGGCGCCGCTGTGGGGTGACGAGAACCATGTGCGGGGGTTGTTCGGCGATTTGGTTGGTGATGTCGATGCGCGTCGAAAGATCTTGCACGTGGACAGGTTTGGTGGACCGGAGGAATTCCGCGACTTTTTCAAGGCCAACTACGGTCCGACTATCGCCGTCTACCGCAACATCGTCGACGATCGCGACAGAACAGAGGCTCTGGATCGGGAACTGGTGGAGTTGGCTCGTAGGTACGACATCGGCGACAGTTCCTTCGGCATGGACTGGGAGTACTTACTCGTGACCGGTGTGAGGGGTGTGTGATGACAAGGATTGATGTCGAGGTGTTGAGATCCTCGATCACAGGGCCGGTGTTCGGTCGTGATGATGAGGGCTACGACGATGCACGATCGATCTGGAATGGTCAGATCGATCATCGGCCAGGGGTGATAGCGCGGTGTCGGGGATCAGCAGACGTGGCGCAAGCGTTGAGATTTGCCCGCGACAACTCGCTGGAAGTGTCGGTGCGGGGCGGTGGGCATTCCTACCGCGGCGCTTCGGTGTGCGAGGACGGTCTGATGATTGATCTCAGTGCGCTCAACAGTGTGAATGTTGATCCGAACCTGCGCCGAGCACGGGCCGGTGGCGGAGCGACGATGGCGAACCTCGATTCCGCGACGCAGGAACACGGGTTGGGTGTGACAGGGGGAGTGATCAGCGATACCGGCATCGGTGGGCTGACCCTCGGCGGCGGGATGGGGTGGTTGACGCGATCGCTCGGATTGTCGATCGACAACCTGGCGTCGGCGGAGGTAGTGCTTGCCGACGGTCGGGTGGTACGCGCTTCCGAAGACGACCATCCCGACTTGTTCTGGGCGCTGCGCGGTGGCGGCGGCAATTTCGGGGTAGTGACGGAGTTCGAGTATCGGTTGAGTGAGGTAGGCCCCGAGGTACATTTGGGATTGTTTTTCTGGGGCATGGACGACGGACCGGATGCGCTGCGTCTGTTCCGTGAGGTGGTGCCTGCGCTGCCGGGCAATGCCGGTGCGTTGGTGGCTGTCAGTTTGTCTGCTCCGCCCGCGCCGTTCGTTCCGGAGCAGTTTCACCTGCGTCCCGGATATGCCTTGCTGGTAGCTGGTTTCGGATCTGCGACGGAGCACGAGAAGGCGATTGCGCCGATTCGAGATGGGTTGGAACCGCTGTTCGAGTTTGTCACGCCACTCCCGTACGTCGGACTGCAGTCGATGCTCGACGAGTCCGAACCGTGGGGCGCATACGCGTACGAGAAGGCCTTGGATCTCGAGGATTTCTCCGATGAGGTGATCGACGTTCTGACCGAACACGCGGGGAAGAAATTGTCACCGATGTCGTTCATGCCGATCTTCCCGATGCAGGGTGCTTTCACCTCCGTCGGCGAGGACGAGACGGCGTTCGGTGGCACGCGCACTCCGCACTACGTGTGCAACATGACGGCCACGGCAACAGATGAGGGAACGTTGGATCTGGATCGCGAGTGGGTGCGAGACACCTGGGAAGCGTTGCGTCCCTTGTCATCCAATCAGGGCGGGTACGTCAATTTCATGACCGATGCGGACGAAGATCGAGTCCGCAGTTCGTACGGGTCTGGCAAGTACGAACGGTTGGCTCGGATCAAGGCGGAGTACGACCCGGGCAACGTCTTTCATCTCAATGCCAACATCAAGCCGGCTGGTGCAGTCAGGCAGTGAGCACCAGTATGACGACGATGATCGTGGCGAGAACGATGATCGCCACCATTGCCGTCATGGCGATAGGAGCCCAGGCGACGACCTTGTCCCGAGTGCTCGCATCTGCTGGCCCGGTGGGCATCCGCGGTGGCCACGAGAACAAATCCAGTGGGCTGGGTACGGAGCCGAGCGGCGTATTCTGTTGGACCGCAGGCAACCCGGTGACAGTCGGGCCGACCAACCGGTTGCGTCGGTGCGGATCGGGGAGTTGCGTGGTGCGGTGTGCCCAGGCCGGAACGGCGCCCTCGGTCGAGTACAGCGGTGTGCCGATCAGTTGATCGATGGAATCACCGTTGGTGGCGACAGCGGCGAGTGCGTCGCGGGCCTGCGCCATGGTGGGCCGACGCGTCGGATCCGGTGCGAGCAATTGGAGTAGGACGTCGGTGAGCGGTCCGGATTTGGTGGGACGGTAGATCTCGGCCTTGGCGACGCGGTGCAACAGGGCGATGGGATCGGAGTCGATTCCGAATGGCGGTTGACCTTCGATGACGGTGTAGAGCGTCGAGCCGAGGGAAAACACGTCACTGGCTTCGGTGGGGTCGTCGCCTCGCGCAACTTCGGGGGCGAAGTACGCCGGTGTGCCGGTGATGACCTCGTCCTGATGATCGGCACCGTCGCTTTTGGCGCGTGCGATCCCGAAGTCGCTGATCTTGACGATGCCGAGAGATGCGCCACGGTCGGCGATGAGGATGTTGCCGGGTTTGATGTCTCGATGCACGATGCCGGCGGCGTGTGACTCGGTGAGTGCGGCGGCGATCTGTGCGCCGATCTGCGCGACTTCGAAGGGCGGCAGAGCGTCGGCGATATTCATGGCCTGGGCGAGGCTGCGAGACGGGAAGTACTCCATGACGAGCCATGGTTCGCCGGCTTCGAGAGCGACGTCGTACATCCCGATGGAGTGGGGATGTGAGAGTTTGGCGGCGTTGCGGCCTTCGCGCATTGTGCGTTCGCGGATCTCTTCGGCGCTCTCGTCGTCGAGTCCGGCCGTAGTAGTGACCTGTTTCACCGCGACGTCGCGGCTGAGGAGGGTGTCGCGGGCAAGCCAGACGGCACCCATGCCGCCGCCGCCGATTTTGGAGCGGAGTCGGTACCGCCCCGCCAGCAGGTATTCGGGGCCGATGCCCCTCCCGGTCTGCTCTCGAACTGTCACAAGTTCAAGGTTAGTGGATTGATACGCCTGTGGCCCTCGAGGTTGGTGTGAACTGGGCCCTTTGTCCCGCCTTGACGTGCCGTAAGTGACAGGCTTTACTGGAAAACGATTCGAAAATATGTTCGATTTGTTGTCT
Organism: Rhodococcus sp. OK302; assembly: GCF_002245895.1. Taxonomy (NCBI): domain Bacteria; kingdom Bacillati; phylum Actinomycetota; class Actinomycetes; order Mycobacteriales; family Nocardiaceae; genus Rhodococcus; species Rhodococcus sp. OK302. The sequence goes on from NZ_NPJZ01000001.1 coordinate 2,803,545, forward strand.
GTTCGACGCGTGTCAGACCTCGACTTCCCCGTGGTTTGCCGGCTGGTTATGGATCGCTTGCCGAGTTTTACAGGACGGGGATGAAAAAGAGGTGACCGACGTAGTGGAGGCCGCGATCGGCGAGTCGGACTTGTCCCGTCAGGATCGGTTGGCGCAACTCCGCAATCGGATGGCATCCATTCCGGCCGGTGGCGACGGGAAAGCTGTTTTGTCGTTTCCTGCCGGCGCTTCGGCGGGAGTGCCGGTAGATCGAGCGGCAAAAGTGGGCATCTTGCCCGTGCCCGCCGGTATCGCCGAGTTGCTGCCACAGGGCGGATTGGTGCGGGGCACCGTGGTGTCCGTGGAAGGGGCGTCGTCGCTGCTTGTGGGGCTGATGGCATCGGTGACCGCCTCGGGTGGGCATGTTGCCGTCATCGGCCAGACTCGGTTGGGAGTGTTGGCTGCCTACGAGATGGGCGCGAAGTTGGAGCGTCTGGCCTTCATACCGGCTCCCGGCCCCGATCCGGTCGAGGTCGCCGCCGTGCTGCTCGACGGTATGGATCTGGTGATTTTGGGATTGGCAGGGGCGTCGGTGCCGCCGTCGCGGGCGCGGGCAGTGGTGGCGCGCGCTCGAAGTAAGGGCTCCACTCTTGTTGTGACGGACGGACATTGGGATGGCGCGGAGATCCGGTTGGATGCACGGGTTGATGGGTACGGCGGCTTCGGTCAGGGTCGGGCGCTGGGGCGGGGGCGGCTCGAATCGCTCAGTCTTGCAGTGCGTGCCCGCGGGCGTTCGTTCCAACCGCGCACCACGCGTCTGGATATCTGCAGTGCGGCCGGACGCGTGGAATGGCGGCCGACGCGCGAGGTAAGTGCAGCTCAGGTGGTGGCGCTGTGAGCAGGGTTTTGGCTCTGTGGTGCCCGGATTGGCCGGCAGTGGCAGCGGCTGCGCTGGCTGATCTTCCGGCTACGCATCCTGTGGCTGTCACCTCCGGCAACCGGGTGATTGCGTGCAGTGCGACGGCGCGGGCGGAAGGGGTTCGGCGTGGATTACGCAGACGCGAGTCGCAGGCACGGTGCCCGGAACTGTATGTGGCGGTTGCAGATCCGGAGCGCGATGCTCGGTTGTTCGAGCCGGTTGCGGCTGCGGTCGATGCGGCAGCGCCTGGTATCGAAGTGCTCCGCCCCGGGCTGTTGGTACTGAGTGCGCGTGGTGTCAGCCGGTATTTCGGCAGTGAGGAAGCTGCAGCGGAGCGGTTGGTGGATCAGGTTGCGGCGGTGGGCGTCGAATGTCAGGTGGGGGTGGCAGATCAGCTGTCGACTGCGGTGATTGCCGCGCGCAGGGCTGTGTTGGTTCCGCCCGGTGGAGGTGCGAGTTTCCTGGCACCACTGCCGATGTCGGAGTTGGCAGCTGAGCCCAGTTTGTCTGCGCCGCATCGCGGCGAGTTGGTGGATCTGCTGCATCGCCTCGGGATCAGAACCATCGGGTCGTTTGCCGACTTGCCTGCCGTCGATGTGGCGTCGCGGTTCGGTACCGACGCGGTACTGGCACACCGGGCAGCCCGCGGTGAGCCTGAGCGGCCACCGTCGGCCCGGACACTCCCGCCGGATCTCGAGGTGGAGCAGCAGTACGATCCGTCCATCGAGCGCGTGGACGCCGCAGCCTTCGCCGGACGAGCATTGGCGAGCCTCCTGCATGACAAGTTGTCGGGAGCAGCAGTGGCCTGCACTCGGTTGCTGATCTCGGCGAGCACAGGGAACGGTGAGCATCTCTCTCGCACGTGGCGCTGCGCGGAACCGCTGACGCCGGAGGGAACGGCAGATCGAGTGCGGTGGCAACTCGACGGATGGCTGAGTGGGCGCAGCGAAGCCAAGCCCACCGCCGGAATCGCGGTACTGCGTCTGGAACCGGTGGAAGTGGTCAGCGCCGGCGCTTTGCAATTGGGGTTGTGGGGTGGGGTGGGCGACGAGGACGAGCGTGCCAGGCGCGCGTTGGTTCGAGTGCAGGGATTGTTGGGCGGTGAGTCGGTTCAGGTAGGTGTTCTCAGTGGAGGAAGAGGTCCGTTGGAGCGAATTACCTTGTTGCCATTAGGGGATGAACGTGTGGCGGCGCACGACCCGACGTCGCCGTGGCCGGGGCGACTGCCGCAGCCTGCCCCGGGATCGATCTTCGTCGACAACCCGAAGGTAGTGCTCCGGGATGCGTCGGGCACCGCGGTGTACGTCACCGAACGAGGGGTGTTCAGTGCGAGGCCCGCGAGGCTGACGTGGGGAAGCAAGGAATGGGCGGTGCAGGGCTGGGCAGGGCCGTGGCCCGTTGACGAGAGATGGTGGGACACGGCAGCGGTGCGGACGGCGGCGCGGGCGCAGGTGTTGTTGGAACAATCGCGGGCTCTGCTGGTGATCTGTGAAGGAGGAAGGTGGTCGGTGGAAGGCGTGTACGAGTGAACTCTTGGATCTTTCTATCCGGATTTGCCTTCTGCGGCATACGGATCGGTAATGCTGCGGAGCAGCAGTAGAGACTCTCGGAGTTGATCCATCCGAGGCTTACCCAGATGTTCGGTCCACTCCGACTGGATTCGTGCTTCCTCTGCCCGAGCGATCGGAAGGATGTCGATGCCGCGCCCTACGATCCGAATCAGTCGGGCGCGCTTGTCATTCGGGTCGACAATTCTCTCGACGTACCCTGCGCGTTCGAGTTGGTCGACAAGAAATTTTGCGGTCTGCTTGGCCACCTGAGCTTGCTCGGCCAGATCGGTAAGTCTTGTTCCGTTCGGGCCGATGCGGGCTGCGATGCGTGCCTGGGCGAGCGTGATGTCCGTGTACCCAGCATGTCGAATCGCTTCGAAGATTCGATTTTCGGCTGATCGGTACGCAGTGAACATCAGCACTCCGACTTCGAGGTTCGACGGCATCTCGGGATTCCTTGTCCTCGCTTATCGATCGTCCTAAAATTAGTACCATTATCGTACTAAATTGAGATGATCGTTCGGAGGAGTCATGAACGAAGGCGAGATCTGGGCGGCGATAGACGGTGCGCGTCTGCGCACGGCGACCTTGCTCGAATCGCTGTCAGACGACGAATGGAAGCACGAATCGCTGTGTGAAGGCTGGACGGTGCGCGATGTTGCTGCCCATCTGACGATGCAGCAGGGTGCCGTCGGTGCCGCCGCCCGTCTGGCGCTCGAGCACCCCACCCATCTCCGCGACCTCAACATGCTCATCCGCGATACAGCACTGATCCGATCTCGACTGCCGGTGGACGAGCTGATCGCCAAGATTCGAGGGATGGTGGGATCTCGACGTCACAACATCGGCGTCACCAGCCTCGAGACGTTGATCGATATTCTCGTTCACGGGCAGGACATTTCGATACCACTGAATCGAAATCTCGAAATGCCCACGACAGCAGCAGTATCCGCAGCCGACCGTATCGTGGCCTATCGAGGTCGGGGTAAGGCTCGAGTATTCAAGAATCTTCACCTCGACGGGTTTCGGCTCGTCGCCGACGACATTGACTGGTCGACCGGTGCAGGCAAGGAGGTCGACGGGCCGATAGCGTCGATAGTGTTGCTCCTGGCCGGCCGACCTGCCGCACTATCGCAGATGAGCGGAGCCGGAACAGCCGATCTGCAGAAGCGGATTGCGGCCTGAGAGGAATCAATCGAAGAGGTCTATTCTGAGACCTCGTGAGTGTCGCTAACGTACGCAGTGCCGGTGGAGTCGAAATCAGCTATCGCGATTCCGGTGCCAAGTCGAGTACTGCCGAACTTCCGCCCGTAGTCCTGATTCACGGGATGGGCGGTGACAGCGGAACCTGGGACAGGTTCGCCCGGGCATTACGGTCTCGCGATCGGCGGGTTGTGTCTGCGGATCTTCGTGGACACGGGCGGAGTGACAGGGCGTCGTCGTACCTGTTCGAGGAGTTCGCCGAAGACGTCATGGACGTGTGCGATCACTTGGAATTCGATCAAGTCGATGTGGTGGGGCACTCTCTCGGCGGGCATGCAGCGTCGCTGATTGCGCAGAAACGACCCGCCGGAGTTCGTAAACTGGTCATCGAGGAAGCTCCGATCCCGCTACGCGCGGGCGATCCGGAACAGGTGTTCACAAAAAAGTTGCCGAGCATCCCTGAACTATGGCATGCCACAACAAGTTTGGTCCGCCATCCTCGTGCCGCATTTTCATTCGATCGGTCGATGACAGGGTCGGCGCTCGAGCAGTTTCGCAGACCGGATCAGCAATGGTGGGACAGACTGCCGTTGATCGAAGCAGATACCTTGTTCTTGCGCGGTGGGCTCGGCGGAATGGTCGATCCGGATCGCCTGAGCGAAGTTGCGGCCACGCTCAGACGCTGCGAGGTCGTGTCATTTCGCACCGGTCACAGTGTTCATCGGGACGGCTACCGCGAATTCGAGTCTGCAGTAGTGCCGTTCATTTCCTGAAGGGAAACGAATATGTGTAATAAGCGGCAAAACGGTCAACTCTGAGGACACACTCTCGAGAGGACGCATTCCGTGAGCCCAGAAACTGCGAACGTCCACCATCTCAGTCAGGGAGTTCCCCGTCGGATGTTCTTGGGTGGTGTGGGCGCGGTGGTTCTCGCAGGTATGACGGATATCGGGTCGGCGACTGCCGCAGACACGCCGGCAAGGAAAGCGCCCAGCGATTCATTTCCGGCCCAGCCCAATATCGTGGTCATCATTACCGACCAGGAACGGCGGCCGATGTACTGGCCGCAAGGATGGGTCGAGCGGAATCTGCCTAACCGACAACGGATTGCGGCTCACGGGCTCACATTCGATCAAGCCGTGTGCAATACGGCGATGTGTTCGCCCAGTCGCAGCACATTTTTCACCGGCCTGTATCCGGCGCAGCATGGCGTGACCAGAACCCTCACCGAGGGAGGCACGGTATCTCCGACGGAACCGCAATTGCAGACGTCGGAGCAGAACATGGCGAAGATGTTGGCGTCGGCTGGTTACAACGTTCATTACCGTGGGAAATGGCATTTGAGTAAGGGTTCCGACGGCGGAGATCCCACCAGCGATGACGTTGCGGCATTCGGCTTCGAGGGATGGGTGCCTCCGGATGCCGGCCAGGACACCAACCCCGATCACTTCGGTGGGGGATGCGCAGACCATGACCGTCGCGCCGCCGAAGAAGCGGTCGAATTTCTTACCGGACCGGATGCGAAGGGCGATAAGCCCTTTGCTCTCATCGTCTCGTTCGTCAATCCACACGACGTGCTTGCCTACCCGCAATCGTGGAATGCCATGAACGGCACGTGCGACAACTACGGGTCCGACGCACCCGGTTCGTTCGAGCAGGGCATTGAACTGCCGCCGACCTTCGACGAAATCTTGGCTTTCAATCACAAACCGACTGCGCAGGTTCAATCCGAATTGTTACTTGCCGCGGGACTCGGCCCACTGCTCGGACCAGACCAGGCCAAGAACTACATCAACTTCTACGCCTACATGCACAAGGTGGTGGACGAGCACATCGGCAGTGTGCTCGACGCGTTGGAAGCCACCCCGCAGATGCTCGACCAGACCGTCATCGTGCGCATGTCCGATCACGGTGAGATGGGGATGTCGCATGGAGGGCTCCGGCAGAAGGTATTCAACGCGTACGAGGAAACACTGCGCGTTCCGCTTGTGATCAGCAACCCGTTGTTGTTCCCCAATCCAGTTCAAACTGACGCCTTGGCGTCGTTGATCGACGTGGTGCCGACGCTCGCAACCCTCGCCCAGGTGCCGGACCGCGATGCGTGGAACTTTCTCGGAACGGATCTGACACCGGTGATTGTCGACGCGGCGGCGTATCCGAACGCGCCGAGTATGCAGGTTCAAGACACGATTCTTTTCACCTACGACGATCAGAACTGTGCAACACCGGACGGTCAGAACATTGTTACGCAGCCGAACCATATTCGCTGTATCCGGGACAGTCGCTGGAAGTACACGATGTACTTCGATCCGGCGGGAGTTGCTGCGCCCCAGTACGAGTTGTACGACATGGCGGCCGATCCGCTGGAGCTGAACAACCTTGCGAACCCGCTCAACTTTGCGTTCTACCAACCCGCCAAAGCTACGGAGATGAACACAAAACTCTTCGCGGCGATGCAATCCAAGGGTGTTTCCCTGGCCGAATCGAGCAATGTTCCGCAAAACTGATTCACGTTGTCGTTCGGCGGGCATTCGGGTGGGACATATATCTTCGTTTCGGGAAGAAGGAATGTCATGACCGTCACCTCGCCGGGGCGAGAAGGTTTCAGCACCCTCAGGTCGGGAGGGCTCAACTGGGACTCCTTCCCGCTGCGTTTGTTCACCAAAGGAAATGCCAAATTTTGGAATCCAGCCGACTTGGATTTTTCCCAGGACGCTCAGGACTGGCAGGAATTGACCAGCGAGCAGCAACGTAGCGCCACGTTATTGTGTGCGCAGTTCATCGCCGGAGAAGAAGCCGTTACCGAGGACATCCAGCCGTTCATGCAGGCAATGACCGCCGAAGGTCGGTTCGGCGACGAGATGTACCTGACTCAATTCTGTTTCGAGGAAGCCAAGCACACTCAGGTTTTCCGGCTCTGGATGGATGAGATCGGACTTACCGACGATTTGCATTCCTACGTCGCCGAAAACCCGGACTATCGGCAACTGTTCTACGAGGAACTGCCGTCGTCGTTGCAGATACTTCAGACCGATCCGAGTCCCGTCAACCAAGTGCGTGCGAGCGTCACGTACAACCACGTCATCGAAGGCAGCCTTGCATTGACGGGCTATTACGCGTGGCAGAAGGTATGCACCAATTGGGGAATCCTGCCGGGCATGCAGCAACTGATCAAAAAGATCGGCGACGACGAACGTCGCCACATGGCGTGGGGAACGTTCACGTGCCGTCGGCACGTGGCGGCCGACGACTCCAACTGGGATGTTGTGCAGCAACGGATGGGGGAGTTGATGCCGATGGCACTCGGATTGATCAACTGGAACAACGATCAATTCGAGGTGCAACCCTTTGGTCTGGATAAGCAGGAGTTCGTCGTGTACGCCGCAGATCGTGCGCAACGACGCCTGTCTGCAATCGAGTCGGCACGGGGACGCGATGTAGCCGAGATCGACTTGGACTACTCGCCCGAGACTCTCGAGGAGAAGTTCGGCGAAGAAGACGCAGCAGCGATGAGTGAGGCTGCTGGTTGAGGCTGTGTCTCCGAACCGTAAGCAGCAGTTACCTTTACAGGTATTCGGACTATTCCGACTGATTTGTCTGTGACTGTTGTCTCCGAACATAGTTTCGAATACGTTGGAGGGATGTTGGAGTCGGGGGTGGGAAGTTACGGTCCGTCAGCGCCGCTGACCGGTGCCGAATCCGATTGCGCCCTCATCGATTTCATCTCCGAACTGCATTCGTGTGAAGCTCGGTTGGTGGAGCGCAAACTTGCTGCGATTGCCGAGTTCTTCACCCGCCGTAGCGCCGAGCACATGGCCTCCGGGACGTGGTCGTCCACGGCGCACGAGTTGGCGGAATCGGAGATCGGGGCGGTGTTGACGATGGGCCGCTCAGCGGCCGGGAAACTCATCGGACTGGGCTTTGCGTTGAAGACCCGCCTGCACCGTACGCGGGCGGCGATGGCGCGCGGGGAGTTGGATGTCTATCGGGTCGGGTTGATCGAATCGGCCACTGCGAATGTGTCGGACGAGTTGATCGACGAGGTGGAACGCCTTGTCCTGGAACAGGTATTGGCTCCAGCCGTGGATGGTGGGACGGGGTTGACGGGTCGCCGGTTGACCGGTGTGATCGATCGGATTGTGGCGCGGGTGGATCCGGAAGGGATGCGGGAGCGCCGACGCCGGGCGTTGGCGGACCGGTTTGTCGGGGTCAGTGCGATGGAGGACGGGATGGCCCGGATCGTGGGCAGTATTCCGGCGGAGCAGGCCCGACTGTTCGACGGTCGGTTGCGGGAGTTGGCGTTGTCGGTGTGCCGGGATGATTCGCGGACGTATGAGCAGCGTCGGGCGGATGCGTTGGGCGCTCTGTTGGATGGTTCGGCGGTGTTGCCGTGTGATTGTGGCCGGGTGGATTGTCCGCAGGACCGTGGTGGGTTGGCGGTGGTGCGTCGTCCGTTGGTGGTTGTGGTGATGTCGGAGTCGACGGTTCAGGGTTCTGACGAGCCGGCGCATCTGGATGGGTACGGGGTGATCAGTGCCGATCAGGCGCGGGACATCGCGAAGGATGGGATTGTGCGGGAGGTGCGGGTGCCGGCAGATGTAGTGCCTGAGCCTGCCTCGGAATCACTGCCGGCGTCGGCGTTGGTCTACCGCCCCGGTGCGGCATTGGATACGTGGCTACGGGCGGCGGCGGGGAGTTGCCAGTGGTTGCACTGCGACGTCCCGGCGTGGAATTGCGATCTCGACCATCTGGTGCCGTTCGATCACGCCGATCCCGCCAATGGTGGGAAAACGATCGCGTCGAATCTGTCGGCGTATTGCCGAAATCATCATCGGCTCAAGCATTCCGGGCGTTGGTTGCACACCCCGAACCTGGATCGCACAGTCACAGTGGTTTCTCCGACGGGGCATTGCTACCGAACCCGGGCGGCGGGATTGCTGGCGGGATTGCCGGATCCGGTCCCACCGGAGGGCGGGCCACGAAGGCGGACGAGGTTGGAGAACAAGGCTGCCCGGGTTCGGGGTGAACGCCGGCGTCGGCGTGCGCTGATGGATGTTCGGGCTGAGAAGTTGGAGCGGCGGGAGCGGCGGCTGAAAGTTCGGCGGCGGACTCAGTTGTTGCAGCGGTTGATGCGGGTGCGGGCAACAGCGTCGGGACGTAAGTACGTGGTTCGTCCGCGGAAGCCGGTGGATTACGGCGACGACCCACCACCGTTCTGAGTGCCGTGTCCGTTGGTCGGGCTCAGGCCTTGGCGGTCCAACCAGGCCAAGCTGTAGTTTGCGATTTCGCGCCACCCGTGGTCGATGGTCAGTGAATGCCCACGGTCGTCAAAGATCTTGTACTCGTTGACTGTTGGTGCGTTGTGGTACATCTTGAACGAACTGTCGGAGCTGGCTTTCGGGACCGTTCGATCTTTTCCGCCGCCGATCATCAGCAGCGGGCCGCGGTCTGCATTGAAGTCGACTTTTGCAGGGCTGTGGGGAGAGAAGTTGGCGAGAGCAGCTTCGAAAAGTGGTCGCCCCGGCGCCGGAATGACGTATCTCTCGTACAGTGCGTCGGATTCGTCTTTCGTGATCGCGCTTGCGAAGGACTTGTGAAAGGACTTCTTGGTGTGGGAATACGCCTTCCGATAGTTGGTGGGATTGGATAGGACCGGGAGCACGCTGCTGAGTTGCACGAGAGGCAATTTCAGGACGCCTTTGGGTTGTGCGGGATCGATAGCTACTGCGGCAGAAGCCAATTTCTGTCCCAGAAGTTTTGGGCGATCAAGCCGCCGAAGGAATGGCCGACCACGATCGGCGGTGAATCAAGGTCGGCAATCACCCGCGCGTAATGGTCGGTGATTTCGTCGATCCCGTGATCGGCAATGTCCTCAGGATGTTCGCGGGACTCTCCGACGGTAGACGCGTCTCCAGGCCAGCCGGGTGCCATCGTGGCGTAGCCGAGTTCGTTGAAAGCCTGCGCCCACGGTTCCCACGTGCTCGGATGCATCCACAGTCCGTGAATGAAAAGAACCGTCGGCTTGGCGGTGGTGGACATGGGCTCTCCTGTGATCGATCGGGCCTGACCGGTAGGGATACCCGCATTCATCTGACTCATTCATTTCGCAACTGGCAAGATTGCGGTCATGTTCAGAACCTCGAATCAGCGATCCATGGCCATGTGGTCCGCGGCTTTTGTTCTCTCCCAGGCCAATATCGTCAGACTTCTGGGTCCGGCGGCTCCGCGGGTTCTGGAAGTGCAGACGGCATTCTCGGCTCGTCGATACCGCGAGGTTCTGGCAAAAATGGATGACGCCGAGACTGCACGTTTCCGTAGCCACTACTTCCCGGATTTTGTACATCCGGCGATCTACGCAATGGCATTGCGTGCGGGTGCACAGCGACTGGGGGAGCACGTGCCACTGTCGCCGGCAACGCAGAAAGCTCTGGCTGTGGCACCCGTGCTTTCTGCTGTCGGGGACTACATCGAGAACGTCGTCGGATTGCACCTTCTCGATCACCGCGATCAGATCAGCGACGGGGCGGTGCGAGTTACCTCGGCTGTCAGCATCGCAAAATGGGGGCTGGCGCTGGGAACTCTGGGGTACCTGTCGCAGGGCTTTGTCAGAGTATGGGCATCGAGACTGTAGGGAGCGACGATGGCAGTAGAACTGGGCACCGAATACTTTGCGGACGGCGAGGAGTTTCGCCGCTGGCTGTCGCAAAATCACGAGTCTGTACCGGGGGTGTGGCTGAAGATGGCCAAGAAGACCTCATCTCATTCGTCGATCGACTACGACCAAGCCCTCGATGTCGCTTTGTGCTTCGGTTGGATCGACAGTCAATCCAAGCGAGTCGACGACAACTTCTTCGTACAGAAGTTCTCCCCACGTACGACGCGTAGTCCGTGGTCCAAACGCAACGTGGAGATCGTCGCGAGATTGGCTGATGCGGGTCTGTTGGAACCAGCCGGCATTGCCGCGATCGAGAAGGCCAAGGCCGACGGTCGATGGGAAAAGGCTTACGCAGGATCGGCAAAAGCCGAGGTGCCGCAGGATTTCCTCGACGCGCTCGCCTTGAATCCTCAGGCGCAGGCGTTCTACGAGACTCTGAATTCTACGAACCGGTTCACAATCGTCTACCGGTTGCAGGAGGCCAAGCGGCCGGAGACCAGAGCGCGCCGGATCACAAACTTCATCAGCCAACTCGCGGAGGGTAAAAGTTTCACTGACAGGAGCTGACACAATGGCGTGGTGATCGAAGCCATGACCTGCTCAGCACTCTCCGCCGTCGACGAGCCGTTGGAAGGCACAGCCGCGGAGGTGCGTGGTTGGGTGTGCCTCGAGTTCACCGCCGCGTGGGGCCGAGATGTGCTCGACGGCACCGCGTTGGGTGAGGAACTTGCCACGGAGTTGAGCCGTCGGGCTGATGCGGCAGATGTGCGCATCATGTTCATCCGGCATCCGGGTCGTAGTGAGCCGCTGACTTCCGGCCACACGGTGTTGCTGGCTCGAACCGATCCGGACGATTCCTGGTGTGAGCGGGTGAAGATCGATACACCCTTCGATCTCCTCGATATCGACTTTGCAGTGCTCGGCGGGCCGGCTCCCGGTCTGGGCGACCGCGTCGAGGAACCCATGGTTCTGGTGTGCGCACACGGTAAGCGCGATCAATGCTGCGCCGTTTTCGGTAGACCCGTTGCAGCAGAGCTGGTTCGGTCATTTGGTGAGCATGTGTGGGAATGTTCGCATACCGGCGGGCATCGCTTTGCGCCGTCGATGATCCTGCTTCCCAGCGGCTATACCTACGGCAGACTGTCCGAAGCTGACAGCCTCGAAGCCGTTGAATCAGCAATGAGTGGCAGCGTCTACCTTCCGGGATTGCGTGGCCGGAGTACCTGGACTCCACAAGGGCAGGTGTCGGAAATTGCTGTACGGCAGCACATTAGCTGCGGTGTTGATGATCTGAGCGTGATCGATCTGGGTGCCGGGGTATCCATCGTTGAGCATGTGGACAGTCGGCGATGGGAAGTGGAGACCGAAACTTCGGAGTTGCCTCCGCGTCCACCGAGTTGTGGGGCAGTGCCCAAACCTGTTCGGCCCGTTACCGCTAAGTCTGTTCGTGAATTGGGTTCAGGACTGTTGCTTACGTAGAACGGCCCGGACGGTTGCCGAGGAAGAACCAGGCGGTCGCTCCGACGATCGGAAGTAGGGCGATGATTGCGCACCAGCCGATCTTCGATTCCCACGGATGGGTTGTGGACCGGAGAACCGACAAAAGCGCGGTGGCAGTGAGTGCGAACCACAGGATCGCGGAAATGCCCCAGGCGATGTCGTAGCCGATGGGAACCGTCGGGTTCGTGTTGTCGTCCATGGTCGAAACGCTACTTCACCAGTGTGTTCCGGGGACCAGGCGCGCGGCGCGTCGTCCGAGTTTGCGCAATCGTGAGCGAGAGTGATGGCTGGGTGCGGGTGCCGCCGACGGTGTTTCGTCTGACTGCCCCTTCGACGCCGGCGAATCCGGGAATGCTCGGTACATCTGATGAAGGATTCGGTCTTTGGTGCGAGGTGCGAACATCGTGCCCAGATCACCCAGGGTGCCTAGTGGAACATCGATGCGTTTCGGTCGCTCGATCAGTGCGCGGATCACCATGGCGGCGGCCTTTTCCGGGCTGGTAACCGGGCCGCTGTTGGAAGCGCCGGACGGCGCAATCATCGGGGTTTCGACCAACGGCATGTGAATTGTGGTGAAAGTGATTCCATCCGTCAGTGTTTCGGAAGCAACAACATCCGAGAATGCATCGAGGGCGGCTTTGCTGGCCACATATGCCGAAAATCGGGGTGACGCGGCCTGCACGCCGGCGCTGCTGATGTTCACGATGTGGCCGAAGCGTCGCGCACGCATGGTCGGTAGGAGCGCCAATACCAATCGGACTGCGCCGAAGTAGTTGACGGCCATTGTCCGCTCGTAATCGTGGAAACGGTCGGTGGAGCGGTAGACGCTGCGCCTGATGGATCGGCCCGCATTGTTGACCAGCATGTCCACGTGATCATGTTCGGCGAGAATGCTTTTCATTGTGCGATCGACGGCTTCCTCGTCCGTGATGTCACACGGGTACCCGTGGGCCGTGCCGCCGGCCGCTCGGATTTCTCCGACCACAGTGTCGAGTTCGTCTGCACGCCGGGCGATCAGGAGTACCGTGGCACCTTTGGTTGCAGCAGCGATGGCCGACGCGCGGCCGATGCCCGACGAGCCGCCGGTGATCAGGACGATCCGGCCCACGAGGGGGCCGTCCGGGTGCGTGTGACGCGCCCGATTCGGGTCAAGATTCTCCTGCCAGTATCGCCACAGAACCTTTGAATAGGAGCCGAACTCGGGAACCGACAAGTCAGTTCCGGCGAGTGCTTCGACCGTCCTTTCGGAGGTGAAAGTTGTGGCCATCGTCAGATTGTCGAGCAATGCCGCGGGCAGACCCAGACGCTCGAGAACTACCTTGCGCGCGGATTCCGCCGAAGCGATGGGGAGTCCCGAGACAAACGGTTTGGCAATGGCGCCAGGCAGACTCAGGGAAGGGCGCGGGGCGCCGGCAGCTTTGGCCAGTCCCGCGTAGATTTCACGAACCGGTTGAGGCTTCGGATTGACCAGATGGAAAGCTTCGCCGTCACGACCGGGGAGATGCATCAACTCGACCAGGGCAGCGGCAACATAGTCCACCGGCACCACGTTGGTGGACCCGAGATCGGGGATCGGAACAGGTAGCGCTGCCGGCAGTTTCGCGAGCAGCGCCAATCCGGGAAACAGGAAGTACGGACCGTCGATCTTGTCCATTTCCCCGGTGACGGAATTGCCGACCACAGCAGACGGGCGATAGACACGCCAGGTGAGACCGCCGCGCTCCCGAACCAGCTTTTCGGCTTCGAACTTGGTGCGATGATAGGGCGTCGGAAAGGCTTGGCCGCAGTCGAAGTCGGCTTCGCTGAACGTTCCGGGATAACTGCCGGAAACCGCGACCGACGACACGTGATGGAGGGTTGCGTCGAGTTGGACGGCGAGGTCGATCACCGATCGGGTGCCTTCGACATTCGTGGAGGCTTGCTCGTCACCGGCTCGTAGGTCGTACACCGCGCCGAGGTGCAGGATGTGATCGGCGGCTGGCGGTGAGTCGACGCCCAATCCGGGTGCGGTCAGATCGCCGATCATCGGATGTACCCGATCGTGGCCGACAACATCAGACATCTGCGCCCTAAGTTTGGCCACGGAACCAGCTCTGACCAGCACATGTATCTGGGCGATTGGATCACGCTCGAGAAGGAGCGGCAGCACCGCTCGACCGAGGAATCCGGTACCGCCCGTGACGATGTATGTGGCCATAGCCGACTAACTTACTCCAAAGTAAGTTAATCGGCTAGAGCGAAGCACGATCAGTGACCGATACCGACTTTTGCGTGAATTTTCTTCATCCACGCCGGTGCCCACCAGTTGGCATCGCCCATGAGCTTCACCAGGGATGGCACCAACAACATTCGGATGATGGTCGCGTCGACGATCAACGCCACGATCATGCCGACGCCGAGGAACTTCATCACGCCCAGTCCGGACATCGCGAAAGCACCTGTCACGACGATGAGAAGTAGTGCGGCGGCAGTCACGATCCGTCCCGTTCGCTCGGTGCCGAACTTGACTGCCTCCTCCGTCGTCGCGCCCGCGTTCTTGGCTTCGACCATGCGGGACATGAGGAAAACCTCGTAGTCCGTGGACAATCCGAAGACGACGGCCAGGATCAACACGACGAAGGTAGCTTCGAGTGGAGTTTGGCTGACCCCGAGCAGTTCGACGCCGTGCCCATCCTGGAATACGAACGTGAGTACACCGAAGGTGGTGGCCAAACTCAAAGCCGCCATGAGGACCGCCTTGATCGGCAACACCACTGATCCGAATGCCAGGAACAACAGGACCAGGGTTGAACCGACCATGATCAACATCATGACCGGCAACCAGTGCAGGACAGCATTATTGCCGTCGTCGACCATGGCTTGACCGCCGCCTACCAACAGTTCGGTGCCGTCCGGTGCGGGGATCGCCCGCAGGTCTGTGACAGCGCTGCTTTGAGACTGCGACGTGGAACCTTCGCTGTAGAACGCTTGGACCGCGACCAACTTGTTCGTGGTCGCGACGACGGTTGCCTGCCCGATGCCCTCGACCTGGCCCGCAGCTTCGGCGATTGCGGCGCCCTCTGCGGGTGTGAGAACGGTGTCGCCCTGCGCTTGCAGGATCAGCGTCGCACCGTTGCCGGTTTGCGGAAAATCGTTGACCAAGGTCTCCATGGCGACGCGGGCTGGGTCGTCGGCAGGAAGTGCGGTGAACGAGAGTTCGCCCAACCGCGCGCCCAGTAGCGGCGATGCCAGAACGAGCAGGACGGTGACGATCGTGACCGACACGGCCACTGGGCGTTTCATCACCCCGGTGACGACGCGTCCCCAGAACTTACGCGAACGTTCTTCTCCGCGTTGGGCTGCACCCTTGCGCCAGGTCCACGAATTGATGCGGTGGCCCAGAATGGCAAGCAGCGCAGGCACTGCGGTCAATGACAGGACAGCGGCGCTCAGGACCGCGGCAATGGCCCCGAATCCCAGTGAACGAATCACGGATTGGGGGAACACCAGCATGCCGCTGAACGCACAGATGAGAAGTAGACCCGAGAACATGACGGTACGGCCCGCAGTCAGAACGGTGCGGGTGGCAGCTGCGCCGGGTTCGGACCCGGATTCGAGCTCTTCACGGAACCTGCCGACAACAAACAGGCCGTAGTCGATGGCAAGTCCCAGTCCGAGGAGCGATGCCACGTTGATGGAGAACGAACTGACATCGGTGAAGTAGGTCAGAATCCGAAGAACAGCCAAGGCGCTCATCACGCTCAGGACGCCGACAAAAACCGGTACAGCCGCAGCGACGATGCCGCCGAAGATGAAGACCAACAACACCAGGGTTATCGGGATGGCGATGGCCTCAGCGACTACCAGATCCTTCTCCAGCGTGTTGTTGAAGGCGACACCGACCACGGTATTACCGGCGAATTGTGTCTGCGCACCTTCAACTTCGAGTGTCGGAAGGAGATCGGTGAAGGTTGCCGACGTGATCCCCGAGTCCGGTGCCAACGTGATGGCGACAGCCCCCATCGTCCCGTCGTGGGACAGAAGGTTCGGACGTGTTGCGGCGTCGGCGGTCCAATACGACTTCACCGACGCCGTCGATACTTCCGTCTTGAACTGATCGACGGCGGCCGTCACTGCCGGTCCGATGTCGTCGAGGGTCCGGCCGTCCGTCGGCGTGTAGATCGCGATGATGTCGGGTGTTTGGGGCCCGAGATTCGCCTCGATGATATCCGCGACTTTTGCGGAGTCGCTTCCCGGATCGATGAACCCGCCCTGGCTGAGTTTGCCGAACACTCCGAGACCCCAGACGCCGCTGATGAGCACGATGAGGATCGCGAGCGAGAGCACCCACCATTTTCGGTAGACGACGGTATGGGCCCAACGTGTCATTTCAACTCCGGTACTTACATTTTTCGGACATGGCCGTACCGACTGTAATGGTCCGGAATCCTGTTGCCTCAGGTTTCGTCGATGCGAGCCTTCCTGGATCCGCGTGACCCGGTTCGGATGCATCGTGCATACTGCTGTGAAGCACTTGTAAGCCACACGAGTGGGGGAAGCCGGTCCAAATCCGGCACTGACCCGCAACGGTAGGTCGAAAGTCTCGGTAGTTTCCGAGCGTCGACGAGTCCGATTACCCACCGTGCGGTGTGCGACATCCCATTCGTCGTGGTCTACGAAACGGAAGTCCAGCAGGAGTTCTGGCCCGCGGATCCACGCGGTGAAGAGTTCGCTGTCGGATTCTCATTCGTGGCTCTGAGCCCTTACGAGGTCCCCGTGTCACTGCAGATTTCCGCCTCCCGAGTTGCCGCCGCCTTGATCGCGGTTGCCCTGGTATCTACCGGCTGTTCGAAAGGCGAAGCGGCAGAAGGTTCCACTTCGGTCGAGTCTTTTGCGCAACCGATCACCGTCACCAATTGTGATCGAGAAGTCAGCTTCGATTCGCCTCCGCAACGCATCGTGTCCCTGAACGGCCATGTCACCGAGGCTCTCATCGAGATCGGTGCGGGTGACCGCATCGTCGGTCGGGCGTACAGCGACAACCCGCCCACCGCGGAGACTGCAGAACAGTTCAACAAGATTCCCAGTCTGTCCGACACCTTCCCGAGTGCGGAGCAGATCCTCGACGTGAATCCTGACTTCGTAGTGGGCGGAATGACTAGTGCCTTCAACGAGAAGCAGGGTCGATCACGGGATGCCTTCGCAGAGCACGGCATCAACACCTTCCTCTTCTCCGAATACTGCGGCACCGGATTCCCCGACATCGGACTCCTGGTGAACGACTACACCCAGCTCGGCCGCGTCTTGGGCGTCGAAGATTCCGCTCGCGCCGTGGCCGAGCAGATCAGTACCGGCCTCGACGAGGTCCGCGCTTCGGTCGATCATGCTGCGCCGGTGTCCTCCTTCTTCTACGACAGCGGCGAGGACGTCCCGACAACTGTCGGCGGCGTCGGCGTCGGCGAATTGGTAGCGGAGTACTCGGGTGTGACGAACATCTTCTCCGAAGGACCCAAGCCCTATTTCAAGACCACCTGGGAGACCGTTGCCGAACGCGCGCCCCAGGCCATCGTCATCATCGACTACGGCGACAAGACAGCCGATCAGAAGATCGACTTCCTGCGGTCCCAGCCGTTGATGGCAACGACACCGGCAGTGCAGCAGAACCGATTTGTCGTGGTACCTCTGGCGGATCTCTTCGAGAGTTCACGCCTGGTGCGTTCAGCGCAGACAATCGCCACGGCATTCCATCCGGGCGCTTCAACTGCAGGCTCTGACGCGGCACAGTGACTCGTTCGCGTGCCGGGTACGGCACTCTGCTCGTTGGCCTACTGATCGCACTGGCGGTGGCGCTGGGGCTGGCGGTGTCCTTCGGATCGGTCCGTATCCCAGTCGGTGATGTGTGGGCGATAGTTGGAGCACGCTTGGCGCCAGGAACTTTCGAGACCTGGTGGTCGGTAGCGAGGGAGTCGATCGTCATCGATTCCAGACTCCCGCGCGCGCTCACCGCAGCTGTCGTGGGTGCATCGTTGGCGATGTCGGGTGCAGTGGCTCAAGCCGTCACGCGTAACCCGCTCGCGGACCCCTACCTGCTGGGAGTGTCGTCCGGCGCCGGTTTCATGGTTGTGTTGGTGTCCGTGCTCGGAATCGGAGCCGGCGTACTCGGGGTTTTCACGATCCCGGCAGCGGCCTTCATCGGGGCGATGGCGCCGTTGTTCCTGGCCTTGTTGATCGGTGGGCGATACCCACAGCCGACGGCGATCATTCTGGTGGGTGTTGCACTCTCACAAATATTCTCGGCGCTCATCACTTTCTGCATTCTGGTTTTGGCAGACGATCAGCATGTGACCTCCGTGATGCACTGGTTGGCCGGCGGATTCGGTGACGCACGATGGTCGACGCTGATCTTCCCGACAGTTGCGCTCGTTGTCGTCGGAATAGCGCTG
The DNA here is from genome assembly GCF_002245895.1 of Rhodococcus sp. OK302. NCBI lineage: Bacteria > Bacillati > Actinomycetota > Actinomycetes > Mycobacteriales > Nocardiaceae > Rhodococcus > Rhodococcus sp. OK302. The sequence continues at coordinate 2,821,773 of NZ_NPJZ01000001.1, forward strand.
ATGCTCAGCGCGCAATGGATGGACGTCCTGCAGACGGGTGACGACGGCGCCGCTGCTCTCGGTATGAACGTACGACGGTTTCGCGTGTTGTCGCTTCTCGCGGTGTCCGTGCTTGCCGGTGCCGCCGTGAGCGTCGCCGGCGGCATCGGCTTCATCGGATTGTTGATCCCGCATCTTGCCGGCTTTGTTGTAGGTACCAGAGCAATTCGTCTCCTCCCGGCAGCGGCACTGTTGGGGGCCGTTGCGATGGTCGCTGCAGACACAGTGGCTCGTTCGGTATCGGAATCGACGGAGGTGCCCGTGGGCGTCATCACCGCCTTGGTGGGTGCACCCATCTTCGTCTGGATGCTTTCTCGTCAGTATCGGAGGTTGGAACAGTGACGCTAGGGCTGGAGCCAGTGACGCTACTGGAACTCGTGGACACCCGAGCCCGCCTGGGTAACCGGGAGGTATTGCACGGCATCAGCTTCGAGGTTTCAGCGGGTGAAGTTCTCGGTCTGGTCGGACCGAACGGCAGTGGCAAGACCACGGCACTGCGCTGTTGTTACAACGCCCTGACTCCCAGCGGCGGGGCGGTGCTGATCGATCAGGTGGACGCAACGTCGCTCTCGCGCCGGGACATTGCTCGAACTGTATCGGCGAGTGTCCAGGAACCTGCTGTGTCCGGCGGGCTTTCGGTTCGCGAATCCGTAGCGCTCGGTAGGACACCGCATCGGAACTGGTTGGATCGGACCACGAGCCGCGATGCCGAGATCGTGGATCGCTGCATCGAACAGGTCGGCCTCGCGGCACTTTCCGGGCGCGATGTCGCCAGTCTCTCGGGCGGTGAAAGACAACGCGTGTCGATTGCCCGTGCGCTGGCGCAGGAACCCAAGATCCTGTTGCTCGACGAGCCGACCAACCACCTCGATCTACGGCATCAATTGATCGTGATGGAACTGCTCACCGAATTGGCGTCTCGAGGCTTGGCGATTGTGGTGACGATGCACGATCTACGGTTGGCTGTCGAGTACTGCGACAGACTGGCAGTCCTCGCCGATGGTGACGTGCGTGCGTGTGGGCCGACCGCCCTGGTACTGGAAGAATCGTTGTTGGCCGAGGTATTCGGGATCAAGGCTCGAGTGGAACAAGGTGTGCGTCCGCGGATGGAGATTGTGGGGTTGGCATGAGTGAGAAGATCGCTGAGATCTATGCGCGGATGGCGGCCGCTGTACCGTTCTTCGAGGGCCTCGACGCGTACCCGGAAACCGTTCCGGCAGAGTTGATGACGGATGCCGACTGGATGTCGGCACGCGTCGCTGATACTGCTCGGCGTTGGGGAAGCGACGACGACCGCGTCAACGGAACCCTGTGGTGGTATTCGGCCAGTTCCACGTTGGCCGGAATCCCTCTCGGGACGGGGTTGGTCACCGGGTTCGCAGCTGATCCGTCGTTGCGCGATGGTCGAATATTTTTGCGCGACAACGGATATCTTGGAGGATTTGCGGCAGGATCGGTCATCCCCATCTCTGCAAGTATCGGCGAGTTGGGTAGAGCGATGTACGGAGCTCTGGCCCCAGTCATCACGGTGTTGGCCGAGGTGTCCGGAGTCCGTGAGAATGCGCTGTGGGCAATCACCACCGACTCCATTGCCAACCGCAGCCTTGACGCGGCCGGAATGCGCCGGGAGCGCGGAAGTGCTTGCGCCACTGGATTGATCGACGTCCTACGCAGCGAAGGAGCACCTATTCCACGGCCTCGATTCGTCGACGTGGATCGGTCCGGAAATTCTGTACCGGTGGAGAATCCGTTGACGCTGGTGCCTTCGGGGCAGCGGAGGTTCACGCAACGGGCGTCGTGTTGCCTGATCTACGAGGTGCCGGGTGAGGGCAAGTGCACCAGTTGCCCGAAGCGTGCACCCGCAGATCGAGTGCGCGCCCTCACCGCTCTTGTTTGACGGACAGCAGGCAACCTGCCAGAATTGAGCGTATCGAACATAAGTTCGATACATGATGCGCCTTCCCTCCCAGCATCTCCGTAGATCGAGCATGTGGATCGAGTAATACGTGAGGCAAAGTTATGGGTTGGGGTAATGGACCGCCGACGTGGTCCGAGATGGAGCGGGTGCTCTCGGGGCGAGCCGGCCGGGTCGGCCAAATTCAACACGGCCGGGTTGAACATGAGGATTTGTTTCCGGGTGACGGAAGTGACAGTCCGGCCTGGTCACGCAAGCGCGGGGAGTACCGCGCGGGTGAGCTTGCCCCGGCAAGTGGCAGCACAGTGCCCTATGCCGAACTCCACGCCCATTCGGCCTTCAGTTTCCTCGACGGGGCGTCGCCTCCGGAAGAGTTGGTGGAAGAGGCGGTGCGGTTGGGTCTCGAAGCTATCGCTGTCACCGATCACGACGGGTTCTACGGAGTAGTGCGGTTTGCGGAGGCCGCCCGTGAATGGGGGATGCGGACGGTATTCGGGGCCGAGTTGTCCTTGGATTCGGTACCTCGTACCGGAACCCCTGATCCGGGCGGAACTCACCTGCTGGTGCTGGCGCGGGGGCAGGAAGGGTACCGGCGACTCTCCCGTGAGATTGCCGCCGCGCACTTGGCGGGCGGTGAGAAGGGGAAGTTGCAGTACAACGTCGATACCTTGACCGAAGCTGCCGGCGGGCACTGGCAGATTTTGACCGGTTGCCGGAAAGGTCATGTGCGGCAAGCGCTCACATTCGGTGGTCGAGAAGCTGCTGCAGAGGCGCTACGGGATCTGGTCGAGCGTTTCGGCGCCGAACGGGTATCGGTCGAGCTCACCCATCACGGGCTGGCCGAGGACGACGAGCGTAATGCCGTTCTTGTCGAGCTGGCGTGCGAGCAGGGCTTACGCACAGTGGCAACTACCGCTGCACATTTTGCGGCACCCGCTCGGCGAAGACTGGCGATGGCGATGGCCGCTGTCCGATCCCGGCAGAGCCTGGACGACGCAGCCGGATGGTTGGCTCCGACGGGCGGGGCACACCTACGTTCGGGTGAAGAGATGGCCGAACTGTTCTCGCTTTATCCCGAGGCTGTCAGTGGCGCAGCCGAGTTGGCGCGTGAGTGCGCCTTCGATCTCAAGCTCATCGCTCCGAAACTTCCGCCGTTCGATGTGCCGTCGGGCCACACCGAGGCGTCGTGGCTACGCGAATTGACTATGGAAGGTGCGTTGAAGCGCTATGGCGCTCCCGAGGTAGCGCCGAAGGCCTACAAGCAACTCGAACACGAACTGGCTGTCATAACGACCTTGAACTTTCCCGGATACTTTCTGGTTGTCCACGACATCGTCTCGTTCTGCAAGAACAATGACATTCTTTGTCAGGGAAGAGGTTCCGCGGCAAACTCTGCCGTGTGTTACGCCATCGGCATTACCAATGTCGACCCGGTGCGCAACGAATTGCTGTTCGAGCGGTTTCTGGCGCCCGAGCGTGACGGCCCGCCCGACATCGACGTGGATATCGAATCCGACCGTCGTGAAGAAGCTATCCAGCACGTGTACACCAAGTACGGCCGCGGCTATGCCGCGCAGGTTGCCAACGTCATCACTTATCGCGGCAAGTCGTCGGTGCGGGATATGGCTCGGGCACTGGGCTTTTCGCAAGGGCAGCAGGATGCGTGGAGTAAGCAGGTGGGTCGGTGGGGAGGTATCGACAAGAATGCCGAGACGGATATCCCGCGACCGGTTCTGGAATTGGCGGCGCAGATCGAAGGGTTTCCGCGCCACCTGGGCATCCACTCCGGCGGCATGGTCATCTGCGACAGACCCATCGCTGACGTCTGCCCGGTGGAATGGGCGCGAATGGCCAATCGCAGTGTCCTGCAGTGGGATAAAGATGATTGTGCCGCAGCAGGTTTGGTCAAGTTCGACCTCCTCGGGCTAGGAATGCTCTCAGCTCTGCACTACATGATGGATCTGGTGGCCGAACACAAAGGTGTCACAGTCGATTTGGCGCAACTCGACCTCTCGGAGACTGCCGTGTACGAGATGCTGCAGCGGGCAGATTCGGTGGGAGTGTTCCAAGTGGAATCACGGGCGCAAATGGCAACACTGCCGCGTCTCAAGCCCCGCAATTTCTACGATCTGGTAGTCGAGGTTGCGCTCATCCGCCCCGGTCCTATCCAGGGTGGATCAGTGCATCCGTACATCCGTCGACGCAACAAACGCGAACCCGTCACCTACGACCACCCGTCGCTCGAGAAGTCGCTGAAGCGGACGCTGGGTGTTCCGTTGTTTCAGGAACAGTTGATGCAGATGGCCGTCGACGTCGCGGGATTCACGCCGTCCGAGGCGGATCAACTGCGTCGGGCCATGGGATCGAAGCGGTCCAGTGAGAAGATGGAGCAACTGCGGGCGAGGCTGTATCAGGGAATGCGTGACCTCCACGGAATTGAGGACGCCGTAGCCGATCGCATCTACGAAAAGCTGCATGCCTTCGCCAATTTCGGCTTCCCGGAGAGTCATTCACAAAGTTTTGCCGCGTTGGTCTTCTACTCGTCGTGGTTCAAATTGCATCATCCGGCAGCCTTCTGTGCCGGACTGCTGCGAGCGCAGCCGATGGGTTTCTACTCACCGCAGTCGCTCGTTGCCGATGCGCGTCGGCATGGGGTGCCGGTACAGGGGGCCGACGTGAACATCAGTCTCGCCCACGCCACCGTCGAAGCGGAAGGACTCGAGGTGCGGTTGGGACTGGGAGAGGTACGCAATATCGGTGATGCGCTCGCGGCGAAAATCGTCGAGAAGCGCATCTCGGACGGTCCCTTCACCTCGTTTCTGGACCTGACCGGAAGGGTGGAACTCACTACGGCGCAAGCAGAATCGCTGGCAACAGCCGGTGCGCTCGCCAGCTTCGGGATTTCGCGTCGAGAAGCGTTGTGGGCTGCGGGCGCTGCGGCAGCGGAGCGTCCGGATCGTTTACCGGGAATCGGCGCTTCGGTTACGGCTCCCACCTTGCCCGGCATGAGCGACGTGGAATTGGCGTCGGCGGATGTGTGGGCGACCGGCGTTTCTCCCGGCACCTTCCCGACACAATTCCTTCGCAAGCAACTCGATGCCTTGGGGGTAGTACCGGCCAACGGTTTGCTCGACGTTCCGGACGGCGATCGAGTGCTGGTCGGGGGAGCGGTGACGCACCGCCAACGGCCGGCGACGGCGGGAGGTGTCACGTTCATCAACCTCGAGGACGAAACCGGGATGGTCAACGTGGTGTGTTCGGTGGGGCTGTGGGCGAGGTATCGAAAGCTCGCAAACACGTCGCCGGCTCTCCTGATTCGGGGAAAAGTTCAAAACGCCGAAGGTGCCGTCACGGTTGTGGCAGATCGGATGCAGCGGATGGATCTGCGAGTCGCCGCCACTTCTCGGGATTTTCGTTGAATCGAACTCTGTCGCGGGTCAGTCGTCCCGTCCGGCCTCTACCGCGCCGCGTACCGTTATGCCTGATACCGGCAACGGCACACAAGAAGGTAGGACAAAGAGCAATGTTGGAAGTCGACTTGAATGCACTGGAAGCGGCACTGGCGACGGGTGCGCCGTTGATCGATGTTCGGGAAGCCGACGAGTTCGCTCAGGTGCGTGTTCCCGGCGCGGTGCTGATCCCGATGAGCGAGTTCGTTGCGCGTCTGGGTGAGATTCCCGAAGCGGAAACCGTCTATGTGATCTGTGCGGTCGGCGGACGTAGTTTGCAGGTCGCCGAGTACTTGCAGGGCCGCGACATCAACGCTGTATCGGTTCGGGGCGGAACGATGGAGTGGTTCCAGTCCGGTCGTAAGGTCGAGACCGGCGAGGTCTGATTCTCCGGTCGGGCTAGGCGGCGGCCGGCAGGACGCCACTGCGGATCGAAGCCACGGTGCGGCTTGCCACCGTCGCCCAGATGGGGATCAGTGCAACCAACAACGTGACGGCCACAGCGAGAACCAACGGCGAACCGGTAGCGACTCCGAAGGCGCTGGCGCCGACGGCACAGGCGCCGATCGGGAAGGTGAAACTCCACCACCCGAGCGAGAAGGACAGGCCGCGTCGGAGTGCCTGAACGGTGATCGTCGTGACGGTGATGAACGCGACCACACCGAGCGCTCCGACGACGGTGCCGTAGGCAAGCCCGAACGTGTGCAGAGCGGCGGCTGTGTGTGCGTCGAGAACATCCTGCGACGCTGCGGCCAGGAGGTTGGAGGCACCGATCGACTGGCCGATCACGCCCAGTGGAATCCACAGTGAGGGAATGGCATTGAACGGAATCGCATCAACTCCGCGAGCACGATTGTCTGCGAACTGGCGAGCGACAGCGACGATGATGACGATCGCTGCCGTCAGTGCCATCGCGAACAGGATGTAACAGAACACGAGAACCGACGTGCGCAGCGCACCTTCGGAGAGATGCGACGTGACCGCCGCTCCTGTCGTGGCGGAGACCATCGGCGGTACGACGGGCATGAGCCAGAACGGCATAGCCGGCGCCATGCCGCCGTCGCGGGCCAACCGAACCATCATGACGACGTACGTGCCGAGACCCAGCGCGGTGCCCAGAACCCACAGCGTTAGTGAGATGGCGATTGCGACGCCATGGCCGAGAAAGATCTGACCGGTGGTGCCGGTCGCAGAACCCACGGTCAGCAGGGCCATTGCCACGGCCCCGTAGAACGGGAACATTGCTGGGCTACGCAGGTACGCCAGAGCTTGATCGCGATGCGATGTCCAATGCGCGGCAAAAGCGCCCACCAACGCGAACAAGATGGCAACAGCCAGGAACCAGAAGACCTCTGCCACTACCTTCAACGCCGCGATCTCGGGTTCGAGGGAGGCCGCTGCCACCGACACGATTCCGGTTCCCATCGCAGCCGCGAACCAATTCGGGGTGATGTGTGCGAAGGCGGACTGCGGTGCGGTGTTCATAGACTCGAGTCTGACCGGAGCCGATTCGTGCCGGTAGACGGCTCGATCTTGAATACCCACAATTGGCGGTTGTGGGTCTAATCTGAACCTATGTTGTCTCCTCGGGTGCCGGAACTCAGTGCGCTGGACGTGCTGCGGTCGGTAGCTCGACTGGGAAGCATGGGGGCAGCCGGTCGCGAGCACGGACTCAGCCAGCAAGCCGTCAGTGCACGGGTTCGGTCCGTCGAGCGGCAACTCGGAATCAAGGTGTTCGATCGAGCCGCCACTGGTGTGCGTCCGACGGCCGAAGGTGGGCTGATCCTCGAATGGGCCAGCCACATACTCGTCACCGCCGAGGAGATGGCCTCCGGTGTCGCCGCGCTCCGCGGGGAACGAGACGCAGCAGTCACCGTCGCCGCGAGCATGACCATCGCCGAGTATCTGGTCCCCGGCTGGACCGTCGCGATGCGTCACAAGTTCCCGAACGTCGTCGCATCGGTCAGTCTCCACAATTCTTCCGACGTGTCAGCTCAGGTCCAGGCCGGCAAAGCTGACATCGGCTTTGTCGAGGGACCGGACGTGCCGTCGGCGCTCGCGTCGTGTGAAGTGGCGCGAGATCATCTGGTGGTCGTGGTTCCGCCGGAACACGAGTGGGCCCGCGGCGCACCGGTTCCGATCGCCGAACTCGCGCGCACTCCTCTTATTCAGCGGGAATCCGGATCAGGCACCCGTATGACCCTCGAGAATGCAGTGCCGGGCTGCGCGCCGCCGATGCTCGAGCTCACCTCGTGCACCGCCGTCAAAGCTGCCGTGGTCGCGGGCAATGCGCCGGCGGTGCTCTCGTCCCTTGCTGTCGCCGCAGATCTGACCGACGGCAGGCTCGTAGCCGTCAACGTCGAAGGCCTTCGGATGCCCCGACGCCTCCAGGCCGTGTGGGATCCGGTGCGTGGATTACGTGGCGCCGCAAGAGATTTCCTCGATATTGCGCTCGGATCCAACGCTGCCGTTCACTCGCGCTGACAGGTTAGACCGCACCCTTGAAGCCGTGCTGACGCCAGGCCTCATACGTCACGAGTGCTGCTGCGTTGGACAGGTTGAGTGACCGTCGGCCGGGGAGCATCGGAATCCGCAGGCATTCGGTGATGTGAGCGTCCGCCAACACTTCCTCGGACAAACCCGTCGGCTCGGGACCGAACAGCAAGACATCGCCGGGTTGATAGGCAATGTCGGCATACGACGTAGTTGCGTACGCGGTGAACGCGAACACCCGCGCCGGGAGGACTGCATCCCACGCGGCCGCAAGATTCTCGTGAACGGTGACCGATGCGAGATCGTGGTAATCCAAGCCTGCTCGTTTGAGCTTCGGTTCGGACAGGTCGAACCCAAGCGGGCCCACCAGGTGCAGTTCACAACCGGTTCCCGCGACCATGCGGATCGCGTTTCCGGTATTGGGTGGGATTCGGGGCTCGTGGAACATCACTCTGAACACCACCGGAACCCTACCGTGCCTGGCTGACGTGGCTACGAAGCCGACCTTTGCCATTTAGGTAATAAACCAGACGGTTTGTGAGAACCTATCGGCTGCACTCCTCTCAGAATGGACACCTATGAATCCCCCCGCCGGTTGGAACCCCGATCCCTTCGAGCCCAGCATTGACCGGTACTGGGACGGTCAGCGGTGGACAGGGGAGACTCGACCCAATGGCGTCGGCGCGTCGACGAGGGTTCCCGGCGCACCGGGTGCACCGGTTCCGGATCCGGAGGCGCCGGCCGGAAAGCGCAAGTGGCCATGGATTGCCGGTGCTGCGGGCGTGGCAATGGCAGGGTTCGTGGCGATCGGAGTTGCCGGCGGATCAGGGGAGTCCGAAGGGTCGACGAAGCCCGTAGTGACCTCTTCTACGACAGTGGCCGCGACTACGACGAAAACTACGACTGCAACAACGACGAAGGTCACGACTACGACGACGGTTCCGCCGACCACCACCACAGTCCCGCCGACAACAACGACCGTCGCACCGATGCCGTTGGTCCCACAGGTGCAAGCGACTACGACGACGCCTTACGTTCCGCCGGCACCGGCCTATGTGCCACCGCCGACGACCGAACCCGCGTATGTTCCGCCGCCTGCCAAAGCGCCGAATGCCAGCGTGTACTACGCGAACTGCACGGAAGTGAAGGCGGCTGGTGCGGCACCGATCTACCGGGGTGAACCCGGATACGCGCCGAAGCTTGATCGCGACAACGACGGAATAGCTTGCGACAAGTAGTCGCTTGAGGCGGTGTCGGTGCTTCGGTGCAGTATGTAGGTCATGCTCCCCGAAGAAACCGACATCGTCGGCGAAGACTATTCCGATGCGCGTTTGTCCGGCCAGACCTGGAGTCAGCGCACATTCACCAATTGCAATTTCCGCGATGCAGACCTGACGGGCATCAAGACGGAGTCCGTGGTCTTCACCGATTGTGATTTCACCGGAACCGATTTGGGGGAGTCCGTTCACGTCGGAACGGCGTTCCGGTCATGCAACTTTGCTCGGACAAGCCTGTGGCACAGCACTTTCCGCAACTGCAGTTTGATGGGTTCAACCTTCGAGGGGTGCCGGATCCGGCCACTGACCCTCGAAGAGGTCGACTTCTCGCTCACCGCTCTGGGCGGCGCCGACCTGCGCAAGATCGACTTCACGTCCTGCCGGTTCCGCGAAGCGAACCTCGTCCGCACGGATATGCGAGGCGCAATTCTTGCGTCCGCAGATCTCACCGGTGCTCGGACCGGCGGTCTCAAGCTTGAGGGTGCAGACCTGCGGGGCGCACGTATCGACGCGAGTCTGTGGACTTCCGCCACAGTCGGAAACGCCAAGATCGAACTGATGCAGGCGGTGTCGTACGCGTCGGCGCACGGACTGGTTGTGGACATCTAGAAGGCATTCCCTAGCAGACGGCATAAGGCGGGTCGTAGCTTCCGCTACGACCCGCCCTAGTTCTGCTGACTAACTCAGGTGGTGATTACTCACTAGCGTTTCGGCGACGGAGGAGCACTCCGCCGAGGGCCAGTGCGGCCAGCAAGACCACACCGCCCGCCACGAGAAGACCGGTGTTCACGCCGGATTCGCCCGCGCCGCCGCCGGAGTCAATCCGTGCGCCGTTGCCGTCGTATCCGTTGCCGTTGCCGTTGCCGGACTGGGCGACGTTGCCGCCACTGGTGTTGCCACCGACATCGTTACCGCCACCGGTGTTGCCGCCGTTGCCGTTGCCACCGGCGTTGCCGCCATCGGTGTTACCGCCGTTGTCGCCACCGCCGCCGTTGGCCGGCTGGCCGTTGGACGACCCGCCGTCAAGCGATCCGCCCGGGTTCAGGGAGCCCAGTCCGCCGTCGCCACCCGGGATGGGGATCGGGATGGGCAGAGGCAGGATGTTGGGCAAGCCCTTGCGCTTGATGATCTTCTCGGAAGGCTTGCTTTCGATGGGATCGCCCTGGACGGTCGTGCCCGTGGCGATTGCCCGGTCGGTGACGGAGCCGTAGAGCTTGTCCACGAAGGATGTCGTGTACTCGGCGGTGCAGGTCATGGACTTGCCCGGTGCCAGGGAGGGCTCGGGGCAGCTGACCGCGCTGAGGTTTTTAGCCTCGGCGGGGGCGACCTGCTCATCGGTGATCTTCACGTCATTCACCGTGAGGTTTCCGGTGTTGATCACCAGGAACTCGTAGGGGATCTTCTCGCCGACGCGCGGAAGCTCGGTCGCGGTCGAGGACTTCACCACGGTGAGCTCAGCCTTGCCGCCGGTGGTGGTGATCTCCTTCTCCGATGCGGGGGTCAGCACCGGATCGCCCTGGGGCGAGGTGCCCGACGCGACTGCCGCGTCGACGAGCTTGCCGTGGTCGAAGTCAGCCTGGGCCACGCGGTACTCCGCCGTGCAGTCCATCGACTTGCCGGGGGCCAGCGAGGACTCTGGGCACTTGACCTCGGTCAGGTTCGCCGGGTTGGCGGGAGCGATCTGCTCATCGGTGACCTTGAGATCCTTCATAGTCACGTTACCGGTGTTGGTCACCGAGAACGTGTAGGGAACAACCTGGCCGACCTCGCTGATCGCGGCCGTCTTCGACGACTTCACGACTGCCAGATCAGGGTTGGTGCCCGTCGCGGTGATTTCCTTCTCCGCCGGTGGGCTCGTCGCAGGCTCGCCCTTGGGGGACTTGCCGGTGGCGACAGCGGTGTCGGCGAGCTTGCCGTGGTCGTAGTCCGCCTGGGAGACGGTGTACTCCGCGTTGCACGTGGTGGAGATGCCGGGAGCCAGAGTGGTCTCCTTGCAGGTGACCGGACTCAGGTTTTTGTTGTCGGCGGGTGCGACCTGGGTGTCCTCGACCTTGATGTCCTTCATGGTCACGTTGCCGTTGTTGGTGACCTGGAAGGCGTACGGAATCTTCTGTCCCGGACCCGTGATCTCGGTAGCAGTCGACGACTTCACTACTGCCAGTGAGGGATTGGCTCCCGAGGAGACGATCTCCTTCTCGCCCGGCGGGGTGGTCACCGGAGTGTCCTTCGGATCCTCGCCTGTCGCCGTCGCCACGTCCTTGATGGAGCCGTGATCGAAGTCGGCCTGGGAGACCGTGTACTCGGCGGTGCACTTCATCGACTTGCCCGGTGCCAGCTCGGTTCCGGGGCAGACGATCGGGCTGAGGTTCTTGTCCTCGGCGGGAGCGGTCTGCTTGTCGGTGACCTTGATTTTCTTCATGGTCACGTTGCCGGTGTTGGTGATGTCGAAGGTGTAGGGCACCTTCTGGCCGGCACCGGTGATCGCCGTCGCGGTCGAGGACTTGACGATCTTGAGCGCGCCTTCGGCACCGGTCACGCCGACGCTGAGAGTCGACTCGTTGCTCACGACGTCGATGTTCATTGGCGCCTTCGCCGTGGCCTCCGCTATGTCCGTGACCGAGCCATGATCGAAATCGGCCTGCGAGACGGTGTACTCGGCCGAGCAGTCCGTGGACTGGCCCGGAGCCAAGGAGGTTGCCGGGCAGACAACCTTGCTCAGGTTCTTATTGTCGGCGGGTGTGACCTGTGTGTCCTGCACGTTCACGTTGTTGAGCGTGACGTTGCCGGTGTTCTTCACCGTGAACTTGTAAGGCACCTTCTGGCCGACGGACGTGATGTCCTTGGCGGTGGAGGACTTGGCGACCGTCATCGATGTCACGGCGCCGACGACCGGGATTTCCTTCTCCGACGGGGGCGTGACGATCGGTGTGCCGCCCGGGTTGTTACTGGTGACGGTGGCGACGTCCTTGACCTTGCCGTGGTCGAAGTCGGCCTGGGAGACCGTGTATTCGGCGGCGCAGGTCATGGACTTGCCCGGGTCCAGGGTGGTGGCGGGGCAGCTGATCGCGCTGAGGTTCTTGTCCTCGGCGGGTGCGGTCTGCTTGTCGGTGACCTTGATGTCCTTGGCGGTCAAGGTGCCGTTGTTCTTGACCTCGAACTTGTAGGGGACCTTCTGGCCGACGTTCTTGATTTCCTTGGTGTCGGTGGACTTGAGGATGGAGACGTCAGCCTTGCCGCCGACGACGGGGATTTCTTTCTCCGACGGGGGCGTGGTGATCGGCTTGTCACTCGGATCCTTGGACGTCATGGTGGCGACGTCCTTGATCTTGCCGTGGTCGAAGTCGGCCTGGGAGACTGTGTATTCCGCGGTGCAGGTCATGGACTTGCCCGGGTCCAGGGTGGTGGCGGGGCAGCTGATCGGGCTGAGGTTTTTGTCCTCGGCGGGTGCGGTCTGCTTGTCGGTGACTTTGATGTCCTTGGCGGTCACAGTGCCCTTGTTGGTGACCTCGAACTTGTAGGGGACCTTCTGTCCGACGGCCGTGATCTCCTTGGTGTCGGTGGACTTGAGGATGGAGACGTCACCCTTGCCACCGACGACGGGGATTTCCTTCTCCGACGGGGGCGTGGTGATCGGGGTGCCGCCGGGATCCTTGGACGTCAGGGTGGCGACGTCCTTGACCTTGCCGTGGTTGTAGTCGGCTTGGGAGACTGTGTATTCCGCGGTGCAGGTCATGGACTTGCCCGGGTCCAGGGTGGTCGCGGGGCAGCTGAGCACGCTGAGGTTCTTGTCCTCGGCGGGAGCGGTCTGCCGGTCGATGACCGTGATGTCCTTGGCGGCAACGTTGCCGGTGTTCTTGACCTCGAACTTATAGGGGACCTTCTGGCCGACGGCCGTGATCGCCGTGGTGTCGGAAGACTTCGTGATCGACACCGTGGCATTGCCGCCGACGACGGGGATCTCCTTCTCCGACGGGGGCGTGACGATCGGGGTGTTGCCCGGATCCTTGGACGTCATGGTGGCGACGTCCTTGATCTTGCCGTGGTTGTAGTCGGCTTGGGAGACTGTGTATTCGGCGGTGCAGGTCATGGACTTGCCCGGGTCCAGGGTGGTCGCGGGGCAGCTGATCGGGCTGAGGTTCTTGTCCTCGGCGGGAGCGGTCTGCCGGTCGATGACCGTAATGTCCTTGGCGGCAACGTTGCCGGTGTTCTTGACCTCGAACTTATAGGGGACCTTCTGGCCGACGGCCGTGATCGCCGTGGTGTCGGAGGACTTCGTGATCGACACCGTGGGTTTGGAGGTACCGTTCGTGTTCGTCACCACGCACGAGAAACTGTCGTTCGTGGAGACTGCCAGCGTCCATGGTCCGGTACCGGTGGTCGCCGCCGCACTGCCTGTCCGCAGGTTGGTGCAGGCGATCTCGGCCCTATATTTCGACATCGGGCTCGCTGAGCCGGGGGCGATGGTGTCGGTGATCTGGTACGAGTAGCCATTCATCACCGGCCAGTCCGTGGTGGACACGTTATTTCCGCTGCCGGCCGTCGTCGCCTCGGTCAGAGGCTGCCCCTGGGCGCTTCGGATTGCGACAGTGAACTGATCCGTGGCGTCGACACGGCCGCCGTTGATCTGCTTTTCCACAATCAGCGAGGGGATCTCGGCTGTGGAGCACCGCGCACCGTCGTTCCCGCTCGATGTGGGGCCGTCGGACATCTTGACCGCGGTTTGATTCTTGATGTTGATTCGCCAGATCGCGCCCGAGTCGTTGTGCGAGGCCCAAAGGCGGCCCTTGGAGTCCGCATACGCTGCGCCGTAGCGCCCCCTTTCAGTGAGCCCTGAGATCGGGAGGGTATCGATGGCGTGCGTGGTCATGTCGAAGCGAAGCACCCCGGTGCCGTCGCTTTTGACTCCGTACAGCGCGTTGCCGATGGCAGCCCAGTCCGTGATATCCGATAGCTGAGCGTTCGGGCCAGTGTTGATGACGGTGCCGTAGGTCGGTGAGCCCGGTACCAGATCAATCGAGGCCCATTTGTCGCTGCTCCCGCTGTTGCCGACGATCCACATACGCCCCACAGTGTCGATGTCGCCAACGGCAAAACCCTGGCCCGCGAGTTCGGGGATGGGCGGTAGCGCAGTCATGGACAAGTCAGAGCCGATGCGGTAAAGAATGCCTCCGTTCGTGCCGTACATGTACTCGTCGAGAACGTTGTAGCCGACGCCGTTGACCGAATGTGGAGTGTTTCCCACCAGTGTCGCGGCGCCGCTGGTCAGGTTTACCTGGTGCACTGTCGAGTCTTTCTTGACAGTTTGGAACAGGTACCCGAAGTTGTCGCAGGAGAACGTCGGCTGGGCCGGCGCCGCAGAGGCAGCCGGCGCGAACACTCCAGCGGTGAATGCCGTCATGGATAGCAGCATCGAGGCGGTTAGTGCCGCGGCCGTGGTAGCGCGCCGGAGGGCGCCCACTCTTTTGTGTATGTGACTGGACAATTCAACTCCTTTCAAGAAGTTGTGTGGTGCGTCTAGATTGGTTCGAAATATGACTGGATCGAACTCGTAGGAAATTCGATTCAACGTGGGGGATTAAATTCGGAAGCCACATCGAACGCTCTGATGTAGGTGCTGTAGCGGTTTGCGGCACAGCGTGGATAAGAGGCTATCGGCGCATCTTGATCACTCGGGGGCTCTGGCGCAGGATTGCAGGCGGCAGGCACAAAATTGCACAAGCGTGCCAATTTTGGAGGATGAAAATGCGCCATCTTGGCACGAATTGCACGTTGCCCGAGCCGATCCGCCGGCCGGGACTCCAGACAACGGCTACCGAAATTCGGGGCTACGGGGCCTTTTGACCAGTCAATTTATGGTGGGGTCCCCGGGGCGGAAGGCATAGCGCAACGGTCCGGTGGCGAGGGGCGAGACGGGATGAATTGTTCCGTGGAGGTGGCCGAGATGCGGGGGTGGGGCTGTCGCTGCAAAGATCAGCGACGGCCGGCCGGGCGCTTGACCGGGCAGTGGTTGCGCCGGAATTAACTGGGTGTTGTCTAATTCTGTGATTGAAAGGGACTCCACTGTTTTATCGACGCCCCTAAGAGGATCTTCTGAAACATGATTGTCGTTTTTTTACAATTACAGGCTTGACATTTGTGGCAGCCGACGGCCAATATCAGCAATATCTTCGGGAGCGACGAATCGGGTCGTCGCATGCGGAGGTCGCTTAGTTGTGACCTTTTGACACGCAAAACCGGAGAGGTGGTTCTTGAGGAGCAATCGGGTTGTTTATCGAATCTGGTCAGCGCGCCTATGGGCGGGCTCAGGCCTTTCGGCAGGTCAGCGATGGAATAGGCAAGGCTCGGGCGCGCTATGGATCCGCGCTCGTCGTGACGGGGCCGCGGCGCACCGGACGTTCCCGCTTCATGGATGACGTGACATGGACGCATGTGGGGCCGACCGTGTTCATCGCGGGGACCCGCCATACCGACTTCGCGATGGCCACCGTCTTCCATCCGCTCTTTACTCACCTTGGTGTCAGCACATCGGAGATCGCCGCATTGTCGGACGTCGGTATCGACGTGGCCGGACATGAGTGGGCGCCGGCAATCGGCGACATCATCCTCCGCGCCCTCGCCTCCCATGACTTCAAAAACCATGCGCTGCTGATCGTTGTCGACGATGCCGATCTGCTTTCCGCCTCATGTCGATCGGTTCTTGGCTACGTGGCGCGGCGCCTCGCGAATCTGCCGGTATTCGGCATCCTCGTCTGCGGCGAAGGGGAGACCGAGTTTCGCTCGCTCCCGCAGCTTCCGATTTACACGTTGACTCTGGAGGAGTCGGGGGATCTCGTCGAGTCCTTCATCGGACATCGCCCACCGCTGGACACTCTGACGGAGCTGCACCGGAGCTGCCGCGGCAACCCCGTCGACCTTCGTGAGCTGTGCGAGCAGGCGAGCGTCGAACAGCTGCGCGGCATTGCCGCCCTGTCCTGGCCGGTCGCCGTGGCGCCGAGCCGGATGAACCGTTGGCGGGAGGTGTTCTCCCGGATCACGGAGTTGCAGCGTCTGGCGTTGCTGACGATGTCGGTTGCTCAGACCCTGGAACCGGAGCATTTGCTGCACATCATCGGTGCGACGCAAGATCAGCCAGGCGGCGCCGAGGAGCAGTTGGCCGATCTCGTCGAATCGGGATACCTGAGCTCAATTGGCCACGAAGTGCGCATCGCCAACAACCTGGACCGTGCCGCGATCTATCAGATCGCCCCGTCGAAGCTCCGGGCCACCTGCCGCCAACAGATGAACGCGTGCGCCGTGTTGCGGCGGCGGCCAGTCTTCGGCGCGGCCGTTCAGTTGGTGGCGAGCAGCCCGGCGACCGAACCAGTAGAGGTGGCGCTTGGCCTGATTGGGGAGTTGGAGAGGGCGGGCGACGTGTCACAGCTCCTCCATATTCTGCGCACGCTGATCAAGACTTCGCCCGACGCGAGCGCCGCACGGTTGGCGGTCCGCGGGGTCGAGATCGCGATGGCCGGCGGGTACTTCCACGACGTCGAGTGGTTCGCGCAGCAGACCGAACGGCATGAGCTGTCCCCGGCGGAGGCCGGCACAGTCGCCACACTCCGAATGCAGATTCGATTCCTGCTGGACGAGCCGCTGGACGGCGAGATGATGTGTCACATCGTCTCTGAACTCTCCGAGCGATGCCCGGATGCCGCCGCCAACCTATCGAATACCACCGCGCTTTTTCACTTGTTCCGCCACGAGGAAGTTGAAGCGCACCGAGTCCTCTCCTTGGTGGGCGTCCCGAGCACTCGTAGAGTCGCGTTGTCCGCAATGGTCGACCATCGTATGGCGCAGGACGCGGCGGATTCCGGCTCGCTCCATCCGCTGCCCAAGCTCGACCTGCGTCAGCCGCTGGAGTTTCGCCTGGTGTCGGAGACGGCAACTTTCCTGTCTCAGGTGGGCCGATTTCAGGAGGCGGAAACCCTCTTCGACCGCATCCTGCATCACATGTCCGCGCCCTTGGAGCAGGTGGTGTCCCTCACGCTGAAGGTGGACAACGAGATGTTCTCCGGGACGGTCGACGCCGCGCAGCAAATGTGGGACGAGGCGCAGCGCGTACTGCCCCGGCGGAACTTCCTGCACATGCTGCGGCTCTGCCAGGGGGTTCAGCTCCTGGGGCTGGCGGGACGCTTCACCGACGCCGCCGATCTGGCGGAGGCCGGGCTGACGCATCCGCATCGACGGGCGAATCCGGGGTTCGAATCCAGGCTTTTGTGGTCCCTGGGGCAGATTGCCCTCATGAAAGGCGATGCAAACACGGCGATTTCGCTGTTGGAGCAGAGCATTGACCTCCTCGGCGCCGCGACGGACCACTGGCAGGTCCAGCGCTACGTCGATCTGGTCGAGGCTCAGATGGTCGCCAACAACCCCGCGGAGGCGGAGCGGGTGCTCCGGTATCTGGAGTCAAGGACGGCGTCGCGATCTCAGCCGGCCACCACTAACGCGGCAATCGGGCGTGGACGACTGCTCACCGCCCGCACGCTGCACGAGGCCCGGGCGGCGCTGCCACAGGCGCTTGGCGCCGACGAGAAATTTTCGATTCCGCCTCTCGATCGGGCTCGCGCTCACGCCATCTACGCGCATCGATTCGGCTGGCTCGAGGACGATTCCACGCAATCAAGCGAGGGGCATCAGAGGAAAGCGGAATCGATATTCTCCCGGATCGGTGCTGCCGGGTGGGTTGTCGGCGATCGGTGGCTTTCCCAGGATCGGGTTGAGCTGGTGGGGGATACAGAAGATTTCGCGCCCCCGACCCACGGTGATTCCGGGCATCTATTTGTCGAATCCTGCGTCGCCAATGCACCGACGGTTTCTTTCATGGAGGCTGAGGGAGTAGTTCTTCAGCCCTCGGCCGGACTATTCCGGGATGCGCTCGCAGTTATTTCCAAGGACTACACAGACCCCGAATTGACGGTGAAATCGCTCGCGAGACGTCTGGGCACCTCGGTGCGCACGTTGCATCGGACATTCGAGCCACATTCCCGGTCGGTGGCGCAAATGATCCGATCGCGAAGGATCGACTGCGCCGTGGACCTGCTGCAGGATCCTCGACGCTCGGACCTGTCGCTCGCCGAGATCGCGCGGATCTCGGGGGCACCTTCTGTCGCGTATCTGCGGATGGGTATCAAGGAGACGCACAACGTCAATCCCTCCCAGTTACGGATGCCGGCCCTCTCGCGGGAACTCTCCACTTCTCGTGTGCTGGTGTGACCCGAAACTCTGCAGGAGTGTCGACTGAAAGGCCCTCAACCGGGAATAATCGTCGGGTGCGACGGGGCGAAGAAGCACCGGTGGGTCGCGTAGTTCCGGAGCCGTTGTCACTCACCGACCTCAACCTGGAACAATGGTCGCCGTGACTGCAACGATCCTCGACGGCAAAGCTACCCGCGACGAAATCTTCGAAGACCTGAAGGTGCGGGTGAGCGCCCTGAAAGCAGCGGGCATCACGCCCGGCTTGGGCACCATTCTCGTAGGCGACGATCCAGGATCTGCTGCCTACGTGCGCGGTAAGCACAACGACTGCGCCAAGGTCGGCATCAATTCCTTGCGACGCGACCTTCCTGCGGACATCACGCAGGAAGAACTCAACGCCACTATTGACGAGCTCAACGCCAACCCCGAGTGCACCGGTTACATCGTGCAGTTGCCGCTGCCCAAGCACCTCGACGAGAACGCTGCCCTCGAGCGCATCGATCCCGACAAGGATGCAGACGGTCTGCACCCGGTGAACCTCGGACGGTTGGTTCTGGGTAAGGAAGCTCCACTGCCCTGCACTCCGCGTGGAATCCTGCACCTCCTGCGCCGCTACGAGGTCCCGATTGCCGGCGCCCACGTTGTTGTCGTCGGACGCGGAATCACCGTCGGCCGCCCCATCGGCCTGCTCCTGACGCGCCGCAGTGAAAACGCCACAGTTACGCTCTGCCACACCGGAACTCGTGATCTGGCTGCCGAAGTTCGCCGCGCCGACATCATCGTCGCAGCGGCCGGTGTACCCGGACTGATCACGGCTGACATGGTCAAGCCCGGTGCCGCGATTCTCGACGTCGGTGTCAGTCGCACCGACGACGGATTGCGTGGCGACGTTGCCGCCGACGTCAACGAGGTTGCCGGCTTCGTCTCACCCAATCCCGGTGGCGTGGGCCCGTTGACGCGTGCGTTCCTGATCACCAACGTGGTCGAGCGTGCCGAGCGAGTCCTGGCCGGAGCCTGAATCTCATGACCTCACCGGTCGGCCTCGTGAAGAAGAATCTGCCCATGATCGTGGTTCTCACCGTGATCGCAGCAGCTTTTGTTCTTGTCCTGGCCGATCGGTGGCGCCGTGGCTCTCTGGTTTTGGGAGTGGCGGTCATCATCGGTGCTATTGCGCGATGGTTTGTGTCGGAGGAACGCGTCGGACTTCTTGCCGTGCGCGGCAAGAAGTTCGACACCGCAGCGATGGGTGTCATGGGCGCATTGATCGTCATGCTGGCGTTGACGATCGATCCGCTCGGGACAGACTGAGTGAGCAGTCAGCTTCCGTAGAACGTCGATACATCTATCTCGTATAGAGGAATCCACTCACTCTGCGTCTGTGCGGCAGCAGATCGGCGCGCTGTCCGACGTTTGCTGCGGAGTGTGACGGCCAGTGCAGGCTCCTCGTCGATCCTGCCGGCCAATGCGTACAGCACGGCAAGATGATGAACACACGGTGAGCGTTTTCCGGAGCAATCGCACGTGGCTGTGCATTCGGAAATGCTCACGGCGACAGCAATATCGAGAGCGCGAAGATCTGCGACGACGCTGTCCGGCAGCTCCCCGGTCGACACGGACCGGTTCTTCACGCCGGCTGACTTCAGCAGGCGCTGGGCGGCGTCGGATTCCTTCTTCTCCCAGAGTGGCACGGTGACAACAACAGTCGATGTCTTGCCCTTGGCAGTGACCGTGCCGGAGACGTTTCCGGCGGAGATGTCCGTCAGCGTTACCGCGCCATTGCGCGCCAGGGTGCGTGCGGTCGGCAGCGAAGGGTTCGGCTTCGAGGACGTTGTTTGTTCCACGGTTCGCAACCACACCCGGCCCCACGCTGTCACTCCGAACTCGTTGGCCATCAGATGATCACCGCACCGTCGAGTTCGAGGAGTTCACGCAACTCGGAATCCGGAAGATCGGCGAGTGCCGCTTCGGAGTTGCCTGAAATCGATGCGGCTACGGCCCGTTTCGACTCGTGCATGGCGGCGATATGATCCTCGACGGTTCCTCCGGTGACCAGGGTGTGGACGTTGACGGTGCGCTGCTGACCGATGCGGTGTGCGCGGTCGGTGGCTTGATCTTCGACGGCCGGATTCCACCAGCGGTCGTAGTGGACGACATGGTTTGCACGGGTGAGGTTGAGGCCGAATCCGGCGGCGCGCAAACTCAGGATGAGTACCGGCGACGACTCGTCGTCCGTCTGGAAAGCTTCGACCATCTCATCACGTTTCGCAACGCTCAAGCCGCCGTGCAGGAACGGAACGTCGCTGATACCCAACTCTGATCCGAGGTGCTTCGATAACAGCTCACCCATAGTTCGGTACTGGGTGAACACGAGTGCGCGATCACCGTCGTCGACGATCTCGGCCAGCATTTCGGTTGCACGATCAAACTTTCCGGACCGTCCGTGCATATCGTCGGTATCGCCGGTGACCTGCGCGGGGTGATTGCACACCTGCTTGAGAGTGGTCAGAAGGGCAAGGACGTTGCCGCGCCGCGTGATTCCGGTTCCCAGTCCGGTGTCGAATGCATCCGCCACCGCGGCTCGGTAGATTCGTGCTTGCTCCGACGTCACGGTGCATTCGACGGTGGAGAACTGTTTCGGTGGAAGATCCTTGGCAACAGCATCTTTGGTTCGGCGCAGTACGTAGGGTTCGATGATCGTCGTCAATCGTGTTGCGGCAGATGCAGAGCGGCCCGTTTCGATCGGGACGGCAAAGCGCTGCCGGAATCGCGCTCGAGTCCCCAGAACGCCGGGATTGGCTACCTGGAATAATGACCACAGTTCTTCGAGACGGTTCTCGACCGGTGTTCCGGTCATCGCTACTTTCACGTCAGCACTCAAACGGGCCGCAGCCTGTGCTGCCAACGACGACGGATTCTTGATTTGCTGAGCCTCGTCGAAGATCGCCGAGGCCCACCGGAATCGCTCCAATTGCTCTGAATCCGAACGCAAGACGCTGTAGCTGGTGAGGACGACGGTACCCGGAGCAAGATCTGAGGGAAGACACCGGTTTGCCCCGTGGTGGACCACAAGGGTGAGATGCGGTGCAAATCGGTTGATCTCGCGTCGCCAGTTTCCGATCACCGAGGTGGGACAGACGACGAGGTGGGAACCGTCGGCGGCCCTGATTGCGATCATCGAAATGGCTTGCAAAGTCTTGCCCAGTCCCATTTCGTCGGCGAGGATGCCGCCGCCGGACTCGGTTAGCGCTGTCAACCAGGCCACTCCCTGAATCTGATAGGGACGCAGAGTCGCCTGTATCCGGGCGTGATCGAGTTTGTCGCGGACGGTCAGCGAGTGAATGAAGTGCGTCGCAGTCGACGTCGCACTCTTGACGACGGTGTGGTCGCGGTAGAGCGAGGCGTGCGCCGCCGTGGGCATGGACTGCAGTTCGCGGGTGTCGATCACTCGCTTCCAGGCGAGCACGGACTCGCCGATTCCGGGTTGATCTTCACGTAACGTCCGCAACGACTGCACTGCTTCGGCGAACTCGATCACTTGAACCGCGACGTCGGTCGCCGCGATGACATCGTCGATCGGAACTGCCATTCGGTAGGTGGCCGGAGTTCCGACCGGAAGTCCCAGAGTTGCGAGTTCACCAGCCGGATCAGCGACACCCCAGAATGCGAACGCCATGTGTTCCGGCAGGTAGGTTGCCTGCAGTCGATCAGGGCGCGGTTGAGTCACGGTCGCCGATGTTAGCTGGGATCAGTGACCGGGCGCCAATGGATTCGCCGCGAAAACACGCTGATCAGGTGTGGTTTTCCCGACATTGACGGGATGCGATAAATCCGCTCTGGCCGTATTGTGATGTTTCGGCTGGGTAACTGGTTAGCATTGTCCGCAGCGTCAGAGGGCGCGGGGGCTCACGAACGAGGACAGTATGAAACGACGGAAAGCTTTCTCAAGTCCACACTTTCGAAGTCTGGCTGCGGTTTTCGCGGTCGGTGTCTTGGCGCTCGCCACGGCCACCGTTGCTGTTGCTGCGCCGGTCGGAGTCCCGGTCGGGAATACCGGACACATCGCGATGTGGGGTGGAACCACCGAAAGTCAGCGTGACGGACTCCCGACCCGTGGCGGTTTTACCGCGATCGCTGCCGGTGACCATCATTCGGTCGCCTTGACGGCCGACGGTCGCATAGCCGCGTGGGGACAGAGCGCGTGGGGGGAACGTGAGAACGTGCCGACCGGTGGTGGCTTCACCGCAATCGCGGCGGGTGAGGATCATGCCGTAGCGCTCACCGCCGATGGTCGCATCGCCGCGTGGGGAAGCACGGAATTCCGGCAGCAGGAGGACCTGCCGGTACGCAGCGGTTTCACCAGAATCGCTGCCGGTACATACCACGCTCTGGCGTTGACCCCCGAAGGCAAGATCGTGACCTGGGGAAGTAAGGAATTCAAGCAGCGTGACGGTATCCCGACTACAGGCGGGTTCCGTGCGATTGCCGCCGGCAACTTTCATTCGGTGGCATTGACTTCCGACGGTCACGTCACCATGTGGGGTGGCGAGAACGAAGGTCAGCGTGACGGACTTCCGGCCGGTGGTGGCTTTACTGCGATCGCAGCCGGTGAAGACAACACTCTTGCGCTGACCGGTGACGGTCACATAGTCGGATGGGGGAACAACGACTACGGACAGCTCAACGAGATACCGCAGGAGGGCGGTTTCACTGCGATCGCCGTCGGCTTCCGGCATTCAGTGGCGTTGACCGCCGACGGTCACATCGTCGTGTGGGGGAACAACGAGAACGGGCAGTTCGACGCGCTCCCGACCGGCGGCGGCTATACCGCAATCGCCGCCGGTGCGTACCATTCGGTGGCCCTGGACTCACAAACCGAGGCCGCACCGACGGGAAGCGGATCGCTGGGGAGTCTGACCGGAAGCTGAGTGCTCAGCGCGACGAGCGAGCTAATTCCATTGTCCGACGCAACAGTTCGGCTACGGCGCCGGCTTCCGTGAGAAAACCGTCGTGACCGTCCTTGGAGTTGAGAACTTCGAGGCCGGTGCACTTCGGGATTCCCGCTGCCATTTCTTCCTGAAGGCGCAGCGGGTACGCACGATCGGAATCGACTCCGCCAACAACAACCGGCACGGTGATCGATGCCAAGGCAGCAGCGACGCCACCGCGTCCCCGGCCGATGTCGTGGCGATTCACGGCGTCGGTCAGCAGTATGTACGTGCTGGGATCGAAACGCTCCACCAACTTGTCGGCCTGATGCTCCAGGTAGCTCTGCACGGCGTACCGTCCACCGTTCCAAGGGTTTTCGTTTCCCTCGGCGGCGTTCTCGAAACGAGCATCGAGTTCGGCTTCGGCACGGTAGGTGAGGTGCGCAATGCGCCTCGCGATGCGGAGTCCCGCACGAGGTGATCGCCCGGTCCCGTGATAATCACCGCCCTGCCAATCAGGATCGGACATGATGGCTGCGATTTGTGTTGTCTGCGTACCGATTTGATCAGCAGTCGCGCGTGAACCCGTTGCCAGAATCAAGGCGGAGAGCAGGTTGTCGGGGTATGACACCGCCCATTCGAGAGCGCGCATTCCGCCCATCGATCCGCCGACAACCGATGCAAGCCGGTCGATGCCGAGGAGATCGAACAGCTGCTTCTCGGCATTGACCTGATCGCGGATGGAGATTCCTGGGAATCGGCTGCCCCACGGTTTGCCGTCCTCGGCAAGGGAACTCGGACCCGTAGTGCCTCGGCAACCGCCCAGGACATTGGTCGCGATGGCACACCATTCGCCTGTGTCGATGGGTTCGCCGGGGCCGACCATCCCGTTCCACCAGCCGGGGGAGGGCTGAGTGTCCGTTACCGGGCCGGTGACATACGAGTCGCCGGTCAGCGCATGCTCGACCAGCACGACGTTGTCGTGGTTCGGTGCCAGCTCCCCCCACCGTTGAACGGCGAGCGAGACAGAAGGCAGTACCTCGCCGCTCTCGAGTTGAACTGATCCGATGTTGATGATCGCCATCTGGCCGCCGGACGGCGGCAGGAGGTCGATTCTGGGCTGTACTTCGTTGACCGTCACGACGTTGCCGCCGCTGCCAGGCCGGTTTCGAGGTCGGCGAGGATGTCGTCGATACCTTCGATACCGACAGCGAGACGTACCAGGCCGGGGGTGACGCCGGCGGCGAGCTGCTCTTCGGGGGTGAGCTGCGAGTGCGTCGTCGACGCGGGGTGGATGACGAGGGAGCGGACGTCGCCGATGTTGGCGACGTGACTGTGCAGGGTGAGGGCGTTGACGAACTTCTTGCCGGCGTCGACGCCGCCGGGCAGCTCGAAGGTGACGATGGCGCCGGTGCCCTTGGGGGCCAAGGTCTTTCCGCGTTCGTACCACGGTGAGGAGGGCAGTCCGGCGTAGGAGACGGACGCGACGGTGGGGTGGTTTTCGAGGAAGCCGGCGACTTGTTGGGCGTTGGCGACGTGGCGTTCGATGCGCAGGGACAGGGTTTCGATGCCTTGGGCGATGAGGAACGCGTTGAACGGGGCGACGGCGGTGCCGAGGTCGCGGAGTAGTTGGACGCGGGCTTTGAGGGCGTAGGCGGGTGCGCCGAGGTCGGCGAATGTGACGCCGTGGTAGCTGGGGTCGGGGGTGGTGAAGTTGGTGTGTCGGCCTTGGGTCCAGTCGAAGGTGCCGCCGTCGACGATGACGCCGGCGATGGCGGTGCCGTGTCCGCCGAGGTATTTGGTGGCGGAGTGGACGACGATGTCGGCGCCGTGTTCGAAGGGCCGCAGCAGATAGGGGGTGGCGACGGTGTTGTCGACGATCAGGGGGAGGCCGTGGTTGTGGGCTACGGCGCTGATGCCGGGGATGTCGAGGATGTGGTTTTTGGGGTTGGCGATGGTTTCGCCGAAGAATGCTTTGGTGTTGGGGCGGATGGCGTCGGCCCAGTGGTCGAGGTTGTCGGGGTTTTCGACGAAGGTGGTTTCGATGCCGAGTTTGCGCAGGGTGTAGTGCAGGAGGTTGTAGGTGCCGCCGTAGAGGTAGGGGGAGGCGACGATGTGGTCGCCGGCTTCGGCGACGTTGAGGATGGCGAGGGTTTCGGCGGCTTGGCCGGAGGAGAGGAGGAGTGCGGCGACTCCGCCTTCGAGGGCGGCGATGCGTTGTTCGACGGCGTCTTGGGTGGGGTTCATGATGCGGGTGTAGATGTTGCCGGGTTCGGTGAGGCCGAAGAGGGCTGCTGCGTGGTCGGTGTTGTCGAAGACGTAGCTGGTGGTTTGGTAGATGGGCAGTGCGCGCGCGTTGGTGGCGGTGTCTGCGGTTTGGCCGGCGTGGACCTGTTTGGTTTCGAAGGACCAGTCAGCGGTGTTGTCGGTCATTTTTGTACTCCAGTGGTCAGACGGATAGATGTCGGACGGGGGCGAATGATCGCCGCCCCGTGCTGGGGCCTATCTACAAGTGCGACACATACTGAAAAACCTCCGTAGGGCTCGGCCCGGTCTGGGGTCCGTCCCTGTCGGACCCGCGCTTGTCGCCTGAAAATGCAGTGGATGCGCACGTGCGCAGACCCACCTCAGGAGACCTGGTCATCACCCGGGGCACCCCACCGCGGTTGGAGGGTTGCCGTCCAGCGAGCCGGGGCTTGACGCTGGTACTCATGACCGAGTCGAATTCTACCGGGAGTGAAGGCGGCGCACGACGCGGGTCGAAGTGCGTGCCGTTACGTGTGGTGGTTCGAAGCGATGTAGCCCACTAGCAGGTAAAAGTTACCGGTCAGTAGAGACAAAGGGAAGGGGCTGCCGGTTGCGACTTTCCTGGCTAGCAGTACGCTTGTCTTGTTTGGGACTCATCTCCCGGGATCAGTCCACACCGATTAGATTTGATAATCGAACCGATCGCGGACCCACTCACAAAGTGTGACCGCAACCGTGTAACCAGGGAAACTTCCTAGGAGGACGCGAAACACCCATGTCCAAAATTAAGGTTGAGGGCACCGTCGTCGAACTCGACGGCGACGAGATGACACGCATCATCTGGCAGTTCATCAAAGACAAGTTGATCCATCCGTACCTCGATGTGAACCTCGAGTACTACGACCTCGGGATCGAATACCGCGACGAGACGGATGACCAGGTCACCATCGACGCCGCGCACGCGATCCAGAAGCACGGCGTGGGCGTCAAGTGCGCCACCATCACGCCGGACGAGGCTCGTGTCGAAGAATTCGGCCTCAAGAAGATGTGGCGTTCCCCGAACGGAACGATCCGCAACATTCTCGGCGGCACGATCTTCCGCGCACCGATCATCATCTCGAACGTTCCGCGACTCGTCCCGGGCTGGACCAAGCCGATCATCATCGGCCGTCACGCTTTCGGTGACCAGTACCGCGCCACAGACTTCAAGGTCCCCGGCCCCGGCAAGGTGATGATCACCTACACGCCTGAGGACGGAAGCGCACCGATCGAGCACGAACTGGTCAACTTCCCCGAGAACGGCGGCATCGTTCAGGGACAGTACAACTTCAACGATTCCATCCGTGACTTCGCTCGCGCGTCGCTCACCTATGGTCTGCAGCAGAACTACCCGGTGTACCTGTCCACCAAGAACACCATTCTCAAGGCGTACGACGGTGCCTTCAAGGACATCTTCCAGCACATCTACGAGACTGAGTTCAAGGCTGAGTTCGATGCCGCAGGTCTGACCTACGAGCACCGCCTCATCGACGACATGGTCGCTTCCGCACTCAAGTGGGAGGGCGGCTACGTCTGGGCATGCAAGAACTACGACGGCGACGTCCAGTCCGACACTGTGGCCCAGGGCTTCGGCTCGCTCGGCCTCATGACGTCGGTTCTGCTCACACCGGACGGAAGGACCTGTGAGGCAGAGGCTGCTCACGGCACCGTGACGCGTCACTATCGTCAGCACCAGCAGGGCAAGCCCACCTCGACCAACCCCATCGCGTCCATCTTCGCGTGGACCCGTGGACTCGAGCACCGTGGCAAGCTCGACAACACTCCTGAGGTCATCGGGTTCGCCCAGGCCCTCGAGGACGTTGTCATCAAGAGCGTCGAGTCCGGCCAGATGACCAAGGACCTCGCCATGCTCGTCGGCGGAGACCAGGGCTACATGACCACCGAAGAATTCCTCGGTGCGCTCGATGTGAACCTGCAGAAGGCAATGGCTGCACGCTAGTTTCACCGCTTGGTGGCTGCACGCTAGTTTTACAGCTTCATCGCATGGGACGTCCGGATTTCCGGGCGTCCCATCATGCGTTTTACGGGGTGTTCGCGCTCTCACGTGAGTGAACTCACCCGCTCTCACTTGGAAGTTCAACCACCCTCGAGACAACAATTGACCAGTGACTTCGCCTGCCGCCTCCGCACCCGCCATTTCTCCCGGTGTTCGTTCCGGCCGGCGCGCGGCGATGGTCGCGCTGGCGCTGGGTGGATTCGGCATCGGTACTACCGAATTTGTCGCGATGGGTCTACTGCCCGAGATGGCAGCGGGTCTAGGCGTCTCCGAGCCCACAGCCGGCCACGTGATCTCCGCGTACGCGCTCGGGGTGGTTGTGGGCGCTCCGTTGCTCGCAGCGCTCACTGCGCGCATTCCACGGCGCACACTGCTGATTGCCCTCATGATCGCCTTCACCGTCGGCAACGCGGCTTCCGTGTTTGCGCCGTCGTACGAGACGCTGATGCTGGCTCGATTTGTTGCCGGTTTGCCTCACGGCGCGTACTTCGGTGTGGCGGCGTTGGTCGCGGCGCACCTGGCCGAGCCGGGTAAGCGTGCCAAAGCCGTAGCCATGGTGATGATGGGACTCTCGGTGGCCAACGTCGTCGGCGTTCCGGTTGCAGCGTGGCTCGGCCAAACTGTGGGGTGGCGTAGTGCCTTCGCTCTGGTCGCGGTTATCGGTGTCGCAACTGTGTTGTCGCTGCTCATCTGGATTCCGCAACTCGACGCGATGCCCGCCAGTAATCCGATCACCGAACTCGGGGCGTTGGGCCGTCCGCAGGTGTGGATGACATTGATCGTGGGCATGGTCGGATTCGGCGGAATGTTTGCGGTGTACACGTACATCAGTACGACGCTGACCGACGTCTCCGGGCTGGGAACCTCCTTCATTCCATTGGCACTCATGCTCTACGGCCTGGGCATGGTGGCCGGTAACTTCGTCGGCGGATACCTGGCCGACCGCGCCCTCATGAAGGGCTTGTTCATCTCGATGGCGTCGCTCGCAATCGTGCTGGCGATCTTTGTTCTCGCGGTCCGTAACCCATACACGGCTCTCGTGTTCGTGTTCCTGATCGGGCTGGCCGGTTCGTCGATGGTCCCCGGTCTGCAGACGCGTTTGATGGACGTCGCCGAAGACGCTCAGACTCTCGCAGCTTCGCTCAACCATGCCGCACTCAACATCGCCAACGCCTTCGGAGCCTGGATCGGTGGTGTCGTCATCGCGGCCGGATACGGATACACCGCGCCTGCCGCAGTCGGATCTCTACTCGCCGTCGCCGGACTTGTCGTGCTGGCAGCGGCTGTAATCATGGCGCGTAGAGCAGCAAACTGAAAGATCGTCGGCACCATCGGCTACGGTGCTTGCCGTGCCTCAAAAAGCTGACTCCCACATTCTCGCGCCACACACGATCACCTCTGTGAACGTCAACGGCGTTCGCGCCGCTGCCCGCAAGGGAATGCTCGAGTGGCTCGAGAAGACAGACGCGGATTTCATCTGCCTCCAGGAAACTCGGGCGTCGGACAAGCAGTTGCACGAGACTCTCGAACCTGCCTTGTCGAACGGATGGTTCCTCGTCTCGGCTGAGCCGTCGGCGAAGGGACGCAACGGTGTGGCAATCCTCTCCCGCGTCGAAGCTGACGCCGTCCGCATCGGCTTCGGGGATGACGAATTTCAGGACGCCGGTCGCTACATCGAGGCGGACTTCGCTGATCTGACGGTTTCGAGCCTGTACCTGCCGACGGGGGAAGCTGAAACTCCGAAGCAGGAGGCGAAGGAACGATTCATGAACTCGTTCGCAGCTCACCTGTCAGCCACGGCATCAGAAGCCGAGACACTCGGACGGCACGTCGTTGTCAGCGGCGACTGGAACATCGCGCACAAGGAAGCAGACCTGAAGAACTGGAAGGGCAACAAGAAGTCTTCCGGATTCCTGCCCAGCGAGCGTGAGTGGATGGACGTCCTCTTCTCCGAGGCATCGCCCTGGGTCGACGTCTTCCGGACGTTGCATCCCGATGTCGAGGGACCGTACTCGTGGTGGTCGTATCGCGGTAAGGCTTTCGACAACGACTCCGGCTGGCGTATCGACTACCAGGTATCCACTCGCGCATTTGCCGAGCGCGCCAAGGCCGGTGAGGTGGAACGCGCCGAGTCTTACGATCTGCGCTGGTCCGATCACGCTCCCGTCACCATCTCGTACCGGTAGGAGCGCGATATGCCGAGTGCCAAGACACTCAAAGCGATAGTTACCGTTGTCGTCGCGGTGGTGGCGATTGTGCTGGGACTGGTGCTCTCATCCCGAGATTCCGACAGTTCAGCATCATCGAACGCAACTGCCGCGTCGCAAGGGACTGGTACCTCGAAGACTGCGGTCACCTCGAGTGCGAAACCGAAACCCGGTGCGGGACCGACGACAACTGCGAAACAGACGACCGCAAAAGCATCGAGCAGCGATGCACCAGCGCGCGTCCTCGCGACCCTGGTCGAGATCGACGCGGGTCGTTGGCCGGACTCCGCGAACTCGGTAGGAACCAAGGGCGGCATCACCTTCCGCAACAGTGAGGGCCGGTTGCCGGCGGTCGGTGCGGGCGGCGGCCGCGTCGTCTATCAGGAGTGGGACGTGAATCCGAAGAAGAATGGCCAGGGCCGTGATGCCGAGCGCATCGTGACCGGCAACGACGGTTCCGCCTGGTACACATTGGACCATTACGACAACTTCACGAGGATTCGCTGATGTCTGATCAACGACGCGTCGATGTGGACCGATGGCTCGATCCGGTATCGGATGTCAGATCGGTGGCTCTTCCGGCCGACCCGGCAGTCCTCGACAAGTTGGCACGCGACCTACGCACTGCCGACTATGTCGTCCGCATCGTTCGCGGTGCGCGCATGCAGACCATCTCGCAGGTGTACGACGAGTTTGCGGCGGCTTTCCAGTTCCCGTCCCATTTCGGGCGCAACAAAGACGCATTCGACGACGTCATGCGCGATCTGGACGACGTACTCGGCCTGGGCGCGGGGTTTGTCGTCCTGGTCAGCGACGCCGAATTGCTGCTGAGCGGCGAACCGGATCAGGTGGCCTGGTTCCGGGAGTCCATGGATTTCTATGCCGAAGAATGGGCGCCGACAGCATTCCGGACTGCCTACCAGTTCGGTACCGATTGCGCGGATTCCTTTGCCGCCGAACTCGTCGAACTCGACTACCCGGACACCACAGCGCCGCGCTGAAACTACCTCGTGAAAAGATCGGAACCATGTCGACCTCTGCAGAACAGACGCCCACAACCAAGCCTCGCGTGCTTTCCGGTATCCAGCCGACGTCGGATTCCTTCCACCTCGGCAATTACCTGGGCGCGTTGCAGCAGTGGGTACCGTTGCAGGACGATTTCGACGCCTTCTACTTCATCCCGGATCTGCATGCCATCACGGTGACGCAGGATCCCAAGGAACTGCGTCGACGCACCAAAGTTGCTGTGGCTCAGCTTCTCGCGATCGGTATCGATCCGGATCGCGCAACGGTTTTTGTTCAGAGTCAGGTTCCCGAGCACGCACAGCTCGCCTGGGTCCTGAACTGCATCACCGGTTTCGGCGAGGCCAGCCGGATGACGCAGTTCAAGGACAAGTCGTCCAAGCAGGGCAGCGACAATGCCAGCGTCGGGTTGTTCACGTATCCGGTTCTGATGGCTGCCGATATCTTGCTGTACCGCCCGCAGCGCGTACCGGTGGGCGAGGATCAGCGTCAGCACCTCGAGCTTGCACGCGATCTGGCAGCGCGCTTCAACTCGCGCTACGGCAAGGCGTTTGTCATCCCTGAGCCGCAGATCATCAAGGGCACAGCCAAGATCTACGACTTGCAGGATCCCACCTCCAAGATGAGCAAGTCTGCGGCCAGCCCCGCCGGTCTGATCAACCTGCTCGACGACCCCAAGGTCTCCGCCAAGAAGATCAAGTCCGCGGTTACGGACAACGAGCGTGAGATCCGCTTCGACCCGGAGAACAAGCCCGGCGTCAGTAACTTGCTGACCATCCAGTCGGCTCTCTCGGGTGTCCCGATCGACAAGCTGGTGGTCGGCTACGAAGGTAAGGGCTACGGCGATCTCAAGTCCGATACCGCTGAGGTTCTGGCAGAGTTCGTCACCCCGCTCAAAGCGAAGGTGGAGGGATACCTTGCCGACGAAGCTGAATTGGACCGTATCATCGCTGCCGGTTCGCACCGCGCTCGCGAGGTATCGTCGAGCACTCTCGCCACCGTCTACGAGAAGGTCGGGTTCCTGACACCCAAGGGCTGATCGGACCGCACACACGACTTGAGGGGGAGCGCAGTGGCCGATGCAGGTGTCGCGGGAAATGCAGTTGTTGTCGAGAAACCGAGTTTCCTCGATAAACAGCGCGCAGCGCGTCCCTGGCTGGATCATCTGGTGCGAGCCGGTCTGCGATTCCAGAACCAGAAGGGTGACTACTACGCCGCCGGCATCACTTATTTCAGTGTGCTGGCACTGATACCGATCCTCATGGTCGCGTTTGCAGTCGCGGGTTTTGTCCTGGCCGGTCATCCCGAATATCTGGACTCGATTCAGGAACAGATCACCAAATCGATCCCGGGAAGCCTCGGCGACACCATCAACTCCTTGATTCAGTCGGCGATCGATGCCCGCGCCCGTGTGGGTGTGCTCGGTTTTCTCGGCGCAGCCTACGCGGGCCTCGGTTGGATGGCCAACGTTCGGGACGCGCTGACCGCGATGTGGGAGAGCAAGCGTGATTCCAAGGGTTTTCTGCGTACCAAGCTCGGGGATGCGGGAGCACTTGTCGGTCTCGGCCTGGCACTGATCCTTTCGCTCGGTATGTCTGCATTGAGCAGCGGACCGGTTGCGCACCAAGTCATCACGTGGCTCAATCTCGAGAACATCACTGGCGTCGGCGTCGGCCTTCGGATCGTGTCGACAATGCTGTCGATTCTGGCGACGTGGGCTGTTTTCTTGTGGGTAATCGCCCGATTGCCTCGTGAACCGGTCACCCTGCGTAGCGCCGCCCGGGCAGCGCTCATGGCAGCACTCGTGTTCGAAGTATTCAAACAGGTTGGTGCGATCTATCTTTCGGCAGTCAGTAGCGGTCCGGCCGGAGTAGCTTTCGGTCCGATCATCGGTCTGCTGGTATTCGTGTTCATGGCCTCGCGAATGTTGTTGTTCTGCACCGCGTGGGCTGCAACCACGAAGGAAAGCCTTGCGCTGGCATACATTCCGCCACCGGATCCGGCAATTATCGCGCCGCGGATCGTAGTCGCAGACGGCGCTTCCCCGTCGCGTACAGCGGCCTTGATTGCGGCGGGCGCCGTTGCCGGGCTCGGCCTTTCGGGGTTCTTGCGTCGGCGTCCGCGCTGAGCGTCAGCGGCGTCGACGGCTCAATACGACAGCACCGACAATCAACCCGAGAACAACCGCAGCTCCGGAGCCGATAATCGCGGCGCGGGCAGTCGTGCTGAAGTCACGCCCGGGCGTTGCTCCGGCAGCTGACACTTCACCCAGGGGCACTGGCGTGGTCGTGGTTGCTCCGTCGGATTTGTCGTCGGTGGATGCGAGATCGGTCAAGGTTCCGACGGTCATCGCGGGGGAGAGGCTGAATCCGAAGTCGAGCAGACGAGCGGCCTGCTCCCACGGGCGGATCGGTTTTGCTTCGCCGCCCATCAACGTGACGAGAAGCGTTCGACCGTTCCGCTGCGCTGCACCGACATACGTATGGCGGGCGTCGTCGGTGAACCCGGTTTTGCCGCCCAGAGCTCCGTCGTAGTTGTAGAGCAACTGGTTGTCGTTGGCGAGAGTGAAGCCGGGGCGGTCCTGATCTTCGGGGATCGTCGGGTCCTTGGGGAATCCCGGAAACTCGACGGTTTCGGTATGGATGAGTTCCGCGAACGTCGGATTTTGCAGTGCAGCGTGGAAGATCACCGCAAGATCGTAGGGTGAGCTGCTCATTCCCGGCCCGTCTAACCCCGAGGGAGTCGCGGTGCGGGTATCGAGTGCGCCGAGGTCGGCTGCGAGTGCGTTCATCTTCTTGACAGCTGCAGCGTCACCGCCGAGTTGGCGGGCCAGCGCATGTGCTGCGTCGTTGCCCGAAGCCATGACTAGACCCTGCATCAGTTGGCGGTTGGTGTAGGTCCCGTCCTTGCCGATACCGACTGCGCTGCCTTCGGCATTGGCGTCTTCAGTGGTCCCGGTGATGACGGTGTCGAGGTTCAGTTCGTCCAGGGCGACCAGAGCCAGGAGCATCTTGATGGTGCTGGCCGGGCGGTAACGGCCGTGGGGGTCCTTTGCGGCGAGTACTTCACCGGTGTTCGCGTCGGCGAGTACCCAGCCGGAGGCGGCGATATCTGCGGGTAAGGGAGGAGCGCCGGCAGGCAGGATGACACCACAGCCGCCGAGCTGATCTCCGCCGACGGGATCGGAAGGGACTGGCATCGGCGCGGGCGCAGTTGTTCCGGGTGCGGGCACCTCGGAGAGGTCGACGGCGGGAGCCGGGCGGCTCGTGAACGGGCAACTATCGGTATTCGGTGTTGTGAACGGTGCCGACGTCGTAGGTGGTGGTGGAGGAGCCGGCTGAGCCCCGGCGATTCCCGACACCCCTCCGATTCCGGAAAGTACGGTTCCGGCAATAACCACTGCACACGCTCTACGCCACATCATCTCGATTCGAGGGTAGGCGAATTGTGCGCTACCACCGAATCGCCGCGCAGTCTGCAACAGTGGAACCGTCAGCTGTTCGATCGACGCACACGGCAGGAGATCGGTATGGGCAAGGTTGTAGTGACGGAGTTCGTGTCTCTGGACATGGTCATGGAGGCGCCGGGAGGCGAACCGGGCTATGCCCATACAGGGTGGGTGGTCCCGTATCAGGAGGGGGACCAAATGAAGTTCAAACTCGACGAGACCCTCGCCGCCGACGTACTCCTGCTCGGGCGTCGTACGTACGAGAGCTTTGCCGGAGCGTGGCCTGATCGCGAAGACGACGAAGGCTTCGCGCACAAGATGAACGAGATGCCGAAGTACGTCGTCACCAGTTCGGCCGAGCCTCTCGAGTGGAACAACTCCACAGTTCTGGAAGGTCCGATCGAGGAGTCCGTTCCGAAACTGAAGGAGGAGGTCGACGGCGAAATCCTGGTGGCCGGAAGCCGGACTCTTGTCCATGCTCTGCTGCTCGCCGGGTTGGTCGACGAACTACGACTGATGGTGTTCCCCGTGATTCTCGGGTCCGGTGGGAAAGTGTTCCCGGAATCCGCGGACAAGATCGTGCTCGAGTTGGTCGAGGACCGTCGCTACGAATCCGGCGTGCAGGTCCTGACCTACCACCCGAAGGTCGCCTAGCCGACAACAAAAGTGCCCCTCCCGAAGACGGAAGGGGCACTTTTTGTATTCGAAAGGTTTAGCGCGCGAACAAGAGTGCGCGCTTGACTTCCTGAATCGCCTTGGTCACCTGGATGCCACGAGGGCATGCGTCGGTGCAGTTGAAGGTGGTGCGGCAACGCCACACACCTTCCTTGTCGTTCAGGATGTCGAGACGCTCGGCAGCGCCTTCGTCACGACTGTCGAAGATGAAGCGGTGTGCGTTCACGATGGCAGCAGGACCGAAGTAGCTACCGTCGCTCCAGTACACGGGGCACGACGTGGTGCAGCAAGCGCACAGGATGCACTTGGTGGTGTCGTCGAAACGCGCACGGTCGTGAGCACTCTGGATGCGCTCGTTGGTCGGTGCGTTGCCCGTCGTGATGAGGAACGGCTTCACGGCGCGGAATGCGTCGAAGAAGGGTTCCATGTCAACGATGAGGTCCTTCTCGACCGGCAAGCCGCGGATGGGCTCGATGGTGATGGTGACCGGCTTGCCGTCCTTGGGGAGCATGTCCTTCATCAGGATCTTGCACGCCAAGCGGTTGACACCGTTGATACGCATGGCATCGGAACCACAGACGCCGTGTGCGCAGCTACGACGGAACGTGAGGGTGCCGTCGAGGTAGCCCTTCACGTACATCAGCAGGTTGAGCATGCGGTCGGTCGGCAGAGCCGGAACCTGGAAACTGTCCCAACGCTGGCCGTCGCCCGACTCTGGATCCATGCGTGCGATCTTGAGAGTCACCATAACGGCGCCCTCGGGGACCGGGGGAAGCTTCGGCGCTTCTACAGCAGGCGCAGACATCAGTACTTACGCTCCATCGGCTCGTAGCGGGTCTGTACCACCGGCTTGTAGTCCAGACGGATGTCGGAGAGCAGGCCGTCGCCCTCCTTGTATGCCATCGTGTGCTTCATGTACTCGGCATCGTTGCGATCCGGGAAGTCCTCACGAGCGTGTCCGCCGCGTGATTCCTTACGGTTGAGCGCACCGACGACGGTGACCTCTGCCATTTCGAGCAGGAAGCCCAGTTCGATGGCCTCGAGCAGGTCGCTGTTGTAGCGCTTGCCCTTGTCCTGAACCGTGATGTGGTTGTAACGCTCCTTGAGAGCACGCACATCCGCGAGGGCCTGGGTGAGGCGCTCTTCGGTACGGAACACAGATGCGTTGTTGTCCATCGACTGCTGGAGTTCGGTGCGGATGTCCGCAACGCGCTCGTGGCCGTGATCGGACAGGATGACGCCGACCCAGTCTTCGACCATGGTGGCCGGAGCTTCGGGCATGTCGACGAACTCGGTGGAGTTCGCGTACTCGGCGGCAGCGATGCCGGCGCGACGGCCGAACACGTTGATGTCGAGGAGCGAGTTGGTGCCGAGACGGTTTGCACCGTGCACGGAGACGCAGGCGCATTCGCCGGCGGCGTACAGGCCCTTGACGACCTCGGTGTTGTTGCGCAGAACCTCACCGTTGATCTTGGTGGGGATACCGCCCATGACGTAGTGGCACGTCGGGTAGACGGGCACGGGCTCCTTGACGGGGTCCACGCCGAGGTAGGTGCGCGAGAACTCCATGATGTCGGGGAGCTTCTCGTCGAGAACTTCCTCGGGGATGTGCGTCACGTCGATGTAGACGTAGTCCTTGTTGGGGCCGGCGCCGCGGCCTTCGAGGACCTCGAGAACCATCGAACGCGCGACGATGTCACGCGGAGCGAGGTCCTTGATGGTGGGGGCGTAGCGCTCCATGAAGCGCTCACCATCGGCATTACGGAGAATGCCGCCTTCACCACGAACGGCTTCCGAGATCAGGATGCCCAGACCAGCCAACCCTGTCGGGTGGAACTGGTGGAACTCCATGTCCTCGAGGGGGAGGCCCTTGCGGAAGATGATGCCCATGCCGTCACCGGTGAGGGTGTGCGCGTTGGACGTCGTCTTGTACATGCGTCCCGAGCCGCCGGTCGCGAAGATGATCGACTTGGCGTGGAAGATGTGCAGCTCGCCGGTCGAGAGCTCGTAGGCGATGACGCCGGTAGCAACCGGGCCGTCCTCGGTCTCGGTGATGGCGATGTCGAGTGCATAGAACTCGTTGAAGAACTCGACGTCGTGCTTGACGCAGTTCTGGTAGAGAGTCTGCAGAATCATGTGGCCGGTGCGGTCGGCGGCGTAGCACGCACGGCGAACCGGGGCCTTACCGTGATCGCGGGTGTGGCCACCGAATCGACGCTGGTCGATCTTGCCTTCGGGTGTGCGGTTGAACGGCAGACCCATCTTCTCGAGGTCGAGCACCGCGTCGATGGCCTCTTTGGCCATGATCTCGACAGCGTCCTGGTCGGCGAGGTAGTCGCCGCCCTTGACGGTGTCGAAGGTGTGCCACTCCCAGTTGTCTTCCTCCACGTTCGCCAGTGCGGCGCACATGCCGCCCTGGGCCGCGCCGGTGTGGCTGCGGGTGGGGTAGAGCTTGGTCAGTACGGCCGTGCGGGCGCGGGGGCCTGCTTCGATGGCCGCACGCATGCCGGCGCCGCCGGCACCGACGATGACCACGTCATAACGATGTTCCTGCATGAAGTCTGTGCTCCCCTAGCTCGCCGAGATATTGGGGTCGAAGGTGAAGATGACGTACGTGCCCAGGGCCATGATCAGAATCATCGAGATGACGAGGATCGTGGTCAGCCAGAAACGCGTCGAATCCTTGCGGGAGTAGTCCGCGATGACCGTGCGCAGGCCGTTGCCGCCGTGAAGCTGTGCCAGCCAGAGCATCGACAGGTCCCAGACCTGCCAGAACGGGCTGGACCAGCGGCCTGCAACGAATGCGAAGTTCAGACGGTGAACGCCACCGTCGAGCATCAGCATGATGAACATGTGGCCCAGGACCAGGACGATCAGGGCAACGCCGGAGAAGCGCATGAACAGCCATGCGTACAGCTCGAAGTTGCTCCGCGACTTAGCCCGCGGGGACCGCGGGTTGTCCAGGCTTGCCGGACGGTCGTAAGAGGTACCCAGTGTCTTGGCTTCGGGTCCGTGAGTAGAAGTCGCCATGTCAGTGCTCCGCAAACATGTTGATGAGGATGCGTCCGGCGCCCGGGATCATCACCAGGAACCAGATCGCCAGAATGGTCCAGAGCATGACGCGCTGGTACTTCGGGCCCTTCGACCAGAAGTCCACGAGCATCACACGCACGCCGTTGAGGGCGTGATAGAGGACCACACCGACGAGGCCGATCTCCATGAGACCGACAAGGGGGTTCTTGTACGTGTCGATGACGGCGTCATACGTGTCGGGATTGACCCGCACGAGTGCCGTATCGAGAACGTGTACGAATAGGAAGAAGAAAGTTGCGACGCCTGTGATCCGGTGTAGAACCCAGGACCACATTCCGGGGTCGCCCCGGTAAAGCGACCTCGTGCGCTCCTTCTGAGGAGCGGCTTCAGTCGTAGTACTCATCGAGTGCTGTGCCTCCAACGTCATTGGTGGACGCGTCGAGCCTGCAGAGAGCTTTCGATGTACTCAGCCCGGGGCTCGACGGGGTCCTGAACCGACTTGACTCAGACTCTAAACCTATGTGAAACGGGGAACTAATCAGCCGTGGGGTTCGTACACGCACCAAACCTTTTGTAAGGTTTGCCTTTCCAATGTCGCTTTGGCGGTTCCGGTCCGCTTTCTGCATCCATTCAGTCGGCGTGATTGTATTACGAACCATGGGTGAAATTGACTGGGAGTTGTTGCGCGACAACGCGAGACAGGTGATGTGCCAGGCCTATGCCCCCTACTCCGGATTTAGGGTAGGTGCCGCTGCACTGGTAGACGATGGTCGAATCGTCTCCGGATGCAATGTGGAAAATGTCTCATACGGTTTGAGCCTGTGTGCGGAATGTGGACTGGTGAGTAACTTAGCCGCGACCGGCGGTGGACGGTTGATTGCCTTCTCCTGCTGTGATGCCGACGGCAAGATCTTGATGCCGTGCGGCCGCTGCCGGCAGCTCCTGCTCGAACACGGCGGGGGCGAACTCCTCATCGACACATCTCGAGGGCCGAGACAGTTGGCAGAGTTGCTGCCAGAAGCATTCGGACCCGAACAAGCAGAAGGGCTTCGTCGTGTTTGACGCCGTCTCCATCATCAGAGCCAAGCGTGACGGGCTGGAACTCTCGGGCACGGAGATTGACTGGGTCGTGCAAGCGTTCACCGCGGGGGTTGTCCCGGACGAGCAGATGTCCGCTCTCGCCATGGCGATCTATTTCCGCGGAATGACTCGTTCGGAGACCAGTCGGTGGACCCGCGCGATGATCGAATCCGGCTCCGCGATGGACTTTTCGGACTTGCCCTGCCCGACCGTCGACAAACATTCCACCGGTGGTGTGGGGGACAAGATCACGCTTCCTCTGGCGCCGCTCGTTGCGGCCTGCGGGTTGGCAGTGCCGCAACTGTCCGGACGA
Organism: Rhodococcus sp. OK302; assembly: GCF_002245895.1. NCBI lineage: Bacteria > Bacillati > Actinomycetota > Actinomycetes > Mycobacteriales > Nocardiaceae > Rhodococcus > Rhodococcus sp. OK302. The sequence continues at coordinate 2,861,187 of NZ_NPJZ01000001.1, forward strand.
GGCCTGGGCCATGCGGGCGGAACTCTCGACAAACTCGAAGCAATTCCGGGGTGGCGCGCAGACCTGTCGACGGCTGAGATGGTCGAGATTCTGTCGGATCCGAAGATCGGGGCCGTTATCTGTGCGGCCGGTACGAATCTTGCTCCCGCGGACAAGAAGCTCTACGCACTCCGCGACGTGACCGGATCGGTGGAATCCATTCCGCTGATCGCGAGTTCGATCATGAGCAAGAAGATCGCCGAAGGTACCGGCGCCCTGGTGCTGGACGTGAAGGTCGGGTCCGGGGCGTATATGAAGGAACTCGGCGACGCGCGAGAATTGGCCCGCACCATGGTCGAACTGGGCAACGACGCCGGCGTGCGGACAACGGCGTTCATCACCGAGATGGGCACACCGCTGGGACTCACTGCCGGTAATGCACTCGAAGTTCGGGAGTCGGTGGAGGTACTGGCCGGCGGTGGACCGTCGGACGTCGTCGAACTGACGCTTGCACTCGCCCGGGAAATGTTGTCTGCAGCCGGAATTGACGACGTCGACCCCGCGCAGAAATTGGCCGACGGGAGTGCGATGGATCGGTGGCGCGCCATGATCGCCGCGCAGGGCGGCGATCCGGACGCGACGTTGCCGGTCGCCCGACACACCGAGGTGATTACCGCCGATCGTGACGGTGTTCTCAACCGACTCGATGCGATGGGCGTTGGTGTCGCAGCGTGGAAACTGGGCGCGGGACGAGAGTTCCAAGGCCAGGTCGTGCAAGCCGGCGCCGGAGTGCAGATGCACGCAAAACCCGGGGACCGGGTACGTGCCGGGCAGCCATTGCTGACTTTGCACACCGACACCCCCGAGCGCTTCGGCGCCGCCCGTCGGAGCCTGGACGGCAGTTGGGCGATCGGCGGTGTCGAGGACTTCGTTGAGGTGCCCTTGCTCATCGAGCGGATATCGGGCGAATCGGGTTAGCTTATGACGCATGAACGTACCGGTGTTGGACTCGATCCGTAGGGCGCCCAAAGTTCTACTCCACGACCACCTCGACGGTGGCTTACGGCCGCAGACGGTTCTGGAACTTGCGGAACACTGTGGGTATCAGGATCTTCCCGCTCAGACTGCTCCGGAACTCGCACACTGGTTCAGGACCGCAGCAGACAGCGGATCTCTCGAGTTGTACCTCGAAACCTTCGCGCACACCGTCGCTGTCATGCAGACGCCCGAAGGTTTGTCCCGGGTGGCACGCGAGTGCGCGGAGGATCTGGCCGATGACAACGTGGTGTACGCAGAAGTGCGGTTCGCGCCCGAACAACACCTCGAGCAAGGTCTGACTCTCGACGAGGTGGTCGAGCACGTACTCGAAGGATTTCGGGCCGGGGAGTCCGCTGCCCGCGCGGTGGGCCGGGAGATCCGGATCGGGTGTCTGCTGACTGCGATGCGTCACGCGGCGCGTTCCCGGGAAATTGCCGAACTTGCCGTGCGGTTCCGGGACCGCGGTGTGGTGGGGTTCGACATTGCCGGCGCCGAAGCCGGGAATCCGCCGAGCCGCCACCTCGACGCCTTCGAGTACATGCGTGATGCCAACGCTCACTTCACGATCCATGCCGGTGAAGCCTTCGGATTGCCGTCGATTCACGAGGCTATTGCATTTTGTGGCGCCGACAGACTGGGGCACGGGGTGCGGATCGTCGACGATGTTTCTGCGGCAGACGACGGAAACCACAAACTCGGTAGGCTCGCGAACTACGTGCGCGACATGCGGATTCCGTTGGAATTGTGCCCGACGTCCAATGTTCAGACCGGAGTGGTCGCAGCGTTGGCCGACCATCCGTTCGGGCTGTTGGCCGACTTACGCTTCCGCGTCACCGTCAACACCGACAACCGACTCATGAGCGATACCAGCATGAGTCGGGAAATGGCGGCGTTGGTGGACACCTTCGGCTACGGCTGGGTCGACCTCGAGCGTTTCACGATCAACGCCATGAAATCAGCATTCCTGCCGTTCGATCAGCGGCTTGCTCTTATAGACGACGTCATCAAGCCCGGTTACGCGGTGTTGGTCGGGTAACCGGGCTTGATAGGTAGATCAGGCCTTGCACACCTGACTGCGTGCAGATCAGGCCTTGCGCAGCCGACTGCTTGCAGGTCAGGCCTTGCGCAGTCGGGCTTCGAACTCGCGATCGAGAGTGCGCCAGGCTTCGGATTCGATGACGAACGGCGGGTTGGGTGCCATCCGTGAGGGGTCGGGATTGAGGAGGTACGAGACGTACCAGCCTAGTTCCGTGGAACCAGCCAACGCTGAGTCGACGGAGTCGTCGCTCGCGAATTCTGCTGCATCGGTGAACAATTCGACGGCCAGTTCGAGTTGCTCGGCGTCGACGGCCTCGGGGCCCTCAGCCAGGTCGTCGGCAATGCCGGGCAGCACGTAGACGTTTTCGTCGGTGACCTCGATTTCGAGGGAACCGTCCACTGCAGCGTTCTGGATCTCGCCGTAGGTGGCAACCTGCGCCAGATCGTGTTCGTGGTTGTCGGCCAGGTACCGGGCGAGGCTGCGCTCGGACGTGAAGACCGTGATCAGTCCGTTCTGTCCGAGGAAGACTGCGCGATCATTCAGGTAGCAGCGCAGGGTGTAGAGCGTGTCGGCCGACGTGATGATGCGGACCGGGTCAACGCCGACGGACTCCCAGAAAGAGTCCTCGAAGTCGTCGTCGCCTTCATCTTCCTCGTCGAACTCTTCGTCTTCGCTTTCCTCGGCAACGTCGTCGGCATCGACGGTGTTCTCGGCAGCAGCGAGGAGTTCGGCTTCGGCAACAGCGACGGCGGCAGCATCGACAGCGGGTGACGTGACCACGGTGTCGATGGCATCGAGCACCTTGTCCCAGTCCTTGGCGATGGCAGCCCCGACCTGATCCCACACTTCGAGACCTTCGCGGCCGTCGAATGTGCTGGCACCGGTGGCGAGTGCGCCCAGGATCGGGTGTCCGCTGAAGAATCGGATGACCGGATCGAGGTCGCAGACCTCACCGATGTTGCGGGCCATGTTCAGAGTCTCTTCGAGTTCTGCGACGACCAGCGATTCAGGGTCACCGGCAGCAAGCTCAGGCACACCGACAAAATCGAAGGTGAAGTTCTCTTCCGGTTCGAGTTCCGCTGCAGAGAGGCCGGATACGACACTCCACGCGGGGTGGTCGACCAAGTCGTTGTCGGTGTCGGTGCGGATGAATGCTGCGAGTTCGGCGACCGACGCGAACCCGTAGAGGTTTTCCTCGTGGCCGAGGAAAGCCTCCCACTCTTCGTCTCCCTCACGCCACCGTGGCGCCCACAAAGTGACGAGGTCTCCGTTGGTGAGCCCGATTTCGATAGGGACGATGTCTCCAGCCATGGGCGGAAGCCTATCCATCGAACCGCCGTAGGCATAGCGCGGGTAGCTCACACCTCGCCGAGTGAGCTGTGGAGCCGACTGATGAGGCGCTCGCGTTCGATCCCGCTGCGGTGAACAGCTTGGTGGATGGTGGCAATCGTCAGAGCGGCCACTGCGCGGGAGTCCATCGTCGTCACCGCATCCGTGATTGTCAGTCCAACAAGCGTTCCGGTGCCGTTCACGCAGGCCACGACGGTGCCGTCGGCACTGGACGCGGTTGTTCGGATCGCGTCGACGTCACCCACCGCGTCTTGCATGAGCCCACACTGACTTTTGGCGCGTTCCATGATTCTGTCCATCTCGTTCATATCGCACGCATCCATGTTGTCGGGGCATCGGCAGCTTGTTCTGCGGCGTCCTGGGCCTCGGCGAGTTGCTCTCGGGTAGCGAGTCCGAGGGCGGTCAATATGGCGTCGGGAACGCCGCTTCCTTCCAACTCGATGCGGTGACGGGCACCGGCCTCGAGTCCGGCTCGATTCGCGAGAGCCAGGATGTTCCGAGCCAGATGAGACCCGCCGTACCGCAGTTCGTCCTGGTGGATGCGGAGGTCGATCGGAACGGCTTGCTCGGTAGCTCGAAGGGCAATGGTGCCGCTGCGATTTGCGGCAACGGCAGTGATGGCGGTTGGCTGATGTTGCGGTGGATTCTGCATGTTCCTACTTATTCGGTCGGTCGGTAGAAGCCGTGAAAGCCCATGCCGATGTTGGAAGTTCGAACCGGACTGACGCTCACGGGGTCGCCTGCTTCGACCATCTGGCCGTTGCCGATCACCATGGCGACGTGACCGTCCCAGACTGCGAGGTCACCGGGCAGGAGATTGTTCTGATCGACTGGACTGCCGATGCTCTGTTCCTGCGCCAGCCTCGGAATGTCGATTCCGGCTTGGCCGTACGCCCATTGCGTCAGCCCGCTGCAATCCAGGCCGACGCCCGGTGTCGTGCCGCCCCAGGCGTACGGAACGCCCTGTTGAGTGAGGGCATTGCGTACCGCGGCGGCAGCTTCGGCGTTGGGGGCCGAGGCAACGGTTCCGTCGGGAAGGTCGATTTGGAGCCCGGCATCCGAACTTCGCGACGCCATGACGGCGTCTGAAGTCGACACGCTTGGTCCGGTTCCCGGTACAGCGTCGGGAATCGCTACCGACGGAACCATCTCGGACATCTTGTCGGTGGATCCGGCGAGGTCGCCGCGCATCCTCTCGACGACCGAAATCGCTCGACCGAGATGTTCGAATGCGGCCGAAACAAGCATCAACTGGCCGGGCGGGGTCATCAAGGACGGTCCGGCTTGCACTGCGAGCGTGAGAAACGACTGAAGGATGTTGTTCAGTTCGTTGACACCGGACGACACCGTTGTTGTTGCTTCGTCGACAATTCCGGCTATCGAAGTCCCACGATCGGTCAGGGCGCGAGTGGATGCCTGCGTCTGCTCGGTAATCGTGCTCGCTGCAGTCATTCCGGCAGTGGATGTTCCGCCGCCGGCAAGTTCGCCGAGCGCAGCCGAGCCCAATTGGTAGGCGATTTCCAGGACGTCCGACGCGATGCGGATTCCGACATCGGGGCCGTTCGAATCCGTAACTCCACTTCCGAGCGTCTGCAACAGGTCGATGATCGGCCGGGCCAGAGCGTCGACGGGGATCATGTTCGCGCCGCATCTGCGATGGTCCGGCGGACTGTTTCGTCGGTTCCTCGGTAGAGGTCATGGGCGTCGAATGTGGCTGCCGAGACGCTGGAAATGACGACACCGAGCCGGTCGAGGTCGTCGACGTGAGTCCGTTGCGCGTCCCCCGTGACACGAACGAAGTCTTCGGCGATCAACCCCAGGACTGCATTGAGTCCGCTGTGGTTGTTGCGGGCTGCGTCGGCCCGTGCCTGAGCAATGGTGTCGGCGACGACGCCCAGTCGTGAGCCGAACTCTGAAATATCCTCGGTACGAGCTACAAAATTGTCCAACTTCTCTTCCCCCCGGTTGCGCTTGTCTCCCTTTCTTGGACGCCGCACAAGCGCTGTCGGTTCCCGAGCAACTATCCTTCTAGTCATGCAAACGCACGTGGTCGACCATCCGCTGGCAGCGGCCCTCCTGACGACAATGCGTGATGCGCGCAGCGACAACTCGACATTCCGGTCGGCCCTGCGTCGACTCACTCACATGCTTGTCTACGAGGCAATGCGCGACGCCGAGGTCGAGGAATTCCCCGTTGACACTCCGGTCGCAGCGACGACGGGTATCCGTCTGGCGAAGCCTCCGCTGCTGGTACCGGTCCTTCGTGCGGGTCTGGGCATGGTCGAGCAGGCCAGTTCGTTGATTCCGTCGGCTGGTGTCGGCTTTGTCGGTATGGCGCGAGACGAAGTCACCCATGAGCCGGTGCCCTACTTGGAATCGTTGCCTGCGGACCTGTCGGGCATCCCGGTATTTGTTCTCGACCCGATGCTGGCGACCGGCGGATCGATGGTGCACACGATCGACCTCCTCGTCGCTCGCGGCGCTACCGACGTGACGGCGGTGTGTGTCGTCGCGGCGCCGCGCGGTGTCGACGCTCTGGCTGCGTCGGGCCATCCTGTGCGTCTGGTTTTGGCCAGTATCGATGACGGACTGGACGAGAACGCCTTCATCGTTCCGGGCCTTGGTGATGCGGGCGATCGGCAGTTCGGACCGCGCTGAGCGACTTGTTCTACAGATTCATTGCGAAGGCCCGGAGCTTGTCAGCCCGGGCCTTTGCTGCTGCCTGGGCTTGGGCGAGTTCGCTGCGATTGTTCACCGGAATCACGACTTCGAGATAAACCTTGAGTTTCGGCTCGGTTCCGGACGGGCGGACGACGACGCGCGTCGTAGCTCCGGTGAACACGATCGCGTCGGTGTGGCGGGGCGATTCGTCGAGGGAAAGGTCTTCGGCGACAACCTTTTCGCCGGCAAGTTCGACCGGCGGGTTGGCTCGTAGCCGGCTCATCCTTGCGCTGATGTCAGCCACTCGGCGCGATACCTGGTCCCCGTGGTGATAGCCGAATTCGAGGGCGTAATCGCCCAGTACATCGATCAATGTTCTGTTGGTTTCGGCAAGCGTGGCAACCAGATCGGAGACAAGAACGGCCGCGGAAATGCCGTCCTTGTCTCGGACGACGTCGGGGTCGACGCAGTGTCCGATGGCCTCTTCGTAGGCGTAGACGAGGCCGTCGCCGGCTCGGGTCAGCCATTTGAATCCGGTGAGGGTGCTCGCGAACCGCGCTCCGCGCGTCGGTGCGAGCTTCGACAGGAGTGTCGACGACACAATTGTTGTTGCTACCAAGGAGTTTGGTGGTGCTGTGGCGAGGACATGATCGGCGAGGAGTATTCCGGTTTCATCCCCGCTGAGCATCCGCCATCCCTCGCCGTCTCGGATCCCGACGGCGCAGCGGTCGGCGTCGGGATCGAGGGCGATCGCGAGGTCGGCGTTCACCTGTTCGGCGAGGGCCAACACAGCATCGGCTGCACCGGGTTCTTCGGGATTGGGAAATGCGACGGTCGGGAAATTCGGATCGGGATCGAATTGTTCTGCTACGACGTGTATGTCGGTGAATCCGGCCGCGTGAAGTGCCGAAAGCGCAGTTTCCCCGCCGACGCCGTGCAAGGGCGTGATCGCGATGCGGATGTTGCGGGCATGACCGTGGGGAAGCGTCGCAACGCGGCTGATGTACTGCTCTACCAGGGAATTGTCGACGGGTGATACTGCAGTTCTCGGCACGTCCGACGCACCGCCGATCCGAGCGATTGCACTTTCGATCTCGCGGTCGGCCGGTGAAACAAGCTGGGATCCGCCGTCGAGATACACCTTGTAACCGTTGTCTGCCGCCGGGTTGTGCGAGGCGGTGATCTGGATTCCGGCGGAGGCTCCGAGCCGTCGGACCGCAAATGCCACAACGGGAGTGGGAAGCGGACGGGGGAGGAGTATCACCTCGAATCCGGCTGCGGTGAGGACTTCGGCTGCAGCGGTAGCGAATGCCTCGGAACCGCGGCGGGCGTCGCGGCCGACGACGACGCGGGATCCGCCGTGGCCGTGCGCGCCCAGCCACGCTCCGAGTCCGGCGGTGGTGCGAATGACGACGGCAAGGTTCATGCCGTGGGGGCCGGCGCGTACCGGCCCACGTAATCCGGCCGTGCCAAATGTCAACGGCGACAAAAAACGTTCGGCTAGTTCAGGTTCCGACAATCTTTCCAGTTCTGCCCGGCTGGCCGGATCGGGATCCGAGTTGATCCAGTCCTGTACAGCCTGGTTCACAGTTCACTGACCAATTGGTGCAGCAGCTTTCCCACTCGGGCGGCAGATGCCTTGCCGGCGGCCAGCACTTCTTGATGGTCGAGGGGAGCTCCGGTGATTCCGGCGGCGAGGTTGGTAACCATGGATATTCCGAGAACCCGCGCCCCGAGTGCGCGGGCCGCGATTGTTTCGTGAACCGTCGACATGCCCACAAGGTCGGCGCCGAGTGTGCGCAGCATTCGGATTTCGGCCGGGGTTTCGTAGTGCGGACCGGGAAGTCCGGCGTACACACCGTCGGCAAGATCGGGATCGATGGACCGTGCCAAGTCGCGAAGTTCGGGGGAGTAGGCGTCGACGAGGTCGACAAATTCCGCTCCGACCAACGGTGATCGGGCGGTCAGGTTGAGGTGGTCACTGATCAGAACGGGCTGTCCGACGGTGTAGTCCTCCCGGATTCCGCCGGCCGCATTGGTCAAGATGACCGTGTCGACGCCGGCAGCAATTGCGGTGCGGACGGGGTGAACGACGACGCCGAGGTCGTGGCCCTCGTACGCGTGCGCGCGCCCGAGGAGGAGTAGCACGTTGGTGTTGCCGACGGTGACCGTGCGAATGGTGCCGACGTGGCCCAGAGCGGACGGCGGAGCAAAGCCGGGCAGATCGGCCATCGACACTTCGGCGGTGGGTTCACCGAACTGGTCGGCCGCGTCGGTCCATCCGGATCCGAGGACCACGGCGACGGTCGGCGACGGGCTTCCCGTCATGGCGGACAGAGCGGCGGCAGCGGCTTCGGCGATCGTTCCCATGTGAGCAACCCTACTGGCGAGTCGGGTCGGTTCGTAGAGTGTGCGCTGGGGCGTTAGTCTCCCATCCATGCCTTATCTCGAACGCGACGGCGACGTATTCATCCTGTACCTCGGCAACGAGGGCGAAACGGACAACGAGAACCGCTTCAGTCCCGAGTGGATCGACGCGGTGCACAGCAAACTCGACGAGGTCGAGGCTCATGAGGGCCCGGCTGCGCTGGTGACCACGGCAACAGGCAAATTTTACACGAACGGCCTGGACACGACGTGGATCTTCTCCAATGCCGACGGTCTGCCGGGGTACCTGGACAAGGTGCACACCCTCTACAGCCGTCTACTGGCCTTCCCGATGGCAACTGTGGCCGCAGTCCAGGGTCATGCCTTCGGTGCCGGTGCAATGTTCGCGACGGCTCACGATTTCCAGATCATGCGCAGCGATCGCGGTTTCTACTGCTTGCCCGAGGTCAGCTTGAACATGCCGTTCACCGTGGGAATGTCCGCGCTCCTCAACGGCCGCCTACCCAAGCAGACCGCGGTCGAGGCCATGACGACTGGCCGTCGTTTCGGAGGCGTCGACGCGCTCGCCGCCGGAATTGTGCAGGAGACCGTGGACGGTGATGCGGTGCTCGCGGCAGCTGTTGCCAAGGCTGCTGCGCTGACCGCGACGCACGGGAAGAACCTGGCAGGAATCAAGGCCGGAATTCATCGTGACGTGTTGGCTGATCTTGGACGGGTGACTGACAAGAGCAACTTCTCGTTCGGGTGAGACAATGATCCGGTGAATCACAATGTCGACGGTGCAGTCAGGTCTGTGGAGACCGATCTGATTGCGCTGTCGCATTCGATTCACAGCGATCCGGAGCTTGCGTTCGAGGAATTCCGCAGCTCAGCCAAAGTTTCCGAACTATTGGGGCAGCACGGCTTTGCGATCACACGGGGCATCGCCGATCTTCCGACTGCTTTCGACGCGACCTACGGCAGCGGCGAGTTGGTTATCGCGATTTGTGCCGAGTACGACGCTCTTCCGGAAATCGGTCATGCCTGTGGGCACAACATCATTGCGGCCGCCGCTGTCGGTGCCGGTATCGCGTTGGCGTCTGTTGCCGATCAACTCGATATCACCGTCCGAGTGATCGGAACCCCGGCCGAGGAAACCGGTGGGGGCAAGGTGCTGATGCTCGAGCGTGGTGTATTCGACGGAGTGGGTGCGGCGATGATGGTGCATCCGGGGCCCATCGATATCGTCGGCGCTACGTCCCTGGCGCTCTCGGATATTGCGGTCAACTATTTCGGTCGCGAAGCCCATGCGTCGGCAGCGCCGGAATTCGGACTCAATGCAGCGGACGCCGCGACCCTCGCGCAGGTGGCGGTTGGCCTGCTGCGTCAGCACCTTCTGCCGGGGCAGCAGATTCACGGCATCGTCAGCGACGGCGGCGCTGCTCCGAACATTGTTCCGGCGCGCTCGGAATTGTTGTACTACCTACGCGCGGAGACAGCGGAGTCTCTGGAAAATCTGTCCGAGCGTGCGGAGGCCTGTTTTGCTGCCGGGGCCTTGGGTACCGGCTGCACACACGAAATCCGCACGGTATCCCCGACATACACGGAACTGACACCCGACCCGTGGCTGGCGGATGTGTACCGCGAGCAGATCGCAGATCTGGGACGGGTGCCGTTGGCGCTCGAATGGGAACGCTCGCGTCCGCTCGGCAGTACCGACATGGGTAATGTCACCAACGTGATTCCAGGAATTCACCCGGTTATCGGTTTGGATTCTGCTGGGGCAGTGACGCATCAACCGGAGTTCGCCGCGGCCTGTGTCACGGAATCTGCTGATCGCGCCGTCATCGACGGCGCAATCGCATTGGCCCGCACTGCTGTCCGGGTAGCGTCCGATCCATCGGAACGCGCCCGCTTGTTGGAAGGAGTAGATCGCCGGTGAACGCGGCAATCGATACTTGGATTCACGCGCATACCGACGATCTTGTCGCGTGGCGACGGCACATTCACGCCAACCCCGAGTTGGCCCGCCATGAGTACGCGACAACGGAATTCGTCGCGACACGACTCACAGCGGCCGGTCTCACGCCGAAAATTCTTCCCGGCGGCACCGGTCTGACGTGTGACATCGGTCCGGACGGACCGCGGATCGCGTTGCGCGCTGACATGGATGCCTTGCCGATGCAGGAAGCAACGGGAGCGACGTATTCGTCGACCGTTCCCGGTGTTTCCCACGCCTGCGGGCACGACGCCCACACTACGATTCTGTTGGGTGCCGGACTGGCCTTGGCATCGCTGCCGGCACTGCCGGTCGGCGTTCGCTTGATCTTCCAGCCCGCCGAGGAAGTGATGCCGGGCGGTGCGCTCGACGTCATTGCTTCCGGCGCGCTCGACGGTGTGTCGAGAATCTTTGCTCTGCACTGCGATCCGCGACTCGAGGCCGGACAGGTCGGTATGCGACTGGGACCGATCACATCAGCCGCCGATACCGTCGAGGTGGTTCTGGACTCTCCGGGAGGGCACACGTCTCGGCCACACCTGACCACCGATCTGATCTACGCGCTCGGAACAGTGGTCACGGGCTTGCCCGGAATGCTCAGCCGACGTATCGATCCGCGCACCGGCACCGTCATGGTGTGGGGCGCTGTCAGTGCCGGCCAGGCTCCCAATGCGATTCCGCAGACCGGCATGATGACCGGCACGGTCCGAACCGGTGATCACGAAACGTGGGAACTGCTCGAGCCTCTCGTCGAGGAAATCGTGCACGGACTGCTCGCCCCCACCGGCGTTCGCTATCACTTGAACTATCGACGTGGTGTCCCGCCGGTAGTCAACGACGAAGTCTCGACGCGTATGTTCGAGGACGCCATCGGCACAGTCGGGCAGGACGCCCTGGCGGACACCCCGCAATCCGGTGGTGGAGAAGACTTCTCGTGGTATCTCGAGACGGTTCCCGGTGCCATGGCGCGGTTGGGCGTGTGGTCGGGTGAAGGGGATCAACTTGACATTCACCAGCCCACATTCGATTTGGACGAGCGTGCACTCGGTGTCGGTGTGAAGGTTCTCGCGGGACTGGTTCTGGGGCCTGGCTCTGGGGCCTGATTCTCGGTCTAGTTCTCGGTTATTACCGGTTCCCGTCGGGGGCACCGTTTTTCGTTGGGTTCGAGTGAAGGTACGGGCATGTCGATAGGTGTAGGAGTGCGAATCGGCTCAGTGGTGTCGACGGCAGTGGTGGCGTCGAACGACCCCGGTTCTGCTGATCCGGTGGTGATTGTGCGAGATACCGTTCTCAATAAGCGCAAGGACGGCGGAACCGTGCTCGGCGGTGAGCCGGAATTGGGCGCGGGTCGCGAATTCGCCGAGAGTTGGAGTGGATTTGTCGGCCGCGTCGGAGATCCGAGCGGCGTTGCGGGAACCGCTGATACCCGTTATCGCGCTGAGGATCTGGTGGCAACCTCGATTCGGTGTCTCTTGCAAGAATGTGAGCCGCTGCCTGATCGCGGCGGTCGCGACGGCGGCGCACCCGACATTGTGGCGACGTACCCGTCGCGCTGGGATTCGTCGACAGCTGCGATTCTGCGGGATTCGCTTGTGTACGCGGGCCTCGAGCGCATCACTCTCGTCTCGGATGCCGAGGCGGTGTCGGCGTGGTTCGAATCCGAGATTGCCGCACTGGCCGGAACACTCATCGGGATCTATCACGTCGACGACACAGGAGCGGCCGTGACGCTGGTTCGCTCGGGTGTCGCGGCCGGCCGTGCCTTCGGCTTTGCCGGTGACGGAAGTTCTCCGAGTTCGCGGATCGCGACGGCTCTCGGTGCCTTCGGTTGGATGCCGGAGAACCTCGACGCCGTAGTTGTGACCGGCGACGGCGATATGGCCGGCGATAAAGCTGCGATGACGGCAATTGCCGTCAGTGTTGCCGAAAAGCTCAGTGTGCGTTGTGAACTCGGACCCGGGCCGGAACAGTCCGCTGCGCTCGGTGCGGCAATCCTTGCGGCAGGCTTCACCTCGACGTCGCACCAGATCGTGCCCATCGGACTGCCGCCGTCACACGACGTCACCGAAGTTTTCGAGAACGTTCCTCGCGTTGCCACCGCGACTGCCGTCGCAGTGGAACCGGAAGCTGCAGTCGCCGTGATCGAGCCTGCCAAGCGCAGCTACGCACGTGTCGCGATCGGAGTGAGCGCGGCGTTGGTGCTTATCGTGCTGGCAGGCTTGGCGTACTTCCTGCTGCTCTAGTCGGTCAAACCATTCCCGGGGCCCACGTTCCGGCTGTTCCGCGTCCGCAGTTCACGGACGTAGTCGGCCGGAGCGCCGGCGATCTCGGCAGCGTCGGCCATTACTCCGATGTAACGAGCTGACGGAAGGCCGCCCTCGTAGGCGTCCATGACGTACAGCCAGGCGAGTACTGCGCCGTCGCCCGTGTCGACGCGCACCCGGATCTTGCGGTGTAGGCCGAGCTCTGCGCCTTCCCAGCGGTCGAGGCTTACGACGTCCTCTTCCGGGACGTCGTACAGAACGACGAAGACGCTGGAATCGGGGTCCTCCACCACAGTGGCGAGAGCACCTTCCCAGCCCATGTCCTCGCCGCTGAACGTCAGGCGCCAGCCACGCAACCATCCCGTCCCCGACATGGGGGAGTGTGGGCAGCGTAACAACATCTGCTCGGGGTGCATGTTGGAACCGTATGCAGCATAAATCGACACGGGCGCAAGCCTAAACGGTGGTGCAAGGGTGAAGCGAAGCGGACCACTGCACGCTAGTAATCTGGTGCAAGCACTGCGCGACGTCGTTCGCTGCAATAGCGTGACCCACGCGTGCTCGTTTTAGGTGAGTAGATCGGCGGGAGACCCCTGTCGGTCGCCTGATTACTTGGAGGACACATGACCCGGATCGTGATCATCGGCGGCGGACCTGCCGGATATGAGGCAGCGCTGGTTGCTGCCCAGCACGGCGCAACCGTCACCCTGATCGATTCGGATGGAGTCGGTGGAGCCTGTGTCCTCTTCGACTGTGTGCCGTCCAAGACCTTCATTGCATCGACCGGCATCCGTACCGATATGCGTCGTGCATCCGATCTGGGCATCACGCTCGATCCCGAGCAGGCTACGGTCTCGCTCCCCAAGATTCACTCCCGAGTCAAGGCGCTCGCGTTGTCCCAGTCCTCGGACATTCGTGCTCGCCTGCAGACGGTCGGCGTCGAGGTCCTCTCCGGCAGCGCCGAACTGATCGACCAGGAACTGGGTTTGGCCACTCACCAGGTGCGGGCGACCCTCGCCGACGGTGAGCAGCGCACCATCACCGCCGACGTCGTGCTCATCGCGACCGGCGCCAGCCCCCGGATCATCCCGGGTGCCGAGCCGGACGGCGAGCGCATCATGACGTGGCGTCAGCTCTACGACTTGGATGAGCTGCCGTCGCACCTCGTTGTTGTCGGTTCCGGTGTGACCGGCGCAGAGTTCGTGTCCGCGTACACGGAGATGGGCGTCAAGGTCACGCTCGTGTCCAGCCGTGACCGCGTGCTCCCGGGAGAAGACGCCGACGCCGCCCTCGTACTCGAAGATGCACTGGCCGAACGCGGTGTGATCTTGGTCAAGCATGCTCGCGCCGACGCCGTCGAGCGCACCGAGGACGGCATCATCGTGAAGCTGTCCGACGGTCGTACGGTCGAGGGCAGCCATGCCCTGATGACGGTTGGTTCGGTCCCGAACACGAATAACCTGGGCCTCGACAAGGTCGGCATCGAGCTGGACAAGGGCGGCTACCTTCGGGTCGACCGCGTCTCGCGCACCACGGCCTCGGGTATCTACGCGGCGGGCGACTGCACGGGTCTGCTGCCGCTCGCGTCGGTGGCTGCCATGCAGGGCCGCATTGCGATGTACCACGCGCTCGGTGAAGGCGTCAGCCCCATCAAGCTGAAGACGGTGGCGTCGGCAGTGTTCACGCGCCCTGAAATCGCGACGGTGGGTGTCACGCAGGCGGCGATCGACGACGGCGAGGTTCCGGCGCGCACCGTCATGTTGCCGCTCAACACCAACCCGCGTGCCAAGATGTCCGGCCTGCGTCGCGGCTTCGTGAAGATCTTCTGCCGTCCGGCCACCGGCGTGGTTATCGGTGGAGTTGTGGTTGCGCCCAACGGATCCGAGTTGATTCTTCCGCTCGCGATGGCGGTTCAGAACAACCTGACCGTCAACGATCTGGCGCAGACGTTCTCCGTGTACCCCTCACTGACAGGTTCGATCACCGAGGCCGCGCGTCAGCTCATGCGCCACGACGACCTCGACTGATTCCTAGAATCTGAGAATTAGATTTCACATATTGGTGTGATGGTGGGATAGTCGAGGTACCGGTCGAATCAGGGATCGGTACCTCGGCGCTCTCCCCGCCCGGCAACCCCTTCGGCGGCTCAGAGTGTTATTCCTCTGAATTTGCTTCGAGTGCCTGGGAGTTCACATGAAACACGCCGCGCTGTCTGCTCGTATGGATGGACTCCGTAGTTCCGCAATCCGAGACCTGTTGACTCTGACGGCTCGCCCTGACGTGATCAGCCTGGCCGGCGGATTACCTGATCCACTTTTCATTCCGCGAGAACGCATTTCGAAGGCCGCCTACAATGCGCTCGGGGATCCCTCGTCGGTTCAGTACGGCGAGACTTCCGGGTTACGACGCCTCCGTGAAGTGATTGCCGCACGTGAATCCGTCAAAATCGGGCGCACGCTCGACTCTTCCGACGTCGTCATCACGCACGGCAGTCAGCAAGGTTTGAGTCTGCTCGCGCAGGTCTTGCTCGACGCCGGTGACGTTGTCGTAGTGGAGGACCCTGCGTATACCGGTGCGCTGCAGGTCTTTCGGACTGCGCAGGCAACGTTGGTCCCAGTGCCTCTCGACGCAGACGGCATGGATACCGCAGCTCTCGAAGCGAAACTGGTCGCCGGCCTGCGACCCAAAGTTGTTCACACAGTAAGCAATTTCCACAATCCGCGTGGGTCCGTGCTCTCGGCGGAACGCCGTGCGCATCTTGCGCATCTTGCCGATAGATACGGCTTCTGGGTTCTCGAGGACGATCCGTACGGGGAGCTCTACTTCGACGGCCCGCCGCCGCTTCCGGTTGCAGCGTTGTCCGAAAGAGTGATTCGGCTCTCCAGTGCATCGAAGGTGCTGGCGCCGGCACTACGTGTCGGTTGGCTTCACGGTGATCGCCGGGTGTGCGAGGCGGTCGAGTTGATCAAGCAGGGCGCAGACCTGTGTGGTTCTTCGCTCACGCAGCAGATCGCAGCCGACTTGTTCTCGGATCACGAGTGGCTTGACGCGCATCTGGACATGTTGCGTGCGTCGTACGGAAGCCGGGCCAAGGCGCTGGTCAGTGCATTGGAAGACGGCTTCGGTGACACTGCGCGGTTCTCGACCGTGCGCGGTGGGATGTTCTGCTGGATGGACACCACGGCGGAGGTCGATACCGCATCCGTACTCGATATTGCCGTCGAACATGGTGTGGCATTTGTCCCCGGCAACGCGTTCGCTGTCGACGCCGATCTGAGCCGATCGGCTCGCCTGTGCTTTGCGACGTATCCCGAAACGGTGCTGCAAGACGCCGCGCAGAAGCTGCGCGACGCCTTCGCTGCCGCTGTTCTCGTCTAGTCCGACCAGTTGTACGTGCGCTCGACGGCCTTGTTCCACTCGGCGTACAGACGCGCACGTTCGGACTCCGCCATCGAAGGCTCCCAGGTCTTGCCGACGGCCCAGTTGTTTCGGATGTCGTCGGTATCGGCCCAGTAACCAACGGCCAGGCCCGCGGCGTAGGCCGCGCCCAAGGCAGTTGTCTCGTTGACCACGGGACGGATGACGGGCACGCCCAGGATGTCGGATTGGAACTGCATCAGGGTTTCGTTCACCACCATTCCGCCGTCGACCTTCAATGCGGAGAATGTCACGCCGGAATCGTTGCGCATGGCGTCGATGACCTCGCGGGTTTGGTAGGCGGTGGCTTCGAGGGCGGCCCGCGCCAGGTGGCCCTTGTTGACGAAACGGGTGAGACCGACGATGACACCACGAGCGTCGGGGCGCCAGCGCGGGGCGAACAGGCCGGAGAACGCGGGAACGATGTAGGCGCCGCCGTTGTCTTCGACGGTCAAGGCCAGGGGCTCGATGTCCTTGGCGCTCTGGATGATTCCGAGGTTGTCGCGCAGCCACTGAACGAGGGAGCCGGAGACGGCGACAGAACCTTCGAGTGCGTAGACGGCCGGGGCGTCGCCCAGTTTGTAGCAGAGGGTGGTCAGCAAACCATGCTTGCTGTGTACCGGCGTCGTGCCGGTGTTGAGCAGTAGGAAGTTGCCGGTGCCGTACGTGTTCTTGGCTTCACCTTCGGCGAGGCACGCCTGACCGAAGGTGGCGGCTTGCTGATCGCCGAGGATGCCGGCGACGGGTACTCCGGCTAGGTTTCCGCGCGGGCGGCCTTTGCCGTAGATCTCGGAGGAACTGCGAATCTCCGGCAGCATCGACATCGGGATTCCGAAATCGGCGCAGATGGACTCATCCCACTGCAACGTCTCCAGATCCATGAGCATCGTGCGTGACGCATTGGTGACATCTGTCACGTGAGTGCCCTCGGTGAGGTGCCACAGGATCCAGGTATCGACGGTGCCGAAGCACAATTCGCCGGCCTCCGCCTTCTCTCTCGCACCGTCCACGTTGTCGAGAATCCATCGGATCTTCGGCCCGGAGAAATACGTCGACAGGGGCAAGCCGGTCTTGGCGCGGTACTTGTCCGGTCCGTCTTCTCCACCGAGTTCCTGACAGAGTTGATCGGTACGCGTGTCCTGCCAGACGATGGCGTTGTAGACCGGCTTGCCGGTCTTGCGCTCCCAGACCACCGTTGTCTCACGTTGATTCGTGATTCCGACGGCAGCGATGTCGGCGCGGGTGAGGTCGGCCTTCGCGAGTGCACCCGCCACCACCTCACGGGTGTTGATCCACAGCGCTACCGGGTCATGTTCCACCCAACCGGCTTGCGGAAAGATCTGCTCATGCTCCTTCTGAGCAACGCTGACGACTGAGCCGTCGTGATCGAAGATCATGCATCGGCTGGACGTCGTGCCCTGATCGATGGCGGCGATGTACTGGTTCACACGTCTCCTCGGTTCGAGCGCTGTCTTGTCCAACGCTGTCGCAGTATGTGGATGAAGCTACTAGCCTGGATCCGAATTCGTCGTCGACTCACAGGAGACCGGGTTGAGTAAGCAGCAGGGTGCGCAGTTTCTCGGCCCACAGCAGCGTGAAGCTGCCTGGGAACAGCTTCAAAACCAGCAGTTCGACGTCATTGTCGTCGGTGGTGGCGTGGTCGGCGTCGGCACGGCGCTCGATGCAGCGACACGTGGCCTCAAGGTCGCGTTAGTTGAGGCCCGCGATTACGCGTCGGGAACGTCCTCTCGTTCGTCGAAGATGTTCCACGGCGGTCTGCGATACCTCGAGCAGCTTGAATTCGGTCTGGTCCGGGAGGCGCTACGCGAACGTGAGCTGTCCTTGACGACGCTTGCACCCCACCTGGTCAAGCCCCTCAAGTTCCTGTTCCCGTTGGCTCACCGCGTGTGGGAACGTCCCTACATGGCGGCCGGAATCTTCCTGTACGACCGAATGGGCGGTGCCAAATCGGTGCCCTCGCAGAAGCACCTCACCCGCGCCGGCGCGTTGCGTATGTCTCCGAGTCTCAAGCGCAGTTCGCTGACCGGCGGCATTCAGTACTACGACACCGTTGTCGACGACGCTCGTCACACGATGATGGTGGCTCGTACCGCGGCGCACTACGGCGCAGTGGTCCGCACCTCGACGCAGGTTGTCGGCTTCCTTCGTGAGGCAGATCGCGTTTCGGGCGTCCGCGTCCGTGACTGCGAGGACGGTCGCACCGCTGAAATCAAGGGGCACGTGGTCATCAATGCCACTGGCGTCTGGACCGACGAGATTCAAGCCCTCTCACGCCAGCGCGGTCGTTTCCGTGTCCGCGCGTCGAAGGGTGTTCACATCGTGGTCCCGCGGGACCGGATCGTCAGCGAAGCTGCGATCATCCTGCGCACCGAAAAGTCTGTGCTGTTCGTGATTCCGTGGGGCAACCACTGGATCATCGGTACGACGGACACGGACTGGAACCTCGATCTCGCTCACCCGGCAGCAACGAAGGCTGACATCGATTACATTCTCGGCCACGTCAATTCGGTGTTGGTGACGCCGTTGACCCATGCCGACATCGACGGTGTGTACGCGGGGTTGCGTCCCCTCCTCGCCGGTGAGAGTGACGAGACGTCGAAGCTGTCCCGCGAACATGCCGTGGCGCGAGTTGCTCCCGGATTGGTAGCCATCGCCGGTGGTAAGTACACGACGTACCGCGTCATGGCTGAGGATGCCGTTGATGTTGCGTCCGAGGACATTCCGGCCAGGGTTGCGTCGTCGATTACCGAGAAGGTGCCGCTCGTCGGTGCCGACGGCTACTTCGCCTTGGTTAACCAAACTATGCAATTGGGTGAGCAGTACGGTCTGCATCCGTACCGGGTCAAGCATCTGCTGGATCGCTACGGCTCACTGATCACCGAGGTGCTCGAACTCGGGCGGGAAACTCCGGAGTTGTTGCAGCCCATCACGGATGCACCGGATTACCTCCAGGTCGAGGCCGTGTACGCCGCCGCAGCCGAGGGCGCATTGCACCTCGACGACATCTTGGCCCGGCGCCTGCGAATTTCCATCGAGTATGCGCACCGCGGCGTCAACTGCGCTGAGCAGGTCGCGGAACTGGTTGCGCCGGTGCTGGGTTGGGACGCCGAGGCTGTTGCTCGGGAAGTCGAAACCTACCGTGCGCGTGTCGAAGCCGAAGTGGAATCGCAGGCTCAGCCTGATGACGAAGCAGCAGACGCATTGCGCGCAGCTGCGCCGGAATCGCGAGCCGAGATCCTCGAGCCGGTCGTGGTGGTACCGGACCGCCTCTAGTGCGTCTCGAACCGCTGCCGGGGACTCGCCCAGGACGGGCGCCAAGTCGTCTCCGGAAGCGGTGCGAGACTATCGAAGTGGTCGATGATCGCTCGTAGCCCGGGGTGAGGATTCATCCGGGGGAGGATGAGCGAGAGCGGGTAGGCGAGCGTCGGTGCCGCGATCGGGATGCGGCGCAGGTCGTGATTCGTCGGCCAGATGTACCGGTCACGTGACCCGACCAAGGTGGCGACGTCTGCGGACTCCGCGAGCGTGTCCAGGAGTACTTCGTCGCCGAAGTGCGGGCCGGCCGCATCGATTCGGAGATCGAAGTCGGTGGCGAGTTGATCGTAGAACTCTGCCCACTCGCTTCGGGGCGCGATACCCGGCACCCAGATCCGATGCCCGCGCAATTGCAGCGGCGTCAGTGTTCGTGCGGAGGCAAGAGGATGTCTCGGGCCGACAAGAAGTTCGAGCGGCGAGTCGAACGCGTGGACCATCTGCAACGCGCGTGGCAGTGTGGCTCGGTCGGTGACGGTGCGGAACGAGGCGTCGATTTCGCCCGCTTCGACAGCGGCAACCGCCAGGCGTGGGTCATTGACCCGGAGAGTTACCACGTCAAGGTTGGTTTCGGGATGCGACCGCCAATAGTCGTGCAGGACAACCGCCTGCGCGCTTCGTAGGCCGAGAACGTCGATCCGAAGGGCCCGCGAGCCCGGTCTGACCGCAGTGACGGCGCGCTCCACACTCGTGACAATGCTCCGCGCATGCGGAAGAAATGCCTGGCCGTCGAGAGTCAGCTCGACACCGCGGGCGGTACGAGTGAAGAGACGAACTTCGAGCTCCCGCTCCAAGGTGGCAATCCGCTTCGAGACGGCCTGCTGCGTCACGCCCAGCTCGTTGGCCGCGTGTTGCAGCTGCCCGAGCTCGGCCGCGCGGACAAA
Source organism: Rhodococcus sp. OK302 (assembly GCF_002245895.1). Taxonomy (NCBI): domain Bacteria; kingdom Bacillati; phylum Actinomycetota; class Actinomycetes; order Mycobacteriales; family Nocardiaceae; genus Rhodococcus; species Rhodococcus sp. OK302. The sequence continues at coordinate 2,881,518 of NZ_NPJZ01000001.1, forward strand.
CGATCGCACTGCCTCGGTATCCATCGGACAAGCGTAAGCGTGCCCAACCGATCGTTGTGGCTCGCCGACGGACGAGTTGTTTGATCTGCGCCCGTACAGCTGATGTGATTCGCATCGGTTGTCGTCGAAGGAGTCGCATGGGAGTGCCATTGGGACGCAGCTTCGGCTGGCTGTGGTCGGCCTACGCCGTCAGCACGTACGGCACGTGGATCGCCTTCGGGGCGTTCCCACTCATCGCAGTGCAAGTGCTCCACTCGCCGGCGTTCGCAGTCTCACTTCTGGGCGCTGCCGGCCTTGCCGTTGCCGCGATCGTTGCTGTCCCTTTCGGGCCGTGGGTCGAACACCGGGCCAAACGCCCGGTGATGATCGCGACGGATCTCGTCCGGTTTCTCGCGATGGCGAGCATTCCGATCGCGTACTTCCTCGGTTTGCTGACTTACGGCCAACTGCTGGTTGTTTCGGTCATCTCCGGAACAGCAGGCATTGTGTTCACCGCAGCCTCCGGCGCATACCTCAAGCACCTCGTTCGAAGCGATCAACTGCTTGACGCGAACGGAAAATTTGAAGGCACAAACTGGGTGGCGACGGCAGCCGGACCGCCCCTCGGCGGAGCGCTCATCGGACTGCTCGGCCCGGTCATCACCGTCGCCGCCGACGCCCTCAGCTTTCTGCTGTCCGCACTTGGGGTTCTCCGCATTCGCGGCGATGACGTTGTGGCGCCCAGCGACGCAGATACCAGGTTGCGCACCACCGACCTTTTGAACGGCTGGCGGTTCATCCTCCACGACTCCGTCCTACGACGTCTGTTCCTCAACTCCGTGACAGTCAGTGGTCTGATCATGGCCACCAGCCCGCTCCTGGCGGTTCTTCTTCTCGGCGAATACCATTTTCCGCCTTGGCAATACGGTCTCGCCTTCGGTATTCCGGCACTAGGCGGTTTCGCTGGTGCTCGACTCTGTGCGCGCCTCGTCGCCCGCTACGGTCGCCACCGAGTCATACTCGTCTCCGGTTGGCTGCGTTCGATCTTTCCGCTCGGCCTCGCATTCGTTCAACCCGGCATCGCCGGACTCCTCACGGTGATCGTCGTCGAGGGCCTGCTGATCACGTGTATGGGCATCTTCAACCCCATCAACGCGGCAGAGCGTCTGCAGCGCACCCCCGCCCATCATGCCGCTCGAGTCCTCACCGCCTGGAGTGTCAGCAGCAAACTCGTCCAGGCCGTTCTCATGGTGATCTGGGGCGTCCTCGCAACACTCGCCGATCCGCTCGCCGCGATCACACTGTCCGGCGTTATCTTGCTTGCCACTCCACTTCTGCTGCCCAGGCGAACTCAGATGCCCGACGTCGATGATGCGCAGATGTCGCACTCCGTTGGGCCACGTTGAGAAGCCGTAGGTGGGCATTTTCGGACTATTCCGACTGATTTGTCTGTGACTGTTGTCTCCGAACATAGTTTCGAATACGGTGGGGGGATGTTGGAGTCGGGGGTGGGAAGTTACGGTCCGTCAGCGCCGCTGACCGGTGCCGAATCCGATTGCGCCCTCATCGATTTCATCTCCGAACTGCATTCGTGTGAAGCTCGGTTGGTGGAGCGCAAACTTGCTGCGATTGCCGAGTTCTTCACCCGCCGTAGTGCCGAGCACATGGCCTCCGGGACGTGGTCGTCCACGGCGCACGAGTTGGCGGAATCGGAGATCGGGGCGGTGTTGACGATGGGCCGCTCAGCGGCCGGGAAGCTCATCGGACTGGGCTTTGCGTTGAAGACCCGCCTGCACCGTACGCGGGCGGCGATGGCGCGCGGGGAGTTGGATGTCTATCGGGTCGGGTTGATCGAATCGGCCACTGCGAATGTGTCGGACGAGTTGATCGACGAGGTGGAACGCCTTGTCCTGGAACAGGTATTGGCTCCAGCCGTGGATGGTGGGACGGGGTTGACGGGTCGCCGGTTGACCGGTGTGATCGATCGGATTGTGGCGCGGGTGGATCCGGAAGGGATGCGGGAGCGCCGACGCCGGGCGTTGGCGGACCGGTTTGTCGGGGTCAGTGCGATGGAGGACGGGATGGCCCGGATCGTGGGCAGTATTCCGGCGGAGCAGGCCCGACTGTTCGACGGTCGGTTGCGGGAGTTGGCGTTGTCGGTGTGCCGGGATGATTCGCGGACGTATGAGCAGCGTCGGGCGGATGCGTTGGGCGCTCTGTTGGATGGTTCGGCGGTGTTGCCGTGTGATTGTGGCCGGGTGGATTGCGTGCAGGATCGGTCGGGGTTGGCGGTGGTGCGTCGTCCGTTGGTGGTTGTGGTGATGTCGGAATCGACGTACAGCAACAGCGCCGATGGTGGTGACGAGCCGGCGCATCTGGACGGGTACGGGGTGATCAGTGCCGATCAGGCGCGGGACATCGCGAAGGGTGCGGTTGTGCGGGAGGTGCGGGTGCCGGCAGATGTAGTGCCTGAGCCTGCCCCGGAATCCCCGTCCGAGCCCGAAGCTCTCCCGGCGTCGGCGTTGGTTTACCGTCCCGGCGCGGCATTGGATACGTGGCTACGGGCGGCGGCGGGGAGTTGTCAGTGGTTGCACTGCGACGTTCCGGCGTGGAATTGCGATCTCGATCATATGGTGCCGTTCGATCACGCTGATCCGGCTCGTGGCGGGAAGACGATCGCATCGAATCTGTCGGCGTATTGCCGAAATCATCATCGGCTCAAGCATTCCGGACGCTGGTTGCATACCCCGAACCTGGATCGCACGGTCAGCCTGGTTTCTCCGACGGGGCATTGTTACCGAACCCGGGCGGCCGGATTGCTGGCGGGATCAACCGATCCGATCCCACCGGAGGGTGGGCCGGCGCGGCGGACGAGGTTGGAGAACAAGGCTGCCCGGGTTCGGGGTGAACGCCGGCGGCGGCGTGCGCTGATGGATGTTCGGGCGCAGAAGTTGGCGCGGCGGGAGAGGAGGCTGAAAGTTCGGAAGCGGACTCAGTTGTTGCAGCGGTTGATGCGGGTGCGGGCAACAGGGTCGGGACGTAAGTATGTGGTTCGTGGGCGGAAGCCGGTGGATTACGGGGATGATCCGCCACCGTTCTGAAATTGAGTATCTCCGGCCTCAGCTCCGGGATTATGACCGAGTAGTTGCATTCGCTTCAGGTCCACAGTCTCCCGAATTGCCGAGACCACGGCTGCGACTTCACGGCGTCGTAGTGATTCTGCGCGGGCAACCAGCCAGTAGGCCAACCTCACCTCGATGTCGGTACGTAGGACGCGCACAAGATCCTCATGTCGATCGGCCATGAAGCACGGAAGAAGCCCGATTCCGGCTCCAGCGCGCGTGGCCTCGATGTGAACGAACACGTTGGTGGACGTGACAGCTTCCCTCATCGAGACGGTGAGCTTGCGAGCGAGATCCAGTTCGTCGACCTGCAACATCGAGTCGATGAAGTACACGAGGGAATGATCGGCAAGGTCGGCTGGGCTCGCCGGAACCGTATGTTGACGTAGGTATTCGCGAGACGCATACAGCCCCAGTGCGTAGTCGGCCAAGTGAATAGCTTCGGCGCGGTGGACGTGGGGCTTGCCGACAACCACTTCGATATCGAGTCCGGAGCGGATCTGCGAGGCTTTTCGTGTGGCGACGACGATCTCCACGCTCACTCGTGGATGCCGTTTGCGGACTGTTGCACCAGCCGGTGCAGCAATGTACGCGCTGAATCCGTCGGTTGCAGATACTCGGACAACGCCGTCGAGGAGGTGCTGTCCGTTGGGGTCCAGTGCCAAGTCGTTGACGGCTGCCTCGATCCGTTCCGCCGCCATCAGTGCCTGTTTGCCCAGGTCGGTCAGTTCCCAGCCACCGGACGCACGGACGAGCACTCGACCACCCAGACTCTTCTCGAGGCCGGCGATGCGCCTCGAGATGGTGGTGTGGTTAAGCCCGAGGTCGTCGGCTGCAGTGTTGAAACGCCCCGTGCGGCCTACAGCGAGCAGAACCAAAAGATCGTCGGGATTCGGTCCGGGATTCATATCTGCATCTTTGCAGTTGCAGGCTGCGGTTTTTGTCATTGTTGTGAAACCGATCTGCATCAATACTCATCCAGCCAGAGAAAAGTGTGTGAGCAGTCACATTTGAGAATCGCTGCGAACTATGACGAGGGAGTCCACGATGAGCGTCGACAACAGGCCGAAACCCGAAGCCGAAGCCCCTCCATCGGGGTTGAAGAAGGTTGTCGGCGCATCGATGGCGGGGACCGTCGTCGAGTGGTACGAGTTCTTTCTGTACGGCACCGCTGCGACCTTGGTGTTCAGCAAGGTGTTCTTCCCCGGCGGTGGCAACGAGTTCGACGCGGTCATCGCGGCTTTCATCACGTACGCCGTCGGATTTGCGGCGCGTCCGTTGGGTGGCATCGTCTTCGGGTACTTCGGGGACAAGTTCGGCCGAAAGCAGCTGCTGCAGTTCAGTCTTCTGCTCGTCGGTGCGGCAACTTTCCTGATGGGCTGCCTGCCCACCTACGGACAGATCGGGTATTGGGCGCCGGCGCTCCTCGTGACGCTCCGATTTATCCAAGGATTTGCAGTAGGCGGTGAATGGGGTGGAGCGGTACTCCTTGTCGCAGAGCACAGTCCGAACCGGTCGCGAGGATTCTGGTCGTCCTGGCCGCAAGCGGGCGTTCCGATGGGCAACCTCGTTGCGACCGTGGTTCTGCTGATTCTGACGTCGACCCTGTCGGACGAATCGTTCATGAGTTGGGGTTGGCGCGTTGCCTTCTGGCTTTCGGCGGTCATCGTTCTGGTCGGATATTACATTCGCACCAAAGTTACAGATGCCCCCATTTTCCTTGCCGCGCAAAAGGAAGCAGAGCTGGTCAAGGAGACGTCGTACAGCGTCTTCGAGGTAGTGAAGCGTTACCCACGCGGCGTTCTGACTGCAATGGGTCTGCGCTTTGCCGAGAATGTCATGTACTACCTCGTCGTGACGTTTTCGATCACCTACCTCAAGCTTGTTGTGCATGCAGATACCTCGCACATTCTCTGGTGGATGCTCATTGCCCACGCGGTACACTTTGCGGTAATTCCATTGGTAGGCAAGCTGTCCGACACCATCGGCCGGCGCCCGGTGTACATGATCGGTGCCGTCACCGCCGGAACTTGGGGCTTCTTCGCCTTCCCGATGATGAACAGTGGACACAACGCGGTCATTCTCTCGGCGATCATCATCGGCCTCGTGTTTCACGCATTCATGTATGCCGGCCAACCTGCGATCATGGCCGAGATGTTCCCGACCCGGATGCGTTACTCCGGAGTGTCTTTGGGATATCAGGTGACGGCGATCGTGGCAGGATCGTTGGCGCCGATCATCGCCACGGCGCTTCTTCGCAAGTTTGATTCTTCGGTTCCCATTGCCGTGTACTTGCTGCTTGCCTCACTGATCACCATCGTCGCGGTCTTCTTTGCCCGTGAAACCAAAGGCATTTCGCTCGAATCCGTCGACGAGGCAGATGCGCAGGTACTCGCGAACGAGCGCGCCGGTGTTCCCGCATGACGCTCGCCGGGAAGTCAGCACTGGTCACCGGTGGTGCAAGCGGTATCGGTGAGGCGTGCGCCCGACTGCTTGCCGCGCGCGGCGCCCACGTCACAGTTGCAGATGTTGACGATGTCGCAGCGAAATCGCTGGCCGACGAAATCGACGGCAGTGCTTGGGCAGTCGATCTCCTCGATACGGATCAGCTCACGACCCTTGCGTTGGAGGCCGACATCCTGGTCAACAGTGCCGGTATTCAACGGGTCAGTCCGATCGAGGACTTCGATGTCGAAGATTTCCGCAGGATTCAGCGACTCATGGTGGAAGCGCCGTTCCTTCTCATTCGTGCTGCCCTTCCCTACATGTACCGCAACGGTTTCGGGCGCATCCTCAACATTTCCTCCGTACACGGTCTGCGGGCGTCCCCTTACAAGAGCGCGTACGTCGCCGCAAAACACGGTCTCGAAGGTTTATCGAAAGTTGTTGCTCTCGAAGGTGCTTCACACGGAGTCACCAGTAACTGCGTCAACCCGGGATATGTGTTGACGCCACTCGTGCAGAGTCAAATCGCGGACCAGGCAAAGGTTCACGGCATCAGTGAATCCGATGTGATCGAGAAGGTGATGCTCACGGAGAGCGCGATCAAGCGGATGGTGGAGCCGTCGGAAGTGGCCTCACTGGTCGGTTGGCTGGCTTCGGTCGACGCAGCCATGGTGACCGGTGCGTCGTACACGATGGACGGCGGATGGAGCGCACGATGACAACCCTACCTGGGTGCGCACGTGCCACCGATCGGTAATTCTTGTGCCCGAGTGCCTATCCAGGTGCCGATGTCGTCGAGCATCGCCGTACCGTCGGAAAAGGTTCCGGAGTTGGGCTTTGCAGCGATCGCCACAGCGAGTTGGCCTGTGCCACTGGTGATGATCCCGAATTGACGGACGAGGTAGCCGCCGTCCTGGTCCGGACCCCACCCGCCCTTGAAGCGGGCTTCCGGGATCACTCCCAGGCCCCAGTGTTGATCGGGGCTGACGTCACCCATGAAGTCCAGAACCTCGGCGGCGTCGGTGCGACACGGCAAGGTCGCCGCGAATTGCGCTTGATCGTTGAGCGACCACTGTGTTTGTCCGAAAGCGCTGAATTCGGGTCGGAGAACTTGTGATTCGACAGTCGTCGAGACATCGCCCGACGTGGCGAGGACCGATTCGACCTTTGCTGCCGCGCTGGTTGGGTCGCCGAGTTCGGACCACAGGACTTCGGCTGATTCGTTGTCCGACATGGTGATTGCTCGACTGATGGCGGTGAGTTGATTGCCGTCGACCGCGCCGGTCTTGCCGGCTTCGCCGAGAGCCGCGATCGACAAGGGGACTTTGATGGTCGACCACGCAACACCACTGTGCCAGTCGCCGGCGGCGAGGGACTGACCACCGCCCACCGGAACGAGGGTGATTCCCACCGTGCCGTCGAGTGTTTTACTCAGGGCAGCAAAGCCCGCGAGCGGCCCGGCGCCGTCGAGCGGAACCGGTTCTGCCGGTGTTGCTTCTGACGGAGCGGAGACGCTTTCGGTGACGGTCTCGTTCTTCGGAACGTCGGCATCGGTGGGAATAGTGCAGGCCGAGAGTGCTGCCGCCACTCCCAGAACAAGGCCGAGGATCAGCCTGGAATCAGTAGACATAGACGACCGCATTGTTGCCGCCGGTGCAGGTAACTACCTTCTTGCCGCTGCAACTCATGGAATAGCGGGTGTTGGTGACGGGGCTGACGGCACTGATCGTGACCGTCGTACCGCGCTGGTTCTGGTTCACATATTGGGAGCGCACCGCTTCGGCGAATTCACACGACGTGACCGTGCTCCCGACTGCAGAATTCGGGAATTCACTGTTGGAGAAAACCGAGCTGCACGGGGATGCGTTGCGAGGGAGTGTCTCCCCGGTACTCGGAGCGGTGGTGGTGGTGCGAGGAGCCTGAGATTGCGAAGTAGCCCTGGCCGAGGATGTCGCGCCTGCGGACGTATCTGAAATTCTGTCGAAAATCAGCGGGCGGATCCACACGAGCGCAACTACCACCACGACCGCGAGAACACCGGCAGCGAGGAGCATCCACAACCAGAGCGGTGTTCGTGGCGGCGGCACTGGTGGGTAGCCGCCCTGTGGATAGCCAGGTGGTCGGTAACCGGGAGGCGGGCCGTTGCCCGGTGGTGGCGGAACGGGTTGTGGGCGCTCGGATCCGGAATCCCACGGATACGGCGGTTGCGGGGTAGTCATCTCGTGGGACTCCTGATCCGATAATGCGACGTTTGTCTGCGTTATGTATATCGGACCGGGGCGACAGGATTATTTTCCACTAGTGGGTCAGGATAAGTTTGAGGGCCACGATAATTGTGGCGACTGCGGCGAGTCCGAAGGCCGCGATATGGGTTTCGGTGCTCACCTTTTCGCCGTGGAGACGACTGATCACGTAACTGGTCGATCCGATGCGCAGGACCAGTACGAGTTCGGCGATCAATTGAGCGGTCCGGGGCTCGAAGAGATTGATCCAGGCAGTTCCCAGGATTACGGTCGGAACGACGGCTGACGTGAGAATCGGTACGGAATCGCGGAGTGCGTCGAGCCGCTCCCGGCCGGATAGTTGTCGATCATTGCGAATACTTTCGCCCACACCCTCGGCGAAGGTGTGGGCAATGTACGTCGAGAGTGCGGTGCCGATGACAATGGCAACTCCGAGCGATTCTTCGGATCGCATCACCGGAATCAGTGCAGCCAGCGCCAGGATATTTCCGTAGATGTATGCGGTGGTCCGAGCGGCGATGCGCTCCTGCCCGAGCGGCTCGCCGCGCGAGGTGATCGGACGATTCAGTAGAGTCCGGAAATCCCAATCCATCTGTCGAGCATGACAGATCAGACGCGCGGGCTGTAATGCATGGGGTTGTCTCGTTGATCGAGTGGTGGCAAATTGCGGGCGGGAGTGTGAACCAGGGGAGCGTCGGCGGGCTTCCTACCGTGTGCACGATCCCAGCCGGCGCGGGCACGCGGTTGATAGTGGTAACGCCAGGGGACAAGACGGAAGGCCGCATTGACGGCTTTCCCGACGATCCTGTGGATCTTCGCGTCACCGGCACTCCAGGAATAACCGAGAAGATCACGCACAGGTTGGTCGTACATCCCGACGGTCAGCCAGATGAATCCTCGGGCGATGGGGATACGGACGACGCGCCAGATCGGGTCGGGTAGCCACGTCATGAACGGCGGCTTGCCCAGCGCAGACAGGTCGAGGACGTCGCGAGTGGCCTTGTTGTCTTCGAGTACGTTGCGGCACATGTGATCCCAATATTCCTGGAAGGCTTCCCAGGTTTCGGGGACTGGTCGCATGCTCATGCCGTAGAGGCGATACCACTGGATATGCTCGGTGAAGAGTTGTCGCTTCTGGGCGTCGGTGAGACCGCCCGAAAAGTTTTCGGCCGTGACGATGGTGCCCATGAAGAACGTGGCGTGTGCCCAGTAGAAAGTGTCGGGATCGAGCGCGTGGTACCGGCGCCCGAACTTGTCGACGCCCTTGATGTTGGTGTGGTAGCCCCGTACCTGAAGTGCGGTTTCCTCGGCGCGATCACCGTCGAACACAACTCCGGCGATGGGATAGAGCGAGCGGTACAGTCGCTCCCAGCGCTCGTCGAAGAACTTCGAATGTTCTTCGACGCCGGCGCCGAGGCCCGGATGCATGTTCTGCATCGAGCCTGCCCACGGGCCTTGCAGCATTCCCCGCCAGTCGCCGAAGTACTTCCACGTCAAGGAATCGGGGCCCAGTGGTGTGGGTGCGGCACCGTCACCTATTTGACTACGCATGTTGTCAGATTAGGATCGGCAACACCAGTAGTCAAGGAATCGGGGCAAGCGTGGGTATCGAAGAACGGCGTGTAATACGAAAGGCAACGCTGTTCGACGTGGGCGTGACGCTTCTCGGAGCAGTCGACGGATCAGCCGTCAATGTGCGAGCGGTGTGCAAAGCGGCTGGGCTCACGGAGCGGTACTTTTACGAGAGCTTTACCGACCGCGATCAGTACGTTGTGTCGGTCCACTCGTTTGTCGCGGAACGCGCGCAGTCTGCACTGGCGACAGCCGTGGCCACAGAGTCCGGTACCGAAGCAGTGGCAACGGCGGCGGTGGACGCGTTCGTGAAGTTGATGGTCGACGATCCGGCGATGGGCCGAGTGCTGTTGATCGCGCCGCTTTCCGAGCCGGTTCTCAATGGCCGCGGAATCCAGTCGATGCCGGCCTTCGTGGATCTGGTGTACGCCCAACTTTCCGAAATCAGTGATCCGGTGGACAAACAACTGGTTGCCGTCGGATTGGTGGGTGCGCTGTTCACTCTCTTCATCGGCTACCTCGACGGCAGTATCGACATCGACCGCGAACGCTTTGTCGCGCACTGCGTCCGCTTGCTTACGAGGGCTAATCACGCGTAGACGGTTGGCACGACGGGCAGAAGAAGATCTGTCGCTCGGTGAGTTGATCGGGTCCGAGTAGGTCGTGGAGGATGCGAGTTCCGCACCGGCGGCAGGGTTTTCCGGCGCGGCCGTACACCCACGTTTCTCGTCCGCGGCGGGTATCGCCGGTGGTAACCCGAACTCGACGGGCCTTGTTGGCATTGATGATGCGGAACGACAGATCGACCACAGCGTCGAGGTCGTGGACGTCCGCCGTCGGTGTCCGAGGGTGAAGTCCACGGAGGAAACAGATTTCGTTCCGATAGATATTGCCCAGTCCGGCCAGGATCCGTTGATCGAGTAAAGCTGTTCCGATCGGTTGTATGCCGACGGCGTGCAGATTGGCCAGTGCCTGGGTGGGGTTCCAGTTCGGTCCCAGCAGATCCGGTCCGAGGTGCCCGATCGCGGAATCCTCCTGGCTCCGGTCGAGAATCTCGGTGATTCCGAGCGAAAAACCCACTGCGACGACATCTTCAGTGGCAAGGATGATCCTTGCTTGATGCGCGGGGCGACGCCACCGCTCGCCGGTGCGGTAGATCTGCCACGCACCTTCCATCTTCAGATGTGTGTGGATGGACGCGTCGTCGACCCGAATCAACAGGTGCTTGCCTCGGCTGACGACGGAGTCGACGCGGGTGCCCGTCAGATCGACAGTGGCGTATCGAGGCACCCGAACGTCGCACGCTGTCAGGATCTTTCCTTCGAGTGCCGCGCGCAGGGCCTGTGCCGTCTGCCAGACGGTATCGCCTTCGGGCATCAGGATCTCGGCATCTTCAGGACCTCAGCATCTTCAAGACCTCAGCCGGTATCCGCGCGGGGTTGCCGCAAAACCTGCTTCTATCAGAATCGGCGCAAAATCGTTGCCGTGAATCGTTGCTCCGTCTACCTTCTCGACCACCAGTTTCTCGATGGCACGATCCTTCACCATCTGTGCCAGAGACGTTGCTGCCGTGCGGAGTACGCCGCTGTCATCGGTGAACGTAAGGATAGTTCGGCCACCGCGCTCGACAAAGAGCACCAGTTCGCCTTCTACGAGCACGACTAGAGCGCCGGCTTTACGACCCGGCCGGTGTCCCGGTGATTCTTCACCGCTCGACCCAGGCCAGGGAAGTGCTGCGCCGTACGGGTTGGCGGGGTCGCAGGCAGCGAGAGTGACCGTTGCAGCGGATGTGTGGCGCCCTTCGATGGAATCTCCGAACGTCCGCAACCGATCCACGACGGCGGGCGTCGAGAACTGGGCCCCGCCCAAAGTGTCGACAAAATATCCGCGTCGGGCCCGGCCGTTGTCCTCGAATGTGCTGAGCACCTTGTAGATCAGTGCGAACCCGCCGGGGACGTTCTCGCTGACCACGCTGCCGCGAGTCACCACGCCGTAGCGTTCGAGAAGGAGATCTGCAGTGGCGTGGGCGCGGACAGTGGGGTCGGGTTCTGCGGGTGGCAACAGGAACCAGCGCCCCGCAGCGGTGGCTGGTCCGGTACGCGCGGGAACGGCAGGACGCATCATTCCGCGATACGGACGAGCGCGGGGAACGCGTCGGGGGATCCGGTGGCTGGTTGTGGTTCGAGTGGTGTCGGACAGCAGTGCGCGCAGCGGCGCGAGCGTGTCGTTGCCGATGTGTCCGAGCCACACCAACTCCCAGAGTGCTGTGGTGAGGGCGCCGTCGTCCGTCGATTCGAGGGCGTCGGCAATGTGCCGGAAGAAGTATGCGCCACCGCCGGCGAGCAGATCGAGTACGTGTTGCTGCAGGTCCGAGACATCGGTATCGGCCGGGGGATTGAGGGTGACGGGAGCAAGATCCGCCGGGTGCAGAACTATCCACCCGTCCTTGCTCGAGATGGCTCCCGACCCTGACCACAGGACCTCGCCCGTCGAGGTCAGTTCGTCGAGCATGGCCGGCGAGTAGTCGGTGATACGGCTGGGCAAGATCAAGGATTCGAGTGCCGACGCCGGAATGGGAACGCCGGCAAGCTGATCGATCACTGTTGCGACTCCGTCGATGCCGCGGAGGGTGCCGCCGACATGCTGCCAGCTGGGCAGGAAGCGGCCCAACGTCGCGGTACTGACCGGCTCGACCTCTTGGCGGGCGGCTGCGAGGGAGCGACGACGCAACCGCCGCAGAACTTCGGCGTCACACCATTCGCTGCCGGCGGAGCCAGGTCGGAACTCGCCCTCCAGCACTCGCTTCTCCAGGGCCAGTCGCCCGAGGACATCGCGTGCCACGGACACTCCGACGCCGAATCTTGCGGCCGCGTCGGCGAGTGTGAAGGGACCGTGGGTGCGGGCGTATCGGCTCAGGAGGTCTTCGAGCGGTTGATCTGCGGGCTCGATGAACGCGGCGGGTACTCCGATGGGGAGTGGCACGCCGAGTCCGTCGCGCAGTCGGGCGGCATCCTCGATTGCCGTCCACCAGTGCTGTCCGGCAAACGAAACCTGAAGGGCGCGTTTGTCGGCGACCAACTTCGCGAGCCAGGCATCGGGATCTTCGAGGCTGCGGGCAGCAACTTCTTCGGTGGTCAGTGGTCCGAGCATCCGCAGGAGGTCGGCAACACCTTCGAGATCTTTTGCCTGCCGCTCCGGAACAAGCCTTTGGAGTTCACGTTCGGCTGTCTCGATGACGGCGCCGTCGAGTAGTTCACGGAGTTCTACGCGGCCGAGAAGTTCGGCCAACAAGGTCGAGTCGAGAGAAAGTGCGGCAGCACGCCTTTCGGCGAGGGGGCTGTCGCCCTCGTACATGAACGCGCCGACGTAGTTGAACAACAATGCACTGGCGAACGGTGACGGTGACGCCGTCTCGACGTCGACGATCCGGATCTGCCGCTTCGCGATCTTGCCGAAGAGTTCTTTGAGGGCCGGAAGGTCGTAGACGTCCTGGAGGCATTCACGCACTGTCTCGAGCAGGATCGGGAACGTCGGGAACTTGCGGGCCACGTCGAGGAGTTGGGCGCTGCGTTGACGCTGCTGCCACAGGGGTGCGCGTTTGCCGGGATTTCGGCGGGGGAGAAGTAGTGCGCGAGCGGCACATTCACGGAATCTGGAGGCAAAAAGTGCGGAGCCGCCTACTTCCTGCGTCACCAGATCCTCGATGTCGTCGACGTCGAACGCAAACAGTTCGGCGCCGGGAGGCTCGTTCTCGGTATCGGGTAGCCGGATGATGATGCCGTCGTCGGACGCCGTGGGACTCGAGTCGACGCCGTACCGCTCCTGCAACCGTGCACCGATCGCCAGTGCCCACGGGGCGTGGACCCGTTGGCCGTAGGGAGAGTGGAGAACGAGGCGCCAGTCGCCGAGTTCGTCGCGGAACCGCTCGACCACCAACGTGCGATCCGACGGCACCTGGCCGGTCGCGTTTTTCTGTTCGTTGACCAGTTGGATCAGGTTGGTGGTGGCGTTGTGGTCCAGGCCGCCGACGCGGCAGCGTTCGACGACATCGGCCTCGTTGCCCAGTGCGGTTTCACGGATGAACTGTCCCAAGGCCTGGCCGAGTTCTGCGGGACGACCCAAACCGTCGCCGTGCCAGAACGGCAGACGTCCCGGCATTCCGTAGGCAGGGCTGACGAGGACACGATCGAAGGTGATTTCTTCGATCCGCCAACTGGTCGCGCCCAACGCGAAGACGTCTCCGACACGGGATTCGTAGACCATTTCTTCGTCGAGTTCACCGACACGAGAAGACTTCTCGCCCACCATGTAGACGGTGAAGAGGCCGCGGTCGGGGATGGCGCCGCCCGAGGTGACGGCCAGACGCTGGGCGCCGGGACGCCCGGTGAGGGTATTGGCTTCGCGATCCCAGACCAGGCGCGGGCGTAGTTCGGCGAACTCGTCCGACGGGTAGCGGCCGGCCAGCAGATCGAGGGTGGATTCGTAGGCGGAGCGGGGAAGTGTTGCAAACGAACCGCTTCGGCGGACCATGTCGAACCAGTCGTCGACGTCGATGGGTTCGAGCGCCGTTGCGGCAACTGTCTGCTGGGCGAGAATATCGAGCGGATTGGCCGGGACGGCAAGGGCTTCGATCTTGCCTTCGACCATGCGCTCGACGGTGACGGCGCAGTGAATGAGATCGGTGCGATGTTTCGGGAACACCACGCCGCGTGAGATCTCGCCGACCTGGTGGCCGGCGCGGCCGACGCGTTGCAGTCCGCTGGCTACCGACGGCGGAGCTTCCACTTGAATGACAAGATCAACAGCGCCCATGTCGATTCCGAGTTCGAGGCTGCTGGTCGCGACGACGCAGCGCAGTCGTCCGGACTTGAGGTCGTCTTCGATGAGGGCGCGCTGATCTTTGCTCACGGAACCGTGATGGGCACGAGCAAGCAATGGTTCGGCGCCGAAGCTGACCTCGGTGGGAGTGCCGATCTGTGCCGGTGGGCGAGGCATCTTGTCGACCACTACGCCGGTGCGTTCGGCATGAATCTCGTTGAGGCGCGCAGTCAACCGCTCGGCGAGCCGTCGTGAATTGGCGAAGACGATGCACGAACGATGCTCCAGCACGAGGTCGACGATCTGCTCTTCGACATGCGGCCAGATGGAACCGGCTTGGGGAGTGGGGGATTCGGAACCGTCGGACGGAGCGGCGATTCCCAGTTCGGTCATGTCCTCGACGGGTACTCGGACCGTGAGATCAAAAGTCTTGGCGGCAGGCGGGGCGACGATGCGGATGGGGGCGGAACCGGAGAGGAATCGTCCGACCTCTTCGTGGGGACGCACGGTGGCGGACAAGCCGATTCGCTGCGCCGGCCGCTCGAGCAGGGCGTCGAGGCGTTCGAGGGAGAGAGCGAGGTGCGAACCGCGTTTGGTGCCCGCGACGGCGTGTACCTCGTCGACAATGACCGTATCGACGCCGACCAAGGTTTCTCGCGCAGCAGACGTCAACATCAGGAACAGGGATTCCGGGGTCGTGATCAGGATGTCCGGTGGCCGCTTGATCAGTGAGCGTCGATCAGCGGGAGAAGTATCGCCCGAGCGAACACCGACTGTGATTTCCGGCGGCGTGAGTCCGAGTCGTTTGGCTGTTTGAGTGATGCCGACCAACGGGGCCCGGAGGTTACGTTCGACGTCGACACCGAGGGCCTTGAGCGGCGAAATGTAGAGGACTTTGGTGGTGCGGTCACTGCCGTCGTGACCGGCCAGCTGATCGAGTGCCCACAGAAATGCCGACAGTGTCTTGCCGGAACCGGTGGGAGCGACAACAAGTGTGTGCGCGCCACTGGCAATGGATTCCCACGCACCCAGCTGAGCGTTGGTGGGGGCGGTGAAGGCACCGTCGAACCATTCTCGTGTCGCGCGCGAGAACCTCTCGAGGACTTCAGTCACCTGTCCATAGTGCACCTACCCACCGACAAGACGCTCCACCAGAGATGTCTTGATCGTGGGCCGGGTTGCGGCCACCAGGGTGAATGTGGCCTCACGCATCAAACGTTCGGCCGTGTTGCTACCCACCAGCGAGCGGCTGCCGGTCGCGGTGACCAGTGCGGCTGCCACGCGAACTGCGAGTTCGGACGCGGCGGCGCGGGCAGCTGACATGTCGGCGCGGTCCGCCAGCGCCAGATCGAGATGGCGACGGGTGGCAGCAGCCTGCTCGGTGAAAGTGTCGACATCGACGCCGAGGTCGTGGAGTTCGGTGATCGCGCGACGGGCAACCCCCATCGCCATGGCTCCGTTGAACCACAGACCGGGCAACTGTGTGCTCTGGAACTGTTCGTCGTCGACTACCGCTGCGATGTCTGTGTCCGGGATCTCGAAACCATCGAAAACTATACGCGCGGTGTTGCTTCCGCGGGCAGCGATCAGTGGGAGCACCTCAACCGTGAGACCAGGTGCGAGGGTCGCCGGGACGACCGCGTGGACTATGGAATTGTCGAACTCGTCCCTGGCCGATACAAGCAGGATGTCGACGATTCCCCAGCCTGTCACGAAGGGCGCCGTGCCGTCGAGGACGTATCCGTTGTCGATCCGCCGCGCCCAGAGGAGCGGTGGGTTGGGAATCGCGCCGGCGTAAGCAACGCCACCCGAGACGGCTCCGGTGATGAGTGAGTCCCAGTACTGCTTGCGCAGTCCATCGTTGGCGGTCGAAGCCAACGCCCCCACGACGCCATGATGCTGCATCCACGTGAATGCCGTAGCGAGGCAACCACCGCACAGTGTTTCGACGACCTCCACCAACTCTGCAGCCGACGGACCGTCGTCACCGAGGGTTGCGAGTCCGTAGAAACCTTCGGCTGCCAGGGCGTCGAAATGGCTGCTCGGGATTTCACCGTCCGCGTCAACGCTGTCGGCAACGGGGAATAGGACGCTATCGGCAATCTCGCGCGCAAGTTCGGGCCACAGGGTCACAGTGAAAAGCGTAGGCGGTCGATCCGAACGGCGCTGGGGAACTCACGATCACGAACCTGGAGAGTCAGCCGAACTCGACTCCTTGAGCCAGTGGTAGCTGATTCGAGTAGTTGACGGTATTGGTGGCGCGGCGCATGTAAGCCTTCCATGAATCGGATCCGGACTCGCGCCCACCGCCGGTTTCTTTCTCACCGCCGAAGGCACCGCCGATTTCGGCTCCCGAAGTCCCGATGTTGACGTTGGCGATTCCGCAATCGGAACCATCGGCGGCCAGAAACCGTTCGGCTTCACGCAGATCAAGCGTGAAGATCGATGATGAAAGTCCCTGTGGCACTTCGTTGTGGAGTCTGATGGCGTCGTCGAATTCGCGATAGGTCAGTACATACAGGATCGGGGCGAAGGTCTCGGCTCGAACCACTTCGCTCTGGGCCGGCATCCGCACCACCGCCGGGCTCACGTAGTAGCCCGTATCTCCGACGCGCTCACCGCCACACACAACCGTTCCACCTTCGGCGCGCACCGACGTCAGAGCCTTGTCCATGGCGTGGAATGCAGCCTCGTTGATCAGCGGACCGACCAGGACGCCGTTATCGAACGGGTTGCCCACCCGCAGTTGCGCGTAGGCGGCAGAAATTCGATCGACCAGACCGTCCGCAATCGACTCGTGAACGATCAACCGGCGCAACGACGTACACCGCTGGCCCGCAGTTCCGGCGGCTGAGAAGACGATCCCGCGGACAGCGAGGTCGAGATCCGCCGACGGGGTGACGATCGCCCCGTTGTTTCCACCCAATTCGAGGAGGCTGCGCCCGAACCTCGCCGCAATCCGCGGCGCGACCTCGCGTCCCATCCGGACGGATCCGGTAGCGCTCACGAGAGCGACTTGCGCGTTGTCCACCAGGCGTTCGCCGACCCCGCGCCCGCCGATGACCAGTTGGTGGATGTCCGCCGGAGCGCCGCATTCCGCGAGGGCACGCCGTAAGAGGGCGTGGCATGCCAGTGCCGTGAGCGGAGTCGTCTCGGAAGGCTTCCAGACAACCGTGTCGCCGCACACCAGAGCGATAGCTGTGTTCCAGGACCACACCGCCACCGGGAAGTTGAAGGCGGAGATGACACCGACAACGCCGAGAGGGTGCCAGGTCTCCATCAGTCGGTGGCCAGGCCGCTCCGAAGGCATTGTCCGTCCGTACAGTTGGCGCGAGAGACCAACGGCGAACTCGCAGATATCGATCATTTCCTGCACTTCGCCGAGCGCTTCCGACGTGACTTTGCCGGCTTCGAGCGTGACGATTTCGGCAAGGTCGGCCTTGTGTTCACTCAAGAGTCGACCGAGCTGCCGTACCACTGCGCCCCGAGTCGGGGACGGAACTGTGCGCCAGACCAGAAATGCCTGATGTGCAGCGGACACCGCGTCGTCGACGTCACTGACGGATTGCTGGGCGACGGTACGCAGTTCGGTTCCCGTAATGGGGGTGCGCGCACTGAGATTGCCGGTAGGCCAGTCGACTCCGCATCGGGAGAGCGCAGATTGTGCACGCTCGGCGAGGGCGGACGGATCGGGAAGGATCACGGGTCACTCCTTTGATCGGCACGCGAGGCGTCCTGTTGCTTTCGGTACAACTCGAAGGGATCGAGTATCGACCGTTCGATTACGCCTTCGAGTTGATCCTGCCCGTAATCGGCGCTGAGCGCATCGGAAATGAATTCCGAGGCCGAGTCGACGTTGGATGCAAAGATCCCGGCCGCGGAAGCCGGTAGGAAGTCCTCGTAGACGATGGGCTCACGTATCAGCGTCGAACCCTCGCGGCGGTACGTGAAGTACGCCAGATCGGCGTCGGCAAGTCCGTCCTCCGTAGTGGGAAATGCGCTCTCCCACAACGCAATTTCAGTGCAACCGATCAGGGCGTCGTAGATGTCTCTTCCCTTGCGTGTCAGTGCGATGCCGCGTGCTTCAACCTCGCCGAAACGCACTCGGACGGGCTCGTCGGTAATCGATCCGTCCGCCGCCCGGAAGCGGCGGATCTCGTCCAGGGCACGAAACGACGTTTGCCGCAGCAGAAGTGGCGGTCCATTCCACCGGGGTGGTCCCTGGATTCGGTCGATCATGGTGATGCCGCGTGCGGTCATGCGTCGGTACAACTCATCGATATCGAGTACTCGCGGGGTGAGATGGTTGATGTGTGTTGTTCCCTGCCCGGCGATATCGGCGGCCACGGGGGAGACGCGGGTGAGTTCGCGGAACCATGATGCGTCGATCGGTTCGGTTCCGAGTCTGAATGCACGTGTCGCGGCGTCGACGAACTGTGTGGCTTGTGGCTCCGGCAAGCCTCCGTCGGTGTGTGCGGCCCGGGCCAGGCGAAGTAGTTCGGGGGAGAAGAGGGTGCGTCTGCGAAGGTAGGCAGTGATTCGGCGCTGGAGATCGGTGTCGAAGAAGCGTTGGTCCGCGATTGCCAGTACGGATGTGAAAACTCGAAACGGGTTGTGCGCGAGTTCAGTCGGATGGATGGGACGGAAAGCTGTCGATACCACCGGGACCGGAGGATCTGCGATCCGCAAGTCGTAGTATCCGACCGGCGACATTCCGAATCCGCCGAAGAGTACGGCGGCGTCCCGTAGTTCGTCGAGAGTCCCCAATCGGATCGCTCCGTGTCGTTCTGCGCTGACTCGGGCGAGGCTGCCCACGTTCTCCAGGCCCGGGTGGGAGGCAACGAAGTCACGATTGACCTGCCTCGTTACGTCGACGAGAGTGTTGTACGCCGGAACCTCACTGCCGTACATGTGCCCGAGTTGGGCAGCAAATCGGGAACGCAACTGCCCTGTATCAGCCATGTGCACCCCTTGTTACGTTAATCTGCGCGGGTGGGAGAAATGCAACAAAGTGACAATTCTGCTGTTCCGATCGACGACACCGACCGACTGCTGATCCGAGAACTGGTTTCGGACGGGCGTGCCACTTTGTCGACCCTGGCCGAGAAGGCCGGTCTCTCGATCTCGGCGGTGCAGTCGAGGGTGCGTCGACTCGAGTCCCGCAAGGTAATCCGCGGCTACTCGGCGAAGGTGGATCCCGAGTCTGTCGGTCAGAACTTGGCGGCATTTGTGGCCATCACCCCTCTCGACCCGTCTCAGCCCGACGATGCGCCCGCACGCCTGCGGCACCTGCCGGCGGTGGTGGCGTGCCACTCGGTGGCCGGCGACAACAGTTACGTGCTCCTCGTTCGAGTCGCATCACCGCGGGCACTGGAATCTCTGTTGCAGGAAATTCGGACGGTCGCAAACGTTGGAACCCGAAGTACGATCATTCTACAAACTTTTTACGACGAATAGCCGCAGCCGTAGTAATTTTTCCTGTCAATCATCGACTTTGCCGGAACGCGGACATATTGTGAGCGTATGAGTACCGCGATGCAGGGCGTGGGCGGCAGTACAGAGTTTCCGGTGTTCGACGTGTTGAATGCCAGTATTCTCACGGACGGGTTCGATCTTGTGCTCGACGTCGAACGCTCGCACGGTGTGTATCTGGTGGATCTGCGTACCGGAACCGAATACCTGGACATGTTCGGTTTCTTCGGTTCGTCGGCCCTCGGGATGAATCATCCGGGCATCGCTGCCGACGAGGCGTTTCAACGTGAGTTGGCGGTGACCGCATCCAACAAGCCGAGCAACTCCGATGTCTACAGTGTGCCGATGGCCCGGTTCGTCGACGCCTTCGTTCGGGTTCTGGGGGATCCTGCTCTCCCACACCTGTTCTTTGTGGACGGCGGAGCACTCGCCGTCGAAAATGCGCTCAAGGTGGCGTTCGACTGGAAGAGTCGATTCAATGAAACTGCCGGGCTGTCACCGGATCTGGGGACCAAGGTCCTGCATCTGACCGAAGCGTTCCACGGTCGCAGTGGATACACGATGTCGCTGACCAATACCGAACCGGGCAAGGTTGCGAGGTTCCCCAAGTTCGACTGGCCGCGCATCGCTTCGCCGTATCTCGCTGAGGGTCATGACGTGGTGTCCGCGGAGAGCTCCAGCCTCACGCAGGCGCGGCGAGCATTCGCCGAAAATTTCGGTGACATAGCCTGTTTCATCGCCGAACCGATCCAGGGCGAAGGCGGCGACCATCACCTTCGGCCGGAATTTCTGCAGGCGATGCAACAACTGTGCCGGGAGAACGACGCGCTGTTCGTTCTCGACGAGGTCCAGACCGGGTGCGGGATCACCGGAACAGCCTGGGCTTACCAACAATTGGGGTTAGCTCCGGACGTCGTGGCCTTCGGTAAGAAGACTCAAGTGTGTGGAATTATGGCCGGCGGCCGGGTAGACGAGGTGCCGGACAACGTGTTTCACGTTAGTTCGCGAATCAACTCCACCTGGGGCGGCAACCTGACGGACATGGTGAGAGCCCGTCGAATCCTCGAAATCATCGAACGGGATCGTTTGATCGATCGTGCACGGTTTACCGGCGCGCACCTGCTCGATCGGCTCAGGGATGTGAGCGGGAGGTTCGACGACGTCACCGAACCTCGTGGACGCGGACTTATGTGCGCGATCACCCTGAGTACCAAAGAATTACGCGACCATATTGTTTCCCGATTGTGGGAAGACGAACGTGTGATCATCCTCCCGACCGGAGTTCGAGGCATCAGATTTCGTCCACCGTTGACCGTGACGATCGGAGAGCTGGACGCGGCAGTGGACGCCCTGGAACGAGTTCTGAGCCGAGTCACCGGCTGAGTTTCCGCCAGACCTGGTCCGGTGTCATCGGTACGGCGTACATCCTTGCGCCGCAGGCATCCGCGATTGCATTGGCCAGCGCCGGTGCTACCGGATTGAACGGAGCCTCACTCATCGATTTGGCGCCGAATGGTCCCAACTTGTCGTAGGTATCGGCAAAGAGGACTTCGGTGTTCGGGAGATCCGCCAACTGTGGAATGTGGTAATTCCGCAGCGTGGGATTGACCACCACACCATGGTCCAGGACGATCTCCTCGAACAGCGCGGCGCCGAGAGCCTGTCCCACACCACCTTCCACCTGCCCGCGCAATTGAGCAGGGTTCAGCACGGTCCCGGCATCAGCGGCCTGGACGGAGTGCAGAATAACCACCCGGCCCGTCGCGGTATCGACCGCGACACGAAAACCGTGGACATTGAACGAGACCGAGCGGGGGGTTCCGTCGTGACGGCCGTCGGCGGAGAGCGGTCCACTCTCGAGCAGCGTCGAGAAATCGATGCGGCGGTGTCCGACGTCGACACCGTCTGCGGCGAGTGCTGCCGGACCCGGGCAGATAGCTTGTGCGCGTGTGAGTATCCGGTCGCGAAGGCGTTCACACGCGATCAACAGTGCCTTGCCCGCGACGACGGTACCGGTCGATCCGAATGCGCCGGTGTCGTGTCCTCCGGTATCGGTATCGGATTGAACGATCACGATGCGATCGACGCTCGTCCGAAGTTCGGTGGCGGCAATCTGATGATGAACTGTGGTGGTTCCGTTCCCGAATTCGGCCGTTCCGATTCGCACCACGTACCGGCCATCGGATTCGAGTGTCACGGTGGTGTCGGCGACGTGGCCGCGCGGCGGGATCGTGGCGATCATGGCAATTGCCATGCCCCGACCGGTTTTCCACGGTGATCCTGGCTCGGGCTCCGTTCCACGCCCGCTCGAAAGAGCGGCCTCGACCAGGTCCAGGCACTGATCGAGGCCGTAGCTGCCGAATTCGAGATCACCGTCCTCGACGTGCCAGTCCACAAAATCGTCTCCCGGAACCACGACATTGCGACGACGGAACTCGAAGGGATCGATACCGAGTTTTCGGGCGAGTTGATCCATCGCCGATTCGACGGCAAAGATGACTTGCCCCAGGCCGTAGCCGCGAAACGCTCCCGACGGCACGTTGTTCGTGTAGACGGCTTCGGCATCGACACGCTTGGCCGGACACCGATACACCGCAATCGATTCGGTGCAGCCGTGGAACATCACACCGACCGAGTGATTTCCGTAGGCTCCGGCGTCGGAGAGGACGTCGATTGCCAGCGCGCTCAGTTGCCCGGATGTGTCGGCGCCGACTCGCACCGACACCTGCATCGGGTGCCGTGACGGCGCGATCGTGAACTGGTCGCTCCGGCTGAACTCGTACTGCACGGGCCGCCCGGTGCGGAGTACAGCCAGGGCAACGAGGTCCTCCGTCAACATTTCCTGTTTACCGCCGAATCCGCCGCCGACCCGGGTAGCAAACACCCGGACCTTCAACCGATCGAGATCGAAGACGTGTGCCAGCTCGTCGCGCACCAGGAAGGGCACCTGCGTGCTGCTGCGGATGACCAGGCGGCCGTCCGAATCGAGCCAGCCCACCGATCCGTGGGTTTCCATCGCTACATGCTGGACCCGCGCAGTCTTCCAGGTTCCTTCGACGACGGCTGCAGATCCGGCCAGTGCTTCCTCGGCATCGCCGACGCCCTCGTGCACTGCCGCAACAACATTGCGCTGCACATCGGCGATCCGCGACACGGCGTCTTTGTCGGCGTGCAGGAGCGGCGCAGTGGGGGAGCGTGCGTCCGCCGGATCGAAAACTGCAGCGCGTATCTCGAAGTCGACTTCGATCAACGCCAGGGCGCGTTCTGCGTCGCGGGCTGTCTCGGCGATCACCGCGGCAACTCGCTGACCGATGAATCGTACGGTGCGGTCGAAGACGCGGGTGTCGTCCGGATCGTCGGTCCGATTCTCATGCCGGGCTGTCGAGAACAGAATGTCGGGGCTGTCGAGGTAGGTCAATACTGCTACGACGCCCGGTGCGGAACGTGCTGCAGCCGTGTTGATTCCGGAGATGTAGGCATGGGAATGCGGGCTGCCGAGTACCGCGGCGTGGAGGAGTCCGTCGGGAATATCACGCAAATCCAAGGTGAAGGGTTCATTTCCCGTGACAAGTCGGGCTGAGGCCGGTGCTGCAATGGAACGTCCCTGTGCTGCCTGGTTATCCACGCACTCGATGTTCTTCGTGGCGGCAAGTGCGTCGCGAATCGAGCGATACCCCGTGCAGCGGCAGAGATTACCCTTCATCGACTGCGGTAAGTTCTCCTTTTGCGCGGTGGTGAACGCAGACGTGGTCACCACCATTCCGGCCGTGCAGAAACCGCATTGGAATCCTCCGGCGTCGACAAACGCTTGTTGCATCGGATGTAGATTCTCCGGGGTGCCGAGACCGGCCGCAGTGACAATCGCGAGCCCACCGATGCGATGTGCGGGGAAGATGCAGGAATGGGTGGGACGGCCGTCCACCAGCACCGAACAGGCGCCGCAATCGCCCGCGTCGCAACCCTTCTTGACCGAAGTGGTGCCGTGTTCACGCAGAAACGTTCGTAGGCACTGGCCCGGTCGGGGTTCGTCGTCGCGGGCTACCCCGTCGACGGAGTACTTCATGACAGCTCCTCCCGGACCTCTTGCGCCAGTAGTGCCGTCATCGCGCAGCGCCAGGATGCACTGCCGTGGACGTCCGTGAAGTAGGCGTCGGCCGGAATCCGACGAGCCAGTGCGTCAGCCATGTCCGTCTCGTTCGGATGTTCGGTAAACCGCAGCACGTACGGCCTCCGGGTTGACGCCGTGACAGCGAGGGTGAAACCGTCTGTGCCCCTTCGTCCGGCAATCAGAACAGACGAGCGCCCGAGCGCTGTGGGTGCGAGCTTGCGAATAGAAGTACGGGCGGATAATGCGTGCGTGGGAAGCGCGATACTGCGAATGATCTCGCCGACACCGAGCGCGTTGATGCCGTTGTCGATCACGAAATCTGTAATCGGTATTCGATATTCGCTCCCGTCGGGCCTCCAGATCGTCAGGTCGGCGTCGAGTGTCGCGGCCATCGTCGTCATGGCGCCGGCGGGAAAGGCGAGCGCGATATTTCCGCCGACTGTGGCGTACCGCAACACTTTCCATGATGCGAGCAGCGCGTCGGCGCAGTTCTGGAACAGTGGAGTCGCGCGGAACGAGGCCGGCAGTTGGGCTCGGCACAATTCCTCGATGGTGCATGTGGCCGCAATCTCGACGCCTCGATCGGTGACGGTGATCGGCTCCCAGCCGAGCCCGGCAAGGTCGACGAGTGCGCTCAGCTGAGGTTGTGGCTCGGAGTACAACCACGTACCGCCGCCGATGAATCCGATCCCCGGCGCGGGCGCCGGAAGGTCCGCCCGAGTCCGGGGAACCAGGACATGATCGATTGTGTGCAGGTCCACCGCGAGGTCACCCGGCCTTTCGCACCAGCGCGAGGTGAGCGCGAGCGACGTCCGATGCGACGACGTCCTCGTCAACCGTGGTTACCCGATCATCGGCCACCACAACCTCGCCGTTCACCATCAACAGTGTCAGGGGCGGGGTGGAGCCCAGTACCAATGCGGCCACCGGGTCGGTGATTCCGGCGTGAGCGATCGTAGTCAGATTCCACACTGCGAGATCCGCCAACTTACCCACCTCCAGTGATCCGATCTCGTTTTCGCGGCCGAGAACCCGTGCGCCGCCGATGGTCCCGAGTTCCAGTGCTTTCCGGACCGTCATCGCCTGCGGACCACCGCGTGACCGGGCGAAGAGGAGGGCATGGCGTGATTCCTCGACGAGACTGCACGCCTCATTGCTGGCTGCGCCGTCGACCCCCAGTCCGATCGTGACACCGGCACCGAGAAGCTCTTGCGTGCGGGCAATGCCGGCGCCGAGTCGGGCATTGGACGTCGGGCAGTGTGCCGCAGCGGTTCCCGTCCGTGACATGGTCTCGATTGCGGCGTCGTCGAGATGAACGGCGTGCGCGAACCACACATCCGGCCCCAGCCAGCCGACGCGTTCCATGTATTCCATCGGAGTGCCGCCGAACTGTTCGCGGCAGAACTCCAACTCGTCAACTGTTTCCGCGAGGTGAGTGTGCATCCGGACCCCGGCAGTACGGGCCAATGTCGCAGACTCGCGGAGTAGAGCCTCCGTGACCGAGAACGGGGAGCAGGGCGCCACAGCGATCTGCAGCATCGATCCGGGACTCGGGTCGTGCCAGCGATCGATGACGGCCTGGGTTCCGGTCAGGATGTCGTCGAGTTCTTCCACGACGTGATCGGGTGGCAATCCGCCTGAACTCTGCCCGAGGTCCATCGATCCGCGCGTCGGATGGAACCGCAGGCCGACTTGTGCTGCGGCGGTGATCTCCGCTTCGAACACGTCTCCCGCGTCGCGAGGGACCACGTAGTGGTGATCCGTGGTGGTGGTGCAGCCCGTCTTTGCCAACCAGG
This sequence comes from Rhodococcus sp. OK302, assembly GCF_002245895.1. NCBI lineage: Bacteria > Bacillati > Actinomycetota > Actinomycetes > Mycobacteriales > Nocardiaceae > Rhodococcus > Rhodococcus sp. OK302. The sequence goes on from NZ_NPJZ01000001.1 coordinate 2,907,073, forward strand.
CGAGTCCGCCCGTCGCGGCAGTGTGTACGGCGTCGGCGTCTATGCCCGCCCAGACCGGATACAGAGTGGTCAGCCACTCGAAGAGCGTCGAATCGGCAGCCAGACCGCGAGTGATCCACTGGTACAGATGGTGGTGGGTGTTCACCAGTCCCGGTGTGATCAGGCATCCGCGGGCGTCGATGACTGTAGCTCCGGGAAACTCCGGTGCCGGTCCGGCGCCGAGCGCGGTGATCGTGTTGCCGGCCACTGCCACGTATCCGTTGGTGAACTCGGTACCCGCGCCGTCGATTGTGGCGATGTGGGCGTCCTTGATGACGTAGTCGGTCATGACAGCCAGCCTGAAAATGGTGTCCACGAAGGACCGGCATCGGGTGCGTCGGAGCGACTGACCGCTGCCTGGATCAGCCCGTACGGCCGATCTGCGGCCGCAAAGACCTCGTTGTTGTTCTCGACCCCGAAACGATCCAGAGCGTAGTCGAAATGGTGTTTGTTGGGTGCAGAGAGGCGGACCTCGGCAATAATCGGGAACTCCTCCAGGATTGCCTTAGCGATCTGGAACAGCGTCTGCTGCAACGCAAGTGAGTGAACTGTCGCGAACTGCTTGACGATCTGTGCCTTGACGCCCACGTAGACCGACTCCCAGTCGACGTCTGTCCCGACGAACCGCCACTGCGCGACCAGAGCGGTGGCCAGGACACGGTCGTCGGTGGGTTCGAGAACCGTGTACGGATCCTGAAGGAACCCGGTGAACTCGCTGCCACTCGACTTGAGCAGCACCAAGTCCTTCAGGCCTCCGATCACCCAGGTTCCGGTGTTGTCCTGGGTGATCGACGCGGTCCGCACTTCCTGACCCTTGCGGACCCAGGTGTGATCGTGCCCGGTGCCGTCGACAATCGCACGCTCCCAGGCGTATTCCTCGATCTCGATCCGGGCACCCGTGACGGGTTCGATGTCGTCGACAAAATGGGCGGCAAGTTCGAGTCCGTACGACTCGATCGAGATCAGGCCCTTCTCCTTGGCATAGGCGTACGCCGTTTGCTTCTGGGAGTCGGTGGGGAGCACCGCGGATTGGTCGCCGGTGAGGTACGCGTCGGCGAAATCGCCTCGGAGACAAGTGGAGACGTTCACATCGTGAATCTCGTGGCGGGGTGTGTCGCGGTAGATTCGGACGACACGATTCTCGGCCTTGCCGTACTGATGCCCGGTAAGTTCGATCGATCCGGAGAGCGGCGCCGCGGTCGGGTTCTGGTTGCTCACTGTAGTTTTCAGCTCCCGCGATAGGTGGAGTAGGCAAAGGGGGACAGCAACAGTGGGACGTGATAGGTGCGTACCGCGTCGTCTACCCGGAAGGTGACAGTCACTTCCGGGTAGAAATTTTCCTGTCCGGTCTGCTCGAAATACGCTCCGGTGTCGAAGATCAGGTGATAGTTGCCCGCTGTCAGGCCGTCGGGGGCAAGTTCGGCGATCCGGCCGTCGGAGTCGGTGTGGGCACGTGAAATGGACGCTCCGTCTGCGCCGCACAGTTGGACGCTGACTCCCGCTGCCGGCGTGCCGGTGGTGGAATCGAGAACGTGCGTGCTCAATACCTTGCTCATGGGGTCTCTCCCGGTAGCGCGTCGATCAGACGGGTGAGTCTGATGCGATTGATTGCAGCCAACTCCGTTCGTAGCACGGAACGCTCCGTGGCGGGGTCGTTTTCGAGACGCTCGAGAAGTATGTTCAGGAGTTCCGACCCTGACCGGCCACTTGCGCACACCAGATAAACGTGTGAGAACTTGTCCTCGTACTCCGCATTCTTGATGCGCAATTGGGCCAGCACCTGTTCGGATGCCGTAGACACGAGCGTCTGCTCCGTGGTGGAGGATGCACTGTCGGTGCGCTCACCGATGCGCGGATGCCCCGCCAGTGCCTCGTCGATCTCGGATTCGGGAAGGCCGCGCAGCACGGAATCCGCAGTATCGAACAAGACGTCGATGTTCGGGTAGGGACGGGCCGCTGCCACAGCCGACGCCCAAGCCGAGGAATGGCAGCATTCGAGCAGCGCCTTCAGCGCAGACTGATCCGCGAGGGCGTTGAATGCATCGAGTCCACTGGAATTCCATGCCGGCATGACCACAGCATTACCTGACCATGTTTCGGAGCGGTAGCGCAGCAATTACGGAAGATGAAGCATCTGGATCTTCTTGTTCATTGACGGTCGGTATCTTCGTAGACATGACTGATACTCCGAAATTGCCATCCGTCGTGCCGTCCCTGGCAAACCTGCGCGATATCGGGGGACCGGAGTCGCGGTTCGGCGGTTCGGTACGAACCGGTGCGGTGTTCCGCTCGACGGACCTTGCTTCGTTGACAGAGGCGGGCGAGCAGACGCTCGCGGAGCTGGCCATCACCACGATCTACGACCTGCGCACAGCGTCGGAGCGTGAAACTGCGCCCGACCGGATTCCCGCCGGAATTCGCGAACTCGGTCTGGACGTATTGGCGGACAAGGAATATCGGGCGATTCCCGCTCAGATGCAGGAGATGATCGCCAACCCTCGAGCAGCTACCGAACTGCTGGGAACCGGCCAGGCGCTCGAGTACTTTCAGGGCAGCTACCGCGATTTCGTGACGCTACCCAGCGCTGTCTCGTCGTACCGGCAACTGTTCCTGGATTTGGCGCAACCTACCAGCGCGCCGGCACTGATCCACTGCACGACCGGCAAAGACCGGACAGGGTGGGCGGCCGCCGCACTCCTACTGTTCCTCGGCGCCTCGGAAGACGCGGTGTTCGAGGACTACCTGCTGACCAACACGATCCTGCTCCCGATGTTCGCGCCACTCTTCGAGCGGTTTGCCGCTCAGGGCGGCGATCCGTCACTCCTCGAAGGGGTTCTGGGTGTGCGCCGGGAATACCTCGAGGCTTCACTCGCCGAACTCGAATCGGTGCACGGCTCCATCGACGCCTATTTCACGGACGGATTGAAGATCGACGAACAGACGCAGACTCGGTTGCGGGACAACCTGATCGGCTAGTTCACCGGGGTGCGAGCGCGCCGCCGACTGAGCAGGGCAACTATCCCGATTCCGATCGCGATACCGACCAGATCGGCGGCGCCGTCCCAGATCGAACCCGAACGTGAAATCGGCAGCACGCCCTGCAGGACTTCGGATACCGCGGCAAAGGCGATCAGCCAGAGCGCCGTGAGCCACCACGGGATTCGGGCGTGCAGTGATGTCATCGCCAGGACGACGAACATCAAGGTGTGCGTGACCTTGTCGCTGTTTTCCGGTCCCGACGGCACCGTGGAACCGGGGGAGAACAGCATGATCAAGGCAATGACCACGGCGATGGCGAGTGGCCAGTATCGGTTATTTTTCACGCGTGAGTCACAGTCAGTTCGAGGGCGCCTTCGGCAAACCGAGTGACGGCAGCGGAGGCGGTGGCGAGGGCTTCGTCGTGGCCGGCTCTCGCCCAACCGCTGAGAATGCCCGTGCTGCCTTCAGGCGTGAGAAGTACCTCCGCGAGGAGTTCCCCGGTATTCGGCTGGCACACTGCCCACGAGTAGACGCTGTTCTCAGCCCACTGAGATGCCCGGAGCCCGACGTAACCCGGGTCGGTGATCCCACCGTCGGCCAGGGCCGGCCGGTCGTCTACACGCTCGTCTGCGCGCAGGGCACGGAGGTACCAACCCCCGGCGTTGATCTCGATCGGATCCATTGGCTACGTGTTCCCGTCATCTCGAGACCGGCGGCGGTTCTTCTTACGTTCTCGGTCGGTTCCGAACAGGAGCGCGCCGGCCAACGGAATAGCCAGGAACCACAGCCAGGTCCCGGTCACGAAGAACAAGATGACTGCCAGAATCGGGATGACGGCCATGATGCGGCCGGACCAGTCGGGACTGAACTCTCGCGCCGGCGGCGAGGTAGCAGGAACCGTCGACATCGGAGCTGTCCCCGGCGCCTGGTAATTCCCGGGTAGGTCGGCGAAGACCGGTACGAGTTCGCTGCGAGTTGTTGCAGCCGTGACGATTCCGCTGCGCTCGTCGAATTCCGAGACGGTGAGGCGACCGGCGGCAAAGTGCTCGCTCAGTAGCGACAGTGCCTGCTCGCGTTCGGTGGTACCGATACGAATGTCGGGAACGTCAGCCATGAGTTACAGACTACTGGCCGGAAACGACTGTGCGCCCTGCCGGTAGTTCATTGACTACCGACAGGGCGCACAGTGCGAATTTTTTACTTCAGTTCTGCGAGAACCGTGCCCTGAGTGATGGCAGCGCCGGCTTCGACAGTCAGACCGGTGACGATACCGGCCTTGTGTGCGTTGACCGGGTTTTCCATCTTCATGGCCTCGAGGACTGCGATGAGGTCGCCTTCGGCAACTTCCTGGCCCTCGATGACAGCGACCTTGACGACGGTGCCCTGCATCGGAGCGGTGACGGCGTCACCGGATGCTGCGCCTGCACCTGCGCCGCCGCGCTTGCGTGCCTTCGGCTTCTTGCGGATGACACCGGACGGTGCGCCGCCGCCGTTACCGAGCGAGAACTGACCGGGCAGGGAAACCTCGACGCGACGTCCACCGACCTCGACGACGACGTTCTGACGCGGCAGAGCCTCGTCCTCGTCGTCGGCCGGGACACCGGCGCCGGCCCACGGCTCGATGGTGTTTTCCCAGTCCGTTTCGATCCACTTGGTGTAGATGTCGAACGACGTGCCGTCGCCGACGAATGCCGGGTTCTCGACAATGTGGCGGTGGAACGGCAGAACCGTTGCGAGGCCGTCGATCTCGAACTCGGCCAATGCACGCGACGCACGCTGGAGAGCTTCTTCACGCGTTGCACCGGTGACGATGAGCTTGGCGAGCATGGAGTCGAACTGGCCGCCGATGACGTCGCCGGCGACAACACCGGAGTCGACGCGCACGCCGGGGCCCGAGGGCTCACGGTAAACGGTGACGGGGCCCGGAGCCGGCATGAAACCGCGGCCGGCGTCTTCGCCGTTGATGCGGAACTCGAAGGAGTGTCCACGCGGGGTGGGATCTTCCTTGATGGAAAGCTCTTCGCCGTTGGCGATGAGGAACTGCTGACGCACCAGGTCGATACCGGCGGTCTCCTCGGTGACGGGGTGCTCGACCTGCAGGCGCGTGTTGACCTCGAGGAAGGAGACGGTGTCGCCCTGAACCAGGTACTCGACCGTGCCGGCGCCGTAGTAGCCGGCTTCCTTGCAGATGGCCTTCGCGGATGCATGGATACGGGCGCGCTGGTCGTCCGTCAGGAACGGTGCCGGTGCTTCTTCGACGAGCTTCTGGAAACGACGCTGCAGCGAGCAGTCACGGGTACCCGCGACGACGACGTTGCCGTGCTGATCGGCGATGACCTGAGCTTCGACGTGGCGTGCCTTGTCGAGGTACTGCTCGACGAAGCACTCGCCGCGACCGAACGCTGCGATGGCCTCACGAGTAGCGGACTCGAACAGCTCCGGGATTTCTTCGATGGTCTGCGCGACCTTCATGCCGCGTCCACCGCCGCCGAATGCTGCCTTGATGGCGACCGGAACGCCGAACTCCTTGGCGAACGCGACGATCTCGTCGGCGTTCTTGACGGGGTCCTTGGTGCCGGCTGCCATCGGAGCCTTTGCACGCTCGGCGATGTGGCGGGCCGTGACCTTGTCGCCGAGGTCGCGGATGGACTGCGGCGACGGGCCGATCCAGATCAGGTTCGCGTCGATGACGGCCTGGGCGAAGTCGGCGTTCTCCGAGAGGAAGCCGTAGCCGGGGTGGATTGCGTCGGCGCCGGACTTACGGGCGGCGTCGAGGATCTTGTCGAATACGAGGTAGGACTCGGCGGACGTCTGTCCACCGAGGGCGAATGCCTCGTCTGCGAGCTTTACGAACTGCGCGTCGGCGTCGGGTTCGGCGTAGACAGCGACGCTGCCGTAGCCGGCGTCCTTGGCTGCCCGAATGACCCGTACCGCGATCTCACCGCGGTTCGCGACAAGCACCTTCGTAATGTGCGCGCTGGCATGACTGGGCACTGAGCCTCCTGTGGTTCGCATTGTCTTTATCTCCGCGGTGTATTCCTCTGGGATTTCACCATCGGTGGATTACTGGCATCGCTTCGGAGTGTATTCATGGCTGTGATGCAGGTTGTAACCGGATCGGAATAGCCCGGTACGACTCATGAAACGGTCTGAAAAGCTACTGGCGAGTAGCTCGAAGCGTCCGTTGTGGGCGGGTTGTCGTCGGTTTCGGTCGCAGCTTCCTCGATCGCGCGACGGAGCGCTGCGACATAGGTGTGCACCGACGCGTTGGCGGTGTCGTTGTTGGGGTATCGCACGGCAAGATTGAGGCCCGTCGGTGTGCGATTGATCCAGATGTACACGTCGTGGGTAAATGCCTTGCTGCGCAACGCGCGTGCATTCCACTCCGGCCACTGGGCGGCCTCGGGTACAAAGCGAACATCCATGTAGGACACCACGAATCGTGGGCGGATCGGAGTTCCGAGTTTCTCGCCGATGCGATCGAAGGGGATGGCCGCAGCAGGCTTCATCGCGGTGAGGGACTCGGCGGCTCGCCGCGCGAGAGTGTCGAACGAGGTGTCGTCGCCGACCTCGAAATCGATCGGACACAAGCCCACGAACCAGCCGAGAGCGCCGGCCCATTCCTGAGCGGAGCGAGTGTGGACCGGAGTCACGATCTGGAAGCGGTCGGCGCCGGCAACGTCATGGCCGACGGCGGCAAGCGCGCCCAGTAGACCGGCGAAGTAGCCGACTCCGGCCTCGGCGGCGCGCGCACTGAACCGCTTGGAGTGATCGGAGTCGAGAAGCCACATCGACAGTCCGTTCTGGGACTCGGTGCCACGATCTCCGATAGGCAGCGGAAACTGCGGTAGGCCGCCGTCGGCGAGCGCCTTGCTCCAGACCTCGAGAGCTGCGTCTTCCGTTTCCTGGTCGGACATCTGTTCGCGTTCGAGGGTCCCGAAATCGACGTAACTACCGACCGGGAACAAGTTGGCCGGATTGCCCGTCAGCGCTTCACGGTAGAGCGAAGTGATCTCATGCGCGATCAGAACGATCGAGAAGCCGTCGATGATCGAGTGGTCGGCTGCAAAAAACACTGTGGACGGGCCGTCGCCGCCACGAGGTGTGAGCGTCGCGAACACGTACGACGGCCAACTGTGAGGGGAGGCAAAATCGTCGAACAGCCGGTGAAGGTGCTCGAAGTTGACCTGGCTCGGTGCGTCGTAACCGTGGTTGACAACGCCGATGTCGATGCCGCCGACCGGCACGGTGTGCCGGGTGATCTCGCCGGTCGAGGTGTCGAGTGCCGTATGTGAGCGCAAAACCTCATGGCGATCGATCCACTGCCGCAACGCAATTCGAAATGCGTCGACGTCCAGCGGTCCGGGAATCTCGAAAGCTGTACCCAGCCATGACTTATCGCCCGAGCCGGCGGAAGAGCGTTGCAGGTGGGCCTCGTGAATGTACGACGCAGGCCGCGGATCAGGCGTCCACGGACCGGTTGCGCACGGTAACCATTCGATCAGCGATCCGCTGGGAATCGCGTAGTCGGCAAGTTCGGTGAATTCCATGTCTCTCTCAGCCCCGCAAGCGACGCTTGATGCGAGCGAGCATTGCGGACATGCCGCGCAGTCGCAGTGGGCTGACTGCCGCAGCCAGGCCGAGTTCCGAATAGAAGTCGTCGGGAACAGCAAGGATCTCGTCGGCACTGTGCCCGTCGAGGCCCTGCGCCAGGATCGACGCGAAACCGCGAGTGGTCGGGGCCTCGGCCGGAGCGCTGAAATACAGCCGTACCTTGGCACGATCGGAATCGTCGACCGAAAGGAACAGCGGTGACTGGCATTCCGGAACCGGCTCCATCGCGCTCTGCTCGAGCTCGGGAGGCAACGGCGGAAGTTCGCGGCTGAATTCGAGGAGCAGTGTCAGCTTGTCGGACGTGCCGACGGCCGCGAAATCCTCGACGATCTCGGCCAATGCCGGTGGTAGAGAACTCATGCCGAAACCTCGAGGGGAGCGTCGCCGGGCTCTTCGCCGATAGCGATGGGGACACGAACGGCGTTGCCCCACTCGGTCCACGAGCCGTCGTAGTTGCGGACGTCGGGGTATCCGAGCAAGTGGGTCAAGACGAACCATGTGTGGCTCGAACGCTCACCGATGCGGCAGTACGCCACGATCTTGTCCTCGCGGGACAGATCGCCGTAGATCTCGTCGAGTTCTGCGCGAGTGCGGAAACGACTGTCGGGTGCTGCGGCCTTTGCCCACGGAATGCTGCGTGCGCTGGGAATGTGTCCGCCGCGCAACGCGCCTTCCTCCGGGTAGTCAGGCATGTGGGTGCGTTCGCCGGTGTACTCCTGCGGTGACCGCACGTCGATCAGTGGACCGGTCCCGAGGTGTGAGAGAACGTCGTCCTTGAACGCGCGGATCGAGGCGTCGTTGCGCTCCACCACGGGATAGTCGGTGGACGTGGCATACGGGACGTCGAACGAGGTGTCGCGGTTTTCGGCGATCCAGGCGTCGCGGCCGCCGTCGAGCAGGCGAACGTCCTCATGTCCGAACAAGGTGAACACCCACAGTGCGTACGCGGCCCACCAGTTGCTCTTGTCGCCGTAGATGACGACGGTGTCGTCGCGGTTGATGCCCTTGCGGTTCATCAGGTCTGCAAAGGCCTCGCCGTCGATGTAATCGCGCGTGACCGGATCGTTGAGATCGAGGTGCCAGTCGATCTTCACGGAGCCGGGAATGTGCCCGATGTCGTAGAGCAGAACATCCTCGTCGGACTCGACCACCTTCAGTCCCGGCGTACCGAGGTTTGCCGACAGCCATTCGCTCGAGACCAACCGGTCGGGATGGCTGAACTCGGCAAACGCGGGCGAAGGATCGGGGGCAACGGGCACGGGCTGGCTCCTGTAAGGCGAATCGATCAGTTCGAAGACGGACTTCATCGATTCTAGGCGCTCCCGGGGGCAGTGGCGCTTGTAACAAGTTCGGTGAACCGGCGCCCGTTGCCGAAGTGCCGGATCCGTTGCGATCGCCGAATCGCTCAATTGTTCGGTGAGACTTCCGATCGGCGGTTCACGGCGCTCGGAAATCTCCGGCAGAACTCGGCCGGATCAGGTGAGGAAATTCACTTTTTAGTGACGTCCGTAACCTAGAGAACGCTCTGAGTCCGCCACAGTTCGGAGACGGAAACACCAACGCGCTCCAAAAGTGTTCGGACCAAAGGTAATCCGATGCCGATGACACTCGACGGGTCGCCCTCGATTTTCTCGATGAACCATCCGCCCAGGCTGTCCAGGGTGAACGCGCCCGCAACCTGCAGTGGTTCACCGGTGGCGAGATAAGCCTCGAGGTCCGCCGTCGACGGATTGGCGAAATGCACCACGGTGGCGCTGTGATCGGAGGCCACGCGGACTATGTTTCCGTCGATCACCCGCATCACACAATGGCCGGTGAGCAATGTGGCACTTCGGCCGGCCATAGCGGCCCAGCGGCGACGCGCGATATCGACACTGCCGGGCTTCCCCTGCAGCTCACCGTCGATCAAAAGCATCGAATCACAGCCGACGACAACAACATCGGTCAAACCGTCGGCAGCCAAACCGGGAACGATCTCGGCGGCCTTCGCCTCGGCCAGGACCGTGACCACCTTCTCGGGGGCGGCGCCCGGACCGAGTTCGTCGGCGATCTTGTCCTCGTCGACACCGGACACACGTACAACAGGCAAAACCCCGGCCGCCCGCAATACTGCGAGGCGAGCCGGGGATGCCGAAGCCAGAACTAGTTGAGTCACAGGAGCAGGCTAGATCAGCCGCGCCGCATCGACGGGTTCAGGTATGCGTACGGAGAGTACGGCGCACGTGTGCGATGGAACTGCGTCGGATCGCCCCATGTTTCCGTGGGAACGGTCTCGGCCGGAGCGGAGCCGCCGCCGGCTGCAGCAGCAAGGACACTGACCAGCGCCGCGATTTCGACGTCGGAGGGCGAACCCTTGACGATCTTGATCACGGACGCGTCGGAAACCGGGGTCTCCGTCAGTTCAGCGAGGACGCCGTCAGCTGCAGATTCGTCGACGACGACACCATTGGCGGACTGAGCCTCTACAACTGCGACATCTTCACGCGTGATGTCTTCGGTGATAGCGGTCATAGGGGAATGTTCCCATGCTTCTTGGGCGGAAGGGAAACAGACTTACGCTCGAGCAGTCGCAGTGCAGCGACGATCTGGCCACGGGTGTGCGACGGCGGGATGACGGCGTCGACGTAGCCGCGCTCGGCAGCGACGTACGGGTTGACGAGGGTGTCCTCGTACTCGTTCTGCAGCTTCAAACGCAATGCGTCGACGTCGTCACCGTTCTTCGCGGCTTCGAGAAGCTGCTTGCGGTAAACGAATCCGACAGCGCCCGAAGCGCCCATGACGGCGATCTGTGCGGTCGGCCATGCCAGGTTGAGATCGGCGCCCATGTGCTTGGAGCCCATGACGTCGTACGCTCCGCCGTAAGCCTTGCGGGTGATGACCGTGATCTTGCCGACCGTGGCCTCGCCGTATGCGTACAGCAACTTCGCGCCGCGGCGGATGATGCCGTTGTACTCCTGCTCGGTACCGGGCAGGAAGCCCGGGACGTCGACGAGAGTGATGATCGGGACGTTGAACGCGTCGCAGGTACGGACGAAGCGCGCAGCCTTCTCGGAAGCATCGATATCGAGGCAACCGGCGAACTGCATGGGCTGGTTCGCGACGATGCCGACGCTGCGGCCGTCGACGCGACCGAAGCCGACGATGATGTTCATCGCGCGCTCGGCCTGGACCTCGAGGAATTCGTCGTCATCGAGGATGCGACGGATGACCTCGTGCATGTCGTACGGCTGGTTGGCCGAATCGGGGATCAGGGTGTCGAGTTCGAGGTCCTCGGCGGTGAGGCTTTCCTCGATGGATCCGACGATCGGATCGGTGATCTCGCCGCGCGGTGCTGCGGCCTGGTTGTTGCTGGGCAGGTAGCTCAGGAGGTCCTTGACGTAGTCGAGGGCATCCTGCTCGCCGGAAGCGACGTAGTGAGCGACACCGGACTTGACCATGTGGGTGCGTGCGCCGCCCAGGTCTTCCATGGTGACGTCTTCGCCGGTGACGGTCTTGATGACGTCGGGGCCGGTGACGAACATCTGCGATGTCTCGTCGACCATCACGACGAAGTCGGTGAGGGCGGGGGAGTAGACGTGGCCGCCGGCTGCGGGGCCCATGATCAGGGAGATCTGCGGGATGACGCCGGATGCCTGGACGTTGCGGTGGAAGATCTCGCCGTACAGGCCGAGCGAGACGACGCCTTCCTGGATGCGGGCGCCGGCGCCTTCGTTGATGCCGACCAGCGGGCGGCCGGTGCGGATCGCGAGGTCCATGACCTTGACGATCTTCTCACCGTAGATTTCGCCGAGGGATCCACCGAAGACGGTGGCGTCCTGCGAGAAGACGCAGATGTCGCGTCCGTCGATGGTGCCGTAACCGGTGACGACGCCGTCGCCGACGGGACGGTTCTCGGCGAGGCCGAAGTTCACCGAGCGGTGACGGGCCAGGGCGTCGAGTTCGACGAAGGATCCTTCGTCGAGGAGTGCGTTGATGCGCTCACGGGCGGTCAGCTTGCCTTTGGCGTGGACTTTGTCGATGGCGGCTTCGCCGCTCGGTGCCTGCGCCTGCGCTTGCCGAATCCGCAGATCCGCGAGCTTTCCCGCGGTCGTGTGGATATCGGGTGCGGTCGCCGCCTCCGGCGCGTTCGGCTCTTGGACAGTGGTCATGAGTCGTGAGCTTAACGAGAGCAGTTGGGCCGGCTCGAAGGCAGGTCCGGTTGTGGAGGTTTCACCTACCGAAGCTACTGACCAGTACATTTTGCTTGTCGTCTTAGGCTGGGACTATGTGGACCGACCTGAACCGACCGCCCCTCGATCATGCCGCGTTGCGACGCGTCCTCGTGCGCAGTGACGACAACACCGACGCACGTGCTTTCTGGAACCGACTCGACGTTGTCGAGCGCACCGGATCCACCAATGCGGATCTCTTGGTCCGCGCTTCGGATCTCGGCGCCGATCGTCATGTTCTGATTGCCGAATATCAGGAAAGTGGGCGCGGTCGACACTCACGCAGTTGGGTCAGCCCGGCACAGGCCCAGATCTCGATGTCGGTTCTGTTGGTCATGCCCGGCCTGAACCTTGCGGACATGGGGTGGCTGCCGCTTCTCGCCGGTATCGCCGTCGTCGACGCGTTGCGGTCGGTAGCCGAGGTGCCGGCAGAACTGAAGTGGCCCAATGACGTCCTGATCGGGGACAAGAAGGTGGCCGGAATTCTTGCGGAGGTGGCACGGACCACCCCCGACCCCGCCGTCGTGGTGGGCGTCGGTTTGAACGTCAGTCTCGGGGAGAATGAACTGCCGGTGCCGACAGCTACGTCGTTGCTCCTCGAGAACGCGGAGACGATCGACCGCGACACATTGGTTCGAGCAATCGCACGCGAATTGGCGGCGCAGTTCCGCGGTTGGGAGAAATCAGGATGGGATACCGCCGTGCTGGCGGCTGAATACCGCCAGCGTTGCGGAACGCTCGGCAAACGCGTGCGCGCAGTGTTGCCCGGTGACAAAGAGCTTTTCGGTATCGCAACCGACATCGACACCTCCGGTCGTGTTGTCATCGAGATCGAGGACGGCGGCGGTGAAACATTTGCCGTCGCGGCCGGAGACATCACGCATTTGCGGGCTGCCCCGATCGCTGACTAGAGGAACAGCGAGTCTTGCCGGTTTCAGCCCGTTCGGGTGATATTTTTCGGTTATGACCACACCGATCGTGCTTCCGACCGATTCCGAGATGGCGGAGAGTGCCCGCCGAGTTCTGACCGGGATGACAGTGCTGCTGGGCCTGCTGACGCTCGGCCTAGGTATCGCGGTGCTGGTGTGGCCGAACGCCACACTGTTCGTCGTCGCGGTAGTGATCGCCATCCAACTGTTCGGCTTCGGCATCGTTCAGATCATCCGGTCCTTCGCCGACGTCACAGCAACGGGTGGGACTCGGACTCTCGTCGCAATTTCGGGTGCACTCGCAGTGCTCCTCGGCTTCCTCGTTCTGCGCAGCCCGCTACAGACCGTGGTGCTGATCGCCCTCGTGATCGGCGCGTGGTGGGTATTCCGCGGCGTGCTCGACATCGTCGACGCGGCCAAGGGCGGAACAGTGGATCGTGGACTGTCGATCGTGCTGGGCGTGATCAGCATCGTGGCCGGTGCAATCGTCCTGCTGCAGCCGGAACTGTCCCTCGAGGTGTTCCGCATCGTCGTCGGTGTCTGGATGGTTCTCTACGGCATTATCATCGTCATCACGCCGTTGGTGCTGCGCAAGCTCAGCAAGCCCTGACAGCACTGTCCGGCTGAGGTGGCAGACTGCCACTCATGGGATATCCGGAAGATGCTCTCGCACAAGACGAGGAACTGATCCTGCATCGGCATCCGCATTGGAAGATGTTGGTGCTTCCGGCACTCACCTTTGTCCTGGCGACGGCGGTGGCCGGGTTTCTGCTCGGGCTGACGCAGGATCGGGCGGACGGTACGACGCGAACCGTTCTGTCGATCGCGATCGGTGTCATCTGGCTGGGAGTTGTTCTCTGGCGTTCGGTGGCACCGTTCACGGTCTGGAAGTTCACGCATTTCATCGTCACTGATCGACGAGTCCTCATACGGCACGGCGTTCTGACGCACACCGGTATCGATATTCCGATGGGCCGGATCAGCAACGTCCAGTTTCGGCACGGCCTGATCGATCGAATGCTCAAGACCGGCACTCTCGTGATCGCGTCGGCCAGTGACGATCCGCTCGAATTCGATGACATCCCGGACGTCGAGCAGGTTCACGCGATGCTCTATCACCAGGTTTTCGACTCCACCTTGCAACCGCAGGAACGCAATCGCCCCGACGATCACTACCCGGCCGATCACGACGCGGACGACGAAAACGGCTGGTAATCAACGTGTAAAGGGCCGCAGTACGTACGCTGTTCCTGTGACTGCCGTATTGCTAGCCGAAGACGACGAGGCCATCGCTGCACCGCTTGCCCGAGCATTGGGGCGCGAGGGGTACACGGTAACCGTCGAACAGACCGGGCCCGCTGCACTTCAACAAGCGCTCGAGGGTGATTTCGATCTGTTGATTCTCGATCTCGGCCTGCCCGGAATGGACGGTCTCGAGGTGTGCCGCCAGATTCGTGCACATCGAACGGGGTTGGCGGTACTGATGTTGACCGCTCGAACCGACGAGGTCGATTTTGTCGTCGGTCTCGATGCGGGCGCCGACGACTACGTCGGAAAGCCGTTTCGCCTTGCAGAACTCATGGCTCGTGTTCGAGCACTGCTCCGTCGGCATGGCAGCCGTGAAGACAGCATCGTCGAGGTCGGTGGCATCCGCCTCGAACCGGCGGCTCGGCGCGTTCTGGTCAACGGATCCGAGATCGCTTTGGCCAACAAGGAATACGAACTCCTGCGGGTGCTCCTCGAGCACGCCGGTGAAGTTGTCTCGCGAGATACGATCCTGCGCGAGGTCTGGGGCGACGTCGAACTTCGTGGATCAAAAACTTTGGACATGCACATGTCCTGGCTGCGCCGGAAGATCGGCGACGAGGGACCGGCTGTCGAACGTCGAATCGCCACGGTTCGCGGAGTCGGTTTCCGCATCAACACCGACTAGAACGCGCCTCTGTCGATGCGTCGTCGCATTCTTCAATCGATTCTCGGTGTCGTGATCCTCACGGCTCTGCTCCTCGGCGCTCCACTGATCTACACCGCGTGGTTGTGGGTCGAGGATGTGAGCCGGAGCGACCTGCGTGTCCGCTTGGACCGGATGGCAACCGAGGTGATCGCTCAAGAAGGTGCGAGTGGGGTGGTCGACGGTGCCCTCGACACTGACGCACTGCGGGTGCTCACCCCCAACGACGGCCGTCTCGTGATCGTGTATCCGACGGTGTCGGACGGAGCGACTCGCGTCGATATCGGTGAAACGACGGTGAAAAATCCGCTCGTCGAATCGCTGGCGATGGGATCGTCGGGATCACTGCGTCTCGAGGTTCCGTCGGAGAAATTGCGCACTCAGCAGAAGCAGGCTGTTGCAGCCGTCGGAATTCTTGTCCTCCTCGCAATGACGACCGGCGCTGTTGTTGCCGTTGTGACCGCGCGCCGACTCGCCGACCCGCTGCAAGACGTCGCAGACCGGGCGGCGCGATTGGCAGAAGGCGACTTCCGGCCCGATCCCCGGCGCCACGCCATCCCGGAACTCGACCGGGTTTCCGATGTTCTCGATGCTGCGACCGTCGAAATCGCGGGTCGGTTGCAACGGGAGCGCACGTTGGTCGCTGACGTTTCGCACCAGTTGCGCAGCCGACTCACTGCAGTGCGGTTGCGCCTGGACGAGTTGTCGGTGCACGAGGACCCCGACGTGGTCAACGAGGCCGAAGAAGCCATGGCTCAGGTCGACCGGTTGACGGACGGAATCGACGAGTTGGTCCGGTCGTCGCGAAGCAGCAGTTCTGCGACCAAGAGTGTGTCTGTGGTCGGCGAACTCGAGAGCGTGACGCGCGATTGGCGGCCACAGTTCGAGGACGACGGCCGGAAACTCCTTCTCAGCGGTGACCGGGGTGTGCGCGCGTCGACCACGGGTTCACGTTTGCGGGAAGCAGTCTCGGTCTTGGTCGACAACGCGTATGCGCACGGCGGCGGCAACGCCGCAGTCTCGGTGCGGTTGATCGAGGGAGCGGGTCAACGGGAACCGATGGTGTGTGTCGAGGTGACGGACGAGGGCGAAGGCGTCGACAACAATCTTGCCCCGCACATTTTCGATCGCGGATTCTCCGGAGCCGGCTCGACCGGCGTCGGATTGGCGCTTGCCCGGGCGTTGATCGAAATGGACGGCGGAAGACTCGAACTGCAACGGCGCAAGCCGGCTCTGTTCGCGGTGTTCTTGCCGGTGGCAACGGGACGGGGACAGGAACGACCGCCCGACGTGAGTGTGCTCCGGGAACCGCGCTGAGCGCGATCAGGAGTGGCCGAGTTCCTCTTCTTCTTCGGCTGTCCGTGCATGTTCTTCGGTAATGATCGGGCCGTTCTCGTCCGGGAACACGAACTTACGGAAGCTCCAGAACCGGAAAATCATCTGCAGAAGGTTGCCGATGATGTAGGCGCTGACGAAGTCGGCGATGTTCTCCGTCGCCAAACTGACCTCCGGCACACGGAGATTGAACACGTAACTCGAGATGTACAGCGGAATGAAGCTGATCACCACGCCGATAGCGCTGATGACGAAGAACAACGCCGCCTCATGTGCGGGTTCACGGCCGCCACGGTTCTTGAACGACCACTCCCGGTTGAGGATGTACGACGCGATCACTGCGATCACGCCGGCGATGATCTTTGCGGTGATCGGCTTGGATTCGAGGATCGACAACTTGAGCGTGTAGAAGATGCCCGAGTCGATCAGGAAGGTCGTGCCGCCGACAATCGCGAACTTGATCAGCTCGCTGTGACGCAGAGCGATATCGCGGAACGGCTGGGGTATGCGGGCGATTACCCCGTCGACAAATGGCACAACTGATGAGTTTACGAAACGAAACCGCGTCGCCACCGATTTCGCGTGGAATATCAGCAGAATCACAGATAGGGGTCACTGATTGAACGACCCGCCGCGGCACGTGACAATATTGAGAGCCGTGACCGGCAACAACGCAGATCAGACTCCCGCCCGCCCAACGAGCGCGCGACCGGCAAACGCTTCGATGCCCGTCGTCACCATGATCGGTGGCGGACAGCTGGCCCGAATGACGCACCAGGCAGCGGTGGCTCTCGGCCAGACGCTCCGTGTGCTCTCGGGCACGCCGGGAGAGCCGGCGGCGCAGGTCAGCCCTGATGTCGTCCTCGGTAGCCACGACGATCTCGACGCACTGCGAGCCGCAGCCGTCGGATCCAATGCGCTCACGTTCGATCACGAGCAGGTTCCGACCGAGCACCTCGAGGTGCTGGTCGCCGAGGGCGTCAACGTGCAGCCGCCGCCGCACGCACTCATCTTCGCTCAGGACAAATTGCTGATGCGTCGCAAGCTGGCCGAGTTGGGCGCACCGATTCCCGCGTACGCGGAGGTGACCTGGGCCGAGGACGTCGTACGTTTCGGGGCCGAGCACGGCTGGCCGGTAGTCATCAAGGCAACACGCGGCGGCTACGACGGCCGCGGAGTGTGGATCACCGACGACTCCGACGAAGCCGAGGCGATCGTCTCGGAGCAGTTGGACAAGGGTGTGCCGCTGATCGTCGAGGAAATGGTCTCGATGCGCCGTGAACTGTCGGCAATGGTGGCGCGGTCACCGTTCGGGCAGGGCGCGTCATGGCCCGTCGTGGAGACCGTGCAGCGAAACGGCCAGTGCGCCGTGGTCATCGCACCGGCTCCCGATCTTTCCGACGCAGTGGCAGCAGAAGCCGAGCAGTTGGCGCTGCGGATCGCGTCGGAACTCGGTGTTGTCGGCGCGATGGCAATGGAACTGTTCGAGACCACCGACGGCCGCCTGATTGTCAACGAACTGGCGATGCGTCCGCACAACTCCGGTCACTGGACCATGGACGGTGCTCGCACCTCGCAGTTCGAGCAGCACCTGCGCGCGGTACTCGACTACCCACTCGGAGACACGACACCTCTCGCGCCGGTCACGGTGATGGCAAATGTGTTGGGTGCCCCCGAAGCTCCCGAGATGACGATGGACGAGCGCGTCCACCACCTCTTCGCACGGATGCCGGATGCCAAGATTCACCTGTACGGCAAGAGTGAGCGCAGGGATCGCAAGATCGGACACGTCAACATCGTCGGCGGCGCCGGTTCGATCGACGATCCGAACTATGTTGCCGCAGTTCGGGAACGGGCTGAGCGGGCAGCGCATTGGCTTTCGTATGCAGTTTGGACCGACGGATGGGATGTACACGGTGAGTGAAAGTATGGGCGCACAGGTCGGCCTGATCATGGGCAGTGACTCGGATTGGCCGGTCATGGAGGCTGCAGCCGAAGCGCTCGCCGAGTTCGGAATCCGCTTCGAGGTCGGTGTCGTCTCCGCACACCGCACACCTCAGCGGATGCTCGACTACGCCAAGGATGCAGCGGGCCGCGGCATCAAAGTCATCATCGCCGGAGCCGGCGGGGCGGCGCACCTTCCCGGAATGGTTGCCTCCGCGACACCGTTGCCGGTCATCGGTGTACCGGTTCCCCTGAAGTACCTCGACGGTATGGACTCCCTGCTGTCCATCGTCCAGATGCCGGCCGGTGTGCCGGTGGCGACCGTATCCATCGGCGGCGCTCGCAACGCCGGTCTGCTGGCGGCACGCATTCTCGGATCTTCGGATCCGGCGCTGCAGGCTGCCATGGTGGCTTTCCAGGAAAGCCTCGAAGCGATGGTTCTGGAGAAGGACAAGGCGCTGCGCGACAAGCTGCTGGGCTAGAGATTTTTGTGCCTGAACATCGCGGCCTGCCGCTGATCCGAGCTAGTCGGGGCAGCGCGCAGGCCGCTTTTGTTACGCGACTGGCACTGCTCTACGCCCGACTTCTGGGTGCCGACGTCACATTCGACCCGGAATTCGGCATATTTGTCGCCTCGGGCATGCACCGCGGATTTGCCCGCGGCGGAACAACTCTCGGTGGGGTGTACCTCACGCGTCGCAACATCTCCCGCGCCGTGCTCCGGCACGAAGCTGTTCACGCGGACCAATGGGCAAGGCACGGAATCGTATTCGGGGCAAAATACCTCTACGAGGAACTCCGTCGGCCTGGTCCGCGCAATCGCTTCGAGATCGAGGCAGGACTGGCAGACGGCGGCTACACGCGCTGAGTCGCTACTGTTGGCGGCATGGCTCGCTTTCCGACTAGTGAACGCTTCGTCCGTTGGAGCGCGGATCATGCACGCGGTATCGATATCGGTATCGCAGTCTTGGTTACACTCATCAGTTCGGTGGTGGCCGTAGAAAACGGTCCACTCGCGATACCGATCACCCTGGGCATGACGGTCCCGCTCGCCTGGCGGCGATCCAAGCCCGAACTTTCCGGCATGACAGTTGCGGCTTTTGCTGTCCTACACGTGATCTTTATCGGGAATGCCCTGCTCGGCAGTGCGATCGCAGTGCCGATCTCACTGTATGCGCTGGCTGCGTACGGTGCGCGCTGGAGCAGCCTCACCGGGTTGGGTCTCGCGCTTCTCGGGGCGATCGCGGCGGCGATCCGCTATTTCCGCTACCAAGATATAGCGCTCTCGGCGTTGCTGTTTCAGTGTGCGGCGGTGATGGTCTTCGTTCTTGCTGTGTGGGCGTTCGGCGACTTACGACGCGTCCGTACCAAGCAGTTGGAGGGGCTCACCGAACGCGCGCATCTGCTCGAACTCGAGCGAGCCCAGGAAGCTGAAATCGCCACCATCAGCGAGCGCTCACGAATCGCCCGCGAGATGCACGACATCGTCGCCCACTCGTTGACCGTCGTCATCGCCCAGGCGGACGGTGGACGCTACAGCGCCGCGCAAGATCCCCAGGCGGCGGTCCAGGCGCTCGAAACCATCGCGGCTACGGGTCGGCAGGCGCTGACCGACATGCGAGCACTCTTGTCCGTGCTCCGCGAAGACAGCCCACGAGACTTTGCGGTGATTCCAGGTGTCGGTGACATCGATACCCTGCTCGGTGAATTGACGCGTAGTGGGCTCGACGTCGACGTAACTGTCACCGGAGAACCGCGCGAACTCTCGGCCGGCGCCGGGTTGACCGCGTATCGCATCATGCAGGAATCGCTGACCAATGTTCTCAAGCACGCCGGGCCGGGCGCCCACGCCGCCGTCGAGATGACCTGGACCGAAACCGAACTCGTCCTCGGAATTACCGACGACGGACGCGGCGGCAGTGCTGCATTGGTCGAATCCTCACCTGGTGGGCAAGGCCTGATCGGCATGGCGGAGCGCGCACGCCTGCACGGCGGCACGGTCACGGCGGGCCCGCGGCCCGGCGGTGGATACAGCGTGCGCGGCGTCCTGCCGTACCGGACCGACTAGATGGCCCTTAGGGTGAACGGCATGGACGAACAGGCGAATCCGATCGCAGTGGCGCTGGTCGACGATCAGCAACTGGTCCGCGCCGGCTTCCGAATGGTGATCGACTCCCAACCGGATCTCCACGTTGTACTCGAGGCGTCGGATGGGCAGCAAGCTCTCACGGAACTGGCTACCCGGCGCGTCGACGTCGTGCTCATGGACGTTCAGATGCCGCGCCTGGATGGAATCGAAGCAACGCGGCGGTTGCTGACCAACCCGAACGCTCCGAAAGTGGTGGTGCTCACCACTTTCGACAACGATGAGTACGTCATGTCGGCAATCCGAGCCGGTGCCAGCGGATTCCTCCTCAAGGACGTGCCCCCGGAACAGTTGCTCGATGCCATTCGCACAGTGCACCGCGGTGATGCGGTGATCGAGGCCCGGGCCACGCGGCGGTTGCTCCAGCACGTCGGACCACTTCTGGAAGGTTCGGAGCCCGGAGCGAAGCTGCCGGAAGAGTTAACGCCCCGGGAAGTGGAAGTTCTCGAAGCCATGGCGTACGGATTGTCCAACTCGGAGATTGCTGCCAAATTTCACGTTTCCGAAACGACCGTGAAAACCCATGTGGGACGAGTTCTTTCGAAAACGAAATCTCGAGACCGTGTGCAGGCAGTTGTCTTCGCCTTCCAAGTAGGTTTGGTTCGGCGCGCAGACCTCTTGGGTACTGCAGACTGACCCGGCATCCTCCCCGAGGATGACACCCTCCGGCTGAAGATGGCCCCGCGCTCCGACGCGAACAGCGTCCGCGCTCCCATAGCGTCGACACCATGAATCAGCACAGGGGCAATACGCCTGGAATAGCAGTACCACCGGCGATCACGGCGCGTGGTGTCAGCAAGATTTACGGCACGGGCGAAACAGCCGTGCACGCGCTGGGTGGGATCGACGTCGATTTCGGGCGGGGAATGTTCACGGCGATCATGGGTCCGTCCGGGTCCGGGAAATCGACGCTCATGCATTGTCTTGCCGGTCTTGACACCGTCTCCGGCGGAAGCGTGTTCCTCGGCGATACCGAGGTAACAAAGCTCGGGGATACCGAACTGACCGAATTGCGGCGTGAGCGTATAAGTTTCGTGTTCCAGGCCTTCAATCTGCTGCCGGTGATCTCGGCTCGGGAGAACATGCTGCTGCCCATGAAGTTGGCTGGGAGTGAGCCTGCGCCGGAGTGGATGGACGAAGTGGTCACCCGACTCGGGTTGACCCATCGCCTCGATCATCTGCCGCACGAACTCTCGGGCGGCCAGCAGCAGCGCGTCGCAGTGGCGCGGGCACTACTGCCGGCGCCGGACGTAATCTTTGCGGACGAGCCGACCGGAAATCTTGATTCACGCTCGGGGACAGAGGTTCTCGGACTATTGCGTACCGCAGTACGTGAGAGCGGGCAGACCGTCGTGATGGTGACTCACGATCCCTTGGCCGCATCGTATGCCGATCGAGTGGTATTGATAGCCGACGGTCGTATCGCCGGTGAAATCTTGCGCCCCACCGTCGATTCCGTGATCGGCGCGATGCGTGCTCTCGGTGCCGACGACCTGACGGATATGCCGGAAACCGCGAGCGTGCTGCGATGAGGGGATTGGCAATTGCGCAGGCCAGGGCGCACGCGGGCCGCTATGTAGCATCGATCGTGGCAGTGGTGATCGCGGTCGGGTATATCGTCGCGACCCTGACACTGAGTTCCACGGTGGATGCGAGTATCAGTAAATCCCTTGCCTCCCAGTACGAAACGACGGACGCAGTTGCTTCCGGGCCGGGAGTGAGCGTTGCCCTCCTGGAGTCGGTTCCGGGGGTGCGCGCAGTCGCCGAGGACGTGTCGGGCTCGGTCCGCGTGGTTTCCGCAGCCACGGGTGCCGCGTACGGTGAGGCCCTCTCGGTTGCACCCAGCGCGGAACTGCGGTGGGAGAAACTCGCCGAGGGTGTTGTGCCCACCGGGCCGGGACAGGCGCTGGTGAGTGCCGACTCGGGGATTCCCGTGGGCGCCGATGTCACGGTGACAGCGGCTAACTCGACCGATGCAGCTACTTCGACCGCGCGAGTTGTCGGACTGGTGGACCTCGAGGGATCGGCGCAACGTCTCGGTGGAATGAAGGTATTTGCGACACCCGAGCAGGTGAGCTTGTGGGCCGGAGAATCCGCGACCCGTGAGTTTCGTATCGCGGGTGACGGTTCGGGGACTTCGGCGGACCTCGTCGATCGTGTGTCGAGCGCTCTGCCGGCCGGATCGACGGCGATCTCCGGGGAGTCCGCTATCGAAGCAGCTGCTGCCCAGTATCTGGGCGGCACGGACATACTCAGCACGGTGTTGCTTGCATTCGGTGCCATCGCGGTAGTTGTTGCGGCACTCGTCATTGCGAATACATTTGCTGTTCTGCTTGCCGCTCGCACTCAGGAGCTTGCGTTGCTGCGGTGCATCGGAGCAACGGCCAAACAGGTTCGCCGGAGCATCCGCGCCGAAGCTGCTGTCGTCGGCGTGATCGCCTCGGTCATCGGGGTGGGACTCGGCATCGGTCTGGCATGGTTGATCGGGGCCGTTGCCACCGCTGCTGACGTGCCTGTGCCGCTCTCCACACTCAGTGTCACGCCGGTGACGGTACTGGTCGGTCTCGCCGTCGGAATCGTGATGACCATGGTGGCTGCCTCGGCTCCGGGACGCGCAGCTACAAGGCTTTCGCCGATGGCTGCCCTTGCGCCCCTGGAGTCGAAGCCGGAACGTGTTCAAGATTCCGTCGTGCGCCGTGTGCTGGGAATTGCGGCGCTCCTCGCCGGAATTGCGATGACTGTCCTGGGTGTCAGTGGGCAGCAGGTGCTGCCGGCAACGATCGGCGGGTTGCTCTCGTTCCTGGGGATCGCAGCTTTGGCAGGGCGGATCGTTCCCGCGCTGGTCAACAAGGCCGGCGGATTGCTGGCGCGTGCGATTGGTCCGGTCGGTGGCCTTGCTGCTGGTAACGCCGGCCGCAATCCGCGTCGAACATCTGCTACCGCAGTGGCATTGCTGATCGGTGTCGCGCTGACGAGCACCCTGGTTGTCGGGATCGCCACCGTCAAAGCTGCTGCGCCCGGAGCCATGGACAGTCAGTTCCCGGTCGACGTGATGGTGAGCGGTTCGGGTTCTGCGCCCCTGCCCGACGCGCTCGGTACCGGCATCGGTCAGGTCGACGGTGTGCGCGCGGTGGCGGGACTGGAAGACGCCGACCTGGTTCTCGACGGGCATGGAGATTTGCCAGGTTACGGAGTTGATGCGGCACAGGTGAAAGACGTTTTGCGCACCGACATTTCGGTACCAGGTCCGGGACAATTGGTTCTCTCGCCGAGCACGCTGACCGACTTCGGACTGGGCGCCGGCGACACTGCAACGGTGCGCGGCGATCGTGGGAGTATCAATCTCAGCGTCGTCGAGGGTGTGAAAGGTCAACCGGCCCTGCTGGATCGGGGGGACCTCGCCGCGGCCGCCACGTTGCCGGCCACTGATGCGTACTGGGTCAGGCTCGATACCGAGACCGACGATCAAGCTCTCGCAACTACCGATCGCATCATCGAACTGGCTCGCCAGGAAGCGCCGGGCAGCGATGTTCAAGGCATGACCGAAATGCGTTCGACACTCGATTCGATCCTCGACACGATGCTCATGGTGGTTGCGGGATTGCTGTCGGTCGCGGTCCTGATCGCGCTCATCGGCGTCGGAAACACGATGGCGCTCTCGGTCCTCGAACGACGACGCGAATCCGGGCTGCTGCGAGCACTCGGCATGACCAAGAAGGGAATTCGGGCAATGCTGATCTGGGAAGCTCTACTCGTAGCGGGAGTCGCGTCGGTGATCGGAGTTGTCTTCGGTCTGGTGTTCGGCGTCGCGGGGACAGCGTCGGTGTTCGGGATCGACGACATCGCCCTGGGCGCGGTTCCCTGGGTGCAGTTGGTGGCAATTACGTTGATCGGTGGGATCTGCGGAGTGATCGCGTCACTGCTGCCGGCTCGCCGCGCCGGCATGGTCTCGCCGGTCAGGGCGCTTGCCGGTTGATCGACCCTCGTTGAATCAGAACAGCTTCGTGACCTTTTCGGTGCCCACTCGGCGCGCGGTAGCTTCCGCGTCCGGGTGGGCCACCTGCACGAGGGAAGCACCGGCGGCGAAGACGGCCAGTAGTCCGTCGATGAGTTCTTGCGCTGAATCCCACGCCTGACTCGACAGCACTCGGTCCGCGGAGGTGAGCTCGCGAGCAATCGCAGATTCCTGTGCCGCCAGCAGTGTTTCCGCAACGGTTCGGCCTTCCAGCGCCGATCCGGCTCCGGCGCTGCGGAATTGATCGCCGTGTACGCGAATGGATGTGGCGTAGTCCGCAACTCCGATCGGCAGGTCACTCAATCCTTTTCCGAAAGCGTCGAGCGAGAGAGCCGCAACCTCGGGCACATCAGCCACGTCGTCGAGGCGGTCCTCCGTGACAAAAGCGAGTTCGGCATCAGAATCGGGGGAGAGGACAACCTCGCACCCGGCCCACCACACACCGAGCAGCACGGCAACACTCTGCCAGTGTGCGGGCAGCAGCACGGCGACCTTCGCGCCCGGATCGAGAGAGAACTCGTCAACCACCATGTTCGCGGTCTTGGCCGCCCAGTTCATCAAGGTGCTCGCCGAGAGTTCGATGCGTTCGCCGTTCGCGTCGTCGTAGTACGTGATCCGCGGGCCCGCCGAGTCGGCAGCCAGGATCGGTCCGAGGAGCGCGTCGGTCAGGTTGTCGGCAGGTGAAGGCATCCGGTCAGTTTACGCAGTGGTCAGTTGACACACCGAGGCCCGCTGGATGCCGCGTCGATCGGCGGGCCGGGGGGAGCGGGCGTCGGACTGGTCTCGGTCGTACTCGCAGAGTTCGACGTGGTGGAGGAGTCGGAATCGCTCGGCGACACGGAGTCTGCGGATTGCGGTCCGGAGTAACCCGCGGCGAGAACCACGCGAACTGTGTTCGACGACAACGAGGAATCTGCTTTCACCGTCAGACCGCCGAGGGCGTCGGCGACAGCGAGTGCGGCGTCGTCGTCGGCGGACTTCGAGAAGACCGTGGATTCGGAGACACTTGCACCGGTGTTGTTACCGACCTTGCCCTCCTTGTATCCGAGCGCGCTCAGTGCCTCGGAGACGCCGCTCGCAAGTCCGGCGGTGTCACTCGCATTGGCGACGTCGACCGTGAACTTGGAAGCATTGACAGTCGGTGCTGACGTCGTGGTTTCCTCGGTCGGGGCGTCCTCCCCGACCAGGCTCGCGATGTACTTCTTCACATCCTTCGGATCGACCTTGACGATGGACTCGCCGTAGTCGGTCATCCCGTTGATGTCGAGCACGGGGATCGTCTCGAACTGAACTTTGCCGCCCGCGAGATTCTGTAGTTGCTTGGCGAATTCGATGATGTCCCAATCGTCGTCGATGACAACCGAGCGTTCGACGGCGTTGGTCAACGAACCGAGTTTGCCGGGATCGCTCAGTGTTTTCGCGCTCAGGACCTTGCTGACGAGGGAGGCCATGAAGACCTGCTGACGGACGATGCGATCGAGGTCGCCGCGGGGGAGATCGTGGCGTTGCCGCACGAAGCTGAGGGCATCGGATCCGTCGAGAGTTTGTTCACCGGCCGGAAAGTTGGCGCCCGACATCGGTTCGTCCACCGCCGCGTTGAGGCAGACGTTGACGCCGCCGACGGCATCGGTCAGGAGGACAAATCCGAGCAGGCCGATCTCGGCGTAATGGTCGACAGTGATGCCCGTCAGGTTCGAGACGGACTTGATCAGCGCGGTGCGGCCCGCTTCGGTGGATTTGCGATCGGCATCCGAATCGCTGGCACCGTTGTTGACCAGACGCAGTCGCTCGGTCTCCTTGGTTGCGCCGAAGGCGCCGTTGATCTTCGACATACCGATGCCGGGGACGTTGACGTAGGCGTCGCGCGGAATGGAGATCGCGGTGGCGGAACTGCCGTCGTTGGGAACGCGAATCAAGATGATGGTGTCGGTGTTGGACGCGACTTCCTCGCCGGCACGCAACGAGTCCAACTCTTTCTGGGTGAGCGGATTTCCATGCGCATCGGTTCGACTGTCGGTTCCCACCATCAGGATGTCGATGGCACCGTCCTTGCCGCCGCCCAAACCGAGGCCGCTCGCGGTGGCGAGACTGTTGCGTAGGGAGTCCACTCCGCGCCAGGCGAAACCGGTCACCAGCAACACCAGAACGGACACCACGGCGACAGCTATCCGTCCGGGGCTCGTCTTCTGCCGAGCAGGCGCAGGTCGTGGACGTGCGCGGCGTTGTGGTTGCTGGTGTGACACCCTCCCAGGTTACTGGTCTCCTCGCGCGTCGCCGGTACCTCGACGCGGCGTGCCAAACTGAACGGTGTGACGAACATCCTGCTCACCGGCGCCCGCGGACAACTCGGAACACGCATCGAAAGGCTGGCTCGTTCGGCGGGTCTCGACATTGCAGCATTCGATTCGGCGCAGTGGGATATCGCAGACCTCAGCGAGGTCGAGCGGATCATGAGCTCGAACGACGTGACGCCGAACAGTGTGGTGATCAACTGCGCCGCCTACACAGGGGTAGATGCCGCGGAGTCCGACGAGGCGGCAGCTACCCGAGTCAATGCGGTCGGACCGGGCAACCTTGCCGGTGCCTGTGCACGCGTCGGCGCACGGCTCATCCACGTATCCACCGACTACGTCTTCCCCGGCGACGCACACACCCCCTACGAGAGCGACGCACCGACCGGCCCGTCGACTGTCTACGGCCGGACCAAGCTGGCCGGTGAGGAGGCAGTGCGGGAGTCCAGGGCCGATTCTGCGATTGTTCGAACCGCCTGGGTGTACTCGGGAGAGCCCGGCGATTTTGTCGGCACTATGCGCAGGCTCGAAGCCGAGCGTGAGTTCGTCGACGTCGTCGACGACCAGATCGGTTCACCCACCTACAGCCTCGATCTTGCGGCCGGACTGCTCGAACTCGCCGCCCGACCCTTCACCGGCAGCACGACGCTGCATGCCACCAATGCCGGGCAGGCGAGTTGGTTCGACCTGGCTCGCGCGGTGTTCGAGGAGATCGGTGCCGACCCTAACCGGGTCCGCCCGTGCAGCAGCGCGCAATTCGTCCGCCCCGCCCCGCGCCCGGCGTATTCGGTCCTGTCCGGTCACGCGTGGGCGGCGGCCGGACTGAGCCCGTTGCGTCCGTGGCGTGAGGCGCTTCACGACGCTCTGGAGCGCTCACAGTTCGGGCGGAGCGCTGCGGGCGGCTAGGCTGACCGGCGTGAGTCCCAAGCTGGCCGTGGTAACGGTGACCTACTCGCCAGGCGAGCATCTCGAGAACTTTTTGAGCACACTCGCTGTGGCGACGACAGAAAAACCCCAGGTCATCATGGCCGACAATGGGTCGACCGACGGTGCCCCCGAGGCAGCCGACGCGAAGTACGAGCACGTCCGTTTGCTCCGTACGGGTGGAAATATCGGTTACGGCGGTGCCATAAATCGGGCCGTCGCGGAGATCGATCCTGCGATCGAATTCCTCGTTATTTCCAATCCGGACGTCCAATGGGCACCCGGTTCACTCGACAAATTGGTTGCCGCGGCAGATCGGTGGCCAAGGGCCGGTGCGCTCGGGCCCAAGGTCCTCGAACTCGACGGCAGTGTCTATCCGTCAGCGCGAGCGGTTCCCGACATCGCCTCCGGCGCGGGGCACGCAATTCTGGGAACTGTGTGGCCGAAGAATCCGTGGACCACTCGATACCGCCAGGAAAACGAGGCTCTGACCGAGCGGGCCGTCGGCTGGCTGTCCGGCTCGTGCCTGTTGGTTCGTCGGGACGCGTTCGACGCCATCTCCGGATTCGACTCCCGCTACTTCATGTACATGGAAGATGTCGATTTCGGTGATCGTCTCGGAAAAGCCGGGTGGCTCAACGTTTTTGTGCCCTCCGCTGAGGTGACTCACGCGAAAGGGCATGCGGCCGGGCGCCATCCGGAGTTGATGTTGCCGGCGCACCACCGCAGCGCCTACCGCTTCCAAGCGGACCGTCATCCACACTGGTGGCAGGCGCCGCTGCGTCTGGCCCTACGCGGCGGACTGGCCGTGCGATCCAAGATCGCCGTGGCATCCGCAGTACGTGCGCGCAGTCGCACCGAAAACTCGACCGACAACACTTCAGTTTCGAATCACGGGGGACAACGATGACCGAGCCGAATCCGACCGACGCCGTAATCCTGGTAGGAGGCAAGGGCACTCGTCTGCGCCCGCTGACCTTGTCGGCGCCCAAACCGATGCTGCCGACTGCAGGCTTGCCGTTTCTGACGCACCTTCTTGCACGGATCGAAGCCGCCGGCATCAAGCATGTCGTGCTCGGTACCTCGTTCAAAGCGGAGGTGTTCGAGGACTACTTCGGCGACGGTTCCAAAATGGGGCTCGAGATCGACTACGTCTTCGAAACCGAACCGCTCGGAACCGGCGGCGGCATTCGTAACGTCCTCCCGAAACTGCGCGGCGACAACATCATGGTGTTCAACGGCGACGTGCTCGGCGGCACAGACTTGAACGCGATTCTCGACACCCACGCCAAGACAGAAGCAGATGTGACTCTGCACCTCGTCCGTGTCGGCGATCCGCGTGCATTCGGTTGCGTTCCCACGGACGACAACGGCCGGGTATCCGCGTTCTTGGAGAAGACGCAGGATCCGCCCACCGATCAGATCAATGCCGGTTGCTACGTCTTCAAGCGCGAGATCATCGAACAGATTCCCGCGGGACGCCCCGTATCCGTCGAGCGTGAGGTTTTCCCCGCGCTGTTGTCCGAGGGCAAGCGCGTCTTCGGCCACGTGGACTCGTCGTACTGGCGTGACATGGGTACCCCGGAAGACTTCGTTCGTGGTTCCGCGGACCTGGTGCGCGGTATCGCACCGTCGCCCGCTCTCGACGGCCCACGCGGTGAGTCCCTCGTGCATCCGGGCGCCGGCGTTGCTCCCGGTGCCGTGCTGATCGGCGGCACGGTTGTCGGCCGCGGCGCAGAAGTAGGCGCCGGTGCGCGCCTGGACGGCGCCATTCTGTTCGACGGCGCCGTGGTCGAGGCAGGAGCGACGGTGGAACGCTCCATCATCGGGTTCGGTGCCCGGATCGGGCCCCGCGCGCTGGTCCGTGACGCTGTGATCGGTGACGGCGCCGATGTCGGTGCTCGTTGTGAGCTGCTCCGCGGTGCCCGAGTATGGCCGGGTGTGACACTGCCGGACGGCGGCGTGCGTTTCAGCACAGATGTGTGATTGTTGAGCTTCGCAACTGGAATACTGGTGGGATGACTTCATTTCCGAGCCGGTACGTCGCTCTCGGTGATTCGTTCACCGAGGGCGTCGGCGATGCAGACGAGCGCTTTCCCAACGGCTTACGAGGTTGGGCTGACCGCGTCGCCGAGCAGTTGGCAAGTGGCAATCCCGAGTTCCGCTACGCCAACCTCGCTGTCCGTGGCCGTTTGCTCGGTCCGATCATCGAAGAGCAGCTTGCGCCGGCGCTGGCACTGAAGCCGGATCTGGTGTCGATCTACGCCGGCGGAAACGACATGATGCGTCCGAAGTTGGATCTCGACGCGTTGGTCGATCGCTACGACACCGCGATAGCGCAGCTCACGGAATCCGGTGCACGCGTGCTGATCTTCACCGCCTACGACACGGGATGGTCGGCGTTCTTCGGCAAACTTCGTGGCCGCATGGCGATCTACAACGAATTGGTTCGTGAAGTAGCAGACCGTCACGGCGCGACCATCGTCGACTTCTGGCGGTTCGACGAATACCAAGACTTGCGAATGTGGGACTTCGACCGGCTACATATGTCGCCGGCCGGCCATCAGAACATGGCCACACATGTCTTGGACGCGATCGGTGTCGACCACAACCTCACCCCGCCGGATCTCGGTCCCGCACCGGTTCTGTCCAAAGCGGAGTCCCGGGCCGAAGACCGTGCGTGGACCCGAGAGTTCTTGGTGCCGTGGGTAGCTCGACGCGTCAAGGGAACTTCTTCCGGTGACGGCGTCAGCGCCAAGCGCCCGGAACTTGCTCCAGCCTTTCAGGCCTGACCCAGGCGAGTGCGGGCCAGTGCGACCAAATGGTCGATGGTCTCGCGTTCCGCTGACTCCGGGAGTGCGTCGACGGGCCACCACCTCAGGTCCGTCGACTCTTCACTGCGCACGATCGGCGAATTGTCCGGTGCCACAACAAGAAATCTCAGGTCGAGGTGCCGCGTCGGAACACCCAGCGAGCAGGTGATCGGATGAGTGTGCGCCGAGAGTAGTTCAGGATCGATGCGGAGATCGTGGATGCCGGATTCTTCGCGGGCCTCGCGCAAAGCCGAGTCGACCACGCTGTTGTCTTCCGGTTCACAATGCCCGCCGAGTTGGATCCACCGACCCACTCGCGGATGCAGAGTCAGCAAGACGTGCCGACCACTCTCGTCGAGAATCAACGACGACGCGGTGATGTGCCCGGGTGCATGGCGACGCAGGCAACCGTCAGGTGCCGAATCGAGAAACGCCAACATGGTGTGCCGCAAGGACTCATCGTGCTCGGAGGGCGTAATCCAGCTCTCCAGAACACTTGTGGCGGACGCGTGCAGGGTTTCGGAGCTCACAGCTCAACCACGGCGTCGCCCGGTGCGGAAGCCTCACGCACCGTGAGCGGTTCGAGGGGATGGCCGATGGCAACAGCGCCGAGTGGCTGCCAATCCGCGGGAAGCCCCAACAGTTCTCGTACCGCATCGGCCGCGAAAATCGTCGAACCGATCCAGCAACTCCCGACCTCGCGAGTCGCGAGTGCAACCAGCAATCCCTGCACCGCCGCTCCCGCAGCAACCGTGAACATCGTGGACTCGGCAGCGCTACGACGGTCATCGGGATAACTGTGCGCACCATCGGGGACACAGAACGGGATGACCACTTCGGGGGCGTCGAAAAGGATGTTGCCGCGCGCGACGCGGGCCCGGATCGATTCCTCGCTCCGTCCGTCGGCGCGCAGATCCGCAGCCCAGAGTTCACGCAACGCATCGAGCAATTGCGCGCGAATTTCCTTGGTGCGCAACCACACAAATCGAACCGGGCGGGTGTGGTGCGGCGCCGGAGCCGTGAGTGCCTCGGCGATGGACGCGCGAATGAGTTCGGCGTCGACCGATTCCTCGGTGAACTGACGAACGGAACGTCGGAGAAGCAGCGCCTGGCCGCGGCCCATTGCCGTGGCTTCCGCGGTGCCGAGCCAGAACAGATCCTCGGGCCCGCGGCGGATGAGGTCTTGACCGGTGGAACCGTCGTCCTCGAAGCGCAAGCCGCGTACGACCGCCACGGGTACTCCGCCGAGTTTGCCCTTGACCAGATCGCCGGCTGCCGCAATTTCGTCGGCTACGGCGATCTCGGTGACCACAAGGTCGTTGCCCTGACTGTCCTGCGCACCGAGGTACCCGTGCAGAACGGGAATACCCGCGGAGCCGATGGCCGCGTCGGTCTGCCCGTTGCGCCACGCACGACCCATCGTGTCGGTGATCACGACAGCCACGGACTTGCCGGTGCTCGTGAATATCCGCGCACGCAGCGATGCGGCACTGGCATCCGGATCCACTGGCAGTAGCGCCAATTCCGCACCGTCGACATTGGAGCCGTCGATGCCTGACGCGGCTTGGACGATCCCGAGCTTGTTCTCGGTGATGAGGGTTCGGCCCTTGCGTGCGACGACGCGTACGGCTTCCTGATCGACGAGAATGCGTCGGGCGGCGTCGCGTTCTTCGGGGTCGGTCGGAGAGGCGACAATCCGACCTTCGACCTTCGAGAACACCTTGCTCGTCACGACAAGTACGTCACCGTCTTCGAGCCAGGGTGTAGCCGCAATGAGCGCGGCAGCCAAGTCGTCTCCCGGCCGAAATTCCGGAAGTCCCGGTACCGGAATCACTTCGATGGCTGCGCCGGGGGAGTGATCAGCGACAGTCACAGTGATACCCCGACGATGTCGAAGGCAGTCCGGACCATGTCCGCGGTCGCTGCGGGCGACGTCATGATCAGGGGGATGCTGCGCACGTCCACTCCGTCGACGGTGGCAGCGTCACCTTCGTCGATCAACCAGCCGTCGAGAATGCCGTTGATCGACCGCGCGCCGTAATGGCGACCGATCGCTTCGGACGTGGTTTCGACGCCGATGACCTCGAGGCATTCGTCGGCCATGCCACGCAACGGTTTTCCGGCGATCACCGGGGAGAGTCCGATCACCTTTGCCGACGTTGTACGTAGTGCGCCGCGGATGCCGGGGACGGCGAGAATCGCGCCGACGCTCACCACCGGGTTGGAGGGAGCGATCAAGACGATGTCCGCGTTCTCGATCGCCTCGATCACGCCTGGAGCCGGCTTGGCCTGCTCGGCGCCGACGTGCGCGAAACTGTGTGTGGGGACCTGGGCACGATGACGTACCCACCATTCCTGGAAGTGGATTGCCTTCTGCTCACCGTCTTCGGGGTCGGTGATGACGACGTGCGTCTCACTGCGGTCGTCGCTGACGGGAATGAGATCGACTCCCGGATTCCAGCGATTGCACAGTGCCTCCGTGATTGCCGAAAGTGGATATCCGGTTCGCAACATCTGGCTTCGAATCAAATGCGTGGCAATATCTCGATCGCCGAGGCCGAACCAATCGGGCTTTGCGCCGTAGGCGGCAAGCTCTTCTTTTGCGTTCCAACTCTCACCGGCATGACCCCATCCGCGCTCGGTGTCGATACCACCGCCAAGGGTGTACATGCAGGTATCGAGGTCGGGGCAGATGCGCAGCCCGTGCATCCAGACGTCGTCGCCGACGTTGACAACCGCCGTGATCCGATGCGGGCCTTCATATTTATCGAGCGTTTCGCCACCAGAGATACCGAGCGCATGTTGCACTCCTTGGAGGAAACGAGCTCCACCGACACCGCCAACCAACACAGTCACGTTCACTTGACAAAGACTAGGCGGTGCTCGGTTTGTCGTGACCGCTGGGCAGTAGGTCGGATGCAAATATCGGGCCGGAATACTAATGGATTGATATCGATTAGCTTGACCGCGACACGCTGGACGTGTGTAATCTCAAATGTGTCATTCCACCGTTGCTACCGAGATCGCCTGCAGCGGGACCAGATTCGAACGTAGTTTCGAATGGTCAACGGGGTGGGGTTGAATAATGGAGTGAAATTCTGCGCTATTACAGGTGAGGAGGCGGAACGGTGCCCAATGAAAATGTCGAGATCAGTTCTCTCGCAATGACAGTGAGCTACGAACCGCAGACCGATTCCCGATCGGGCGCAGCAGATGGTGCCTGCAGCAGTGGTTTCGAAGCAGTGAGTACTCGGCCCGTGCTGAGTCTCGTGACTGGATTCGAGGAACTGTTCGACACCATCGAGGATCAGTGGCAGGAGCGCGCACTGTGTGCGCAAACCGATCCCGAAGCGTTCTTCCCCGAAAAGGGTGGATCGACTCGGGAAGCCAAGAGAATCTGCCTCGGCTGTGAGGTTCGTGACGAGTGCCTCGATTACGCACTCGCCAATGACGAACGATTCGGTATCTGGGGAGGGTTGTCGGAGCGCGAGCGTCGACGCCTAAAGCGGGGGATCATCTGATCTTCTGCTGAATCGGTTCCGTCAGCGTCGGGGCTGACGGAGGGTCTGCGAAGTCTGACCTGCAACGGGGAATTGCAGGTCGTACACAGACTTTCTGTTTTTATGATGCTCGGCTTTTATCAAGTTCAGTATTCAATTAATCTTCGTCAGGCAGTGTCGGGTCGATCACCTGTGGGTCTACTCCGAGAAACGTACTGACCTGCTGCACTAACACGTCGTGGACCAAATCCGTGAGTTCATCCGGATTCTTGGCACGCTGCTCCAGCGGCCGACGGAACAATACAATTCGCGCTCGCGTCGTTTTTCCGTAGCGATCGATGCCGGCCGGAATCAATCGCGAGAGCGGTACCGGTCCGTCTGCGACAACTTCCGGCGGCCAGGTCACCGACTCGGGATCGCGGGCGAAAATCTTCGGAACCTCGTCCACTGCGATATCGAGTTTCTTGAGTCGGTCGTGCCAGGCGCTGTCGACCGGTGCAAAGGCATCCATCACCAGTAGGTCGAACTTCTCCGCTCGGGTTCGGCGAGCGGGAACCTCCGGTGGAAGCAAAGGTCCGCGCAGTCCTCGTCCCCGCCGCTCGATCGAACGGGTGGTCACCGAGCGTCTGCGGGGGGAGCGTGGCATGCCGTCGAGATTACGACAGTCGAACCCGCCCGGTGTGTCCGAGTAGGTTCCGGCAGCGGGGAGGACTAGGCTCCGTACCTGTGAGATCTCTGCGTCGCTGCTGCCGCCCCGGGTGCAAGAACCCCGCCGTCGCGA
Source organism: Rhodococcus sp. OK302 (assembly GCF_002245895.1). Classification (NCBI taxonomy): domain Bacteria; kingdom Bacillati; phylum Actinomycetota; class Actinomycetes; order Mycobacteriales; family Nocardiaceae; genus Rhodococcus; species Rhodococcus sp. OK302. Next base: position 2,941,542 of record NZ_NPJZ01000001.1, read on the forward strand.
CGTTGACGTATGTCTACTCGGATTCCACCGCTGTCGTAGGTCCGCTGGCTACTGTCGCGGAACCGCACTCGTGGGATCTGTGTGACAACCATGCGTCGCGTATCACGGTCCCCAAGGGCTGGGAAATGGTCCGGTACGAGGGAGGATTCTCCTCGAGTACCCCGGATGAGGATGACTTGACCGCCCTGGCGGAAGCCGTTCGTGAGGCCGGTTTCGGCGACCGAAACAAGGGTCGTGAGGATTCCGGCGCTTCGCCGAACGAGGACGTCCGTTCCATCGTTCCCACCGCAGCCCGCACCGGGCGCCGAGGGCACCTGCGCGTCCTTCCGGACCCGTCTGCCTGACCTGAGTTGACTGCCTGACCCGAGGCGACTGCCTGCATGACAAGAAATTGTCCTGCGTGAAGCATTAGGCTTGCTCACAACTTTCAGCGTCCCACGGACAGATCCGTCGGGATGCGCATACGAGGAGAATGAATTCAGTGGTGCGAACAGCCGAGTCGGTTGCTGCAATCATCAAGGCGTACGACGTCCGTGGTGTAGTCGGCGAGCAGATCGACGAAGATTTTGTGCGCGATGTCGGCGCTTCGTTTGCACGTCTGGTCCGCGACGAAGCCGGCGCAGCTACCACCGTCGTGATCGGTCACGACATGCGTGCATCCTCGCCGTCCTTGTCTGCTGCTTTCGCGGACGGTGTCGTCGCGCAGGGACTCGATGTCGTCCATATCGGACTGGCGTCCACCGACGAGCTGTATTTTGCCTCCGGATTGTTGAACTGCCCGGGTGCGATGTTCACTGCGAGCCACAACCCGGCCAAGTACAACGGAATCAAGCTGTGCCGCGCCGGTGCCAAGCCTGTCGGCCAGGACACCGGTCTGGCAGTCATCTCGGCCGAGGTTGTTTCCGGCGTTCCCGAGTTCGACGGTCCGGCAGGGCTGGTCAGCAGTCAGGATGTGCTCGAGGAGTACGCGAGTTACCTGCGCGGACTGGTAGACCTCTCCGAAATGCGTGAGATGAAAGTTGCCGTCGACGCGGGCAACGGTATGGGTGGGCACACCGCCCCCGCTGTATTCGGACCGATGCCTCTCGACGTCGCACCCCTGTACTTCGAACTCGACGGCACGTTCCCGAACCACGAGGCGAACCCGCTCGATCCGGCCAACCTCGTGGACCTGCAGGCGTATGTCCGTGAGACGGGAGCCGATCTCGGTCTCGCTTTCGACGGCGACGCCGATCGATGCTTCGTCGTCGACGAGAAGGGCGACCCGGTGTCACCGTCCGCAGTGACCGCGCTTGTCGCCAAGCGCGAGTTGGCCAAGGAACCCGGCGCCTCGATCATCCACAACCTCATCACGTCAGCGGCGGTGCCCGAACTGGTCATCGAGTTGGGTGGAGTGCCGATTCGTACTCGGGTGGGCCATTCGTTCATCAAGCAGGAGATGGCCGACACCGGCGCAATCTTCGGCGGCGAGCATTCCGCTCACTACTACTTCCGCGAGTTCTGGGGTGCAGACTCCGGCATGCTGGCCGCACTGCACGTCCTCGCAGCACTCGGCGAGCAGGACCGACCGCTGTCGGAACTTATGGCCGAGTACACCCGCTACAGCGCTTCCGGTGAAATCAACTCCACCGTCGCGGACGCTGCCGATTGCACCGCTGCCGTTATTGCAGCCTTCGCCGATCGCACCGAATCCGTTGATCGCTTGGACGGCGTAACGGTCAACCTGTCCGGTAAGGCCTGGTTCAACCTGCGCGCATCCAACACCGAACCGTTGCTCCGACTCAACGTCGAAGCGCCGACGCAAGCAGATGTCGACGCGTTGGTCGGCGAGATCTTGGCGATCGTGCGCGGCTGAGAAGGTATCTGCTCGATTGGTTTGTCGGCGCATCGACTTACCTGGGATAGTTGGGGGACTATCCCGCACGGGACACTGCGAGAGAATTTGGTACGGAGAAGGGGGTGCGGTGAAATGACAGCTCCGACGCCGCTTCTCGACCTCGACGACAGTGACGGTTTGTCTGCTGCCGATTTCGAGGGGCTACTGCGTTCGGTAGCCATGGGGGGCGCACAGATTCGCTCGACAGCTTCGGCAGTTGCCGAGGGTGTACTCGATCGGCTGGCCGGATTACGGCCACGAAGCATCGTGCTGGTCGCCGGGTCCGGGGGCGCCAGGCATGCTGCCCGGATCGCCGTCGCTCTGCTCGGTAACTCGGTCAGTTGTCCGTTGGTCCTGTTGGACCGGACACCGTCATGGGTAGGTCCACTCGACGTCGTGGTTGTCGCGGGTGACGACGCCGGCGATCCGAGGCTGGTGGAATCCGTCGACGGCGGCGTCCGTCGCGGCGCAGAAGTTGTCGTGGCGGTTCCCGAAGAAGGTCCGATGCGTGCCGCCGCGGCCGGCCGAACCATGTCCCTGGCACCACGGGTATTCACCGCCCCACGCCATACGATGATGCGTTTTCTTGCAGTCTTCGCCGCCGTTGTCGCCGCGATCGACAACCGTGATCACAGTGCGGCGGGACCGTCGTTTCTCGATCGCATCGCGGATGCCGTCGATGCGGAAGCAATCAGCGACGGGCCGACAAACGAGGTCTTCCACAACCCGGCAAAATCGTTGGCCACTCGCATGCGTGACCATCGCGTCGTGCTGTGCGGCAGCGGCGCACTCGCGACTGCGTTCGCTGAATATGCAAGTGCTTCACTTCTGGCATCCGGGCATTCTGCTGCCGGCGCGGAGCTCTCCGATGTGATCGCCGCCGCTCGGTCACTGTTCGTCCCGGCTGGTGGCGCACGTGATTCGGTGTTCCACGATCCGTTCTTCCATGATCCGGAGTTCGACGGGGCACTCCCGGTCGACCCCGTTCGTGTTTTCGTTTTTGCCATGGAAGCGGGCCGCGGGGAGGCCACACGCAGGATCGATGCGCTGGCAGATGCAGATTTGGTGGTAGCCGCGCACGACGACACAGCCGACACGGGGGTATCGGAAATGCAACAACTTTTTGTTTTGGCGTCGCGTCTGGACATGGCGTCGGCGTACGTGCAGTTGACGGGTGGTGCGCGGTAGTGCAAGAACTCGAAGGTGCTTTGAGGTCGTATGCGTGGGGGTCGCGTACGGCCATCGCGGAGCTTCGCGGGCGCCCCGTACCGTCGGCGCATCCCGAGGCAGAATTGTGGCTGGGTGCGCATCCGGGTGATCCGGCTCTCGTCGTCGACGAGAACGGCACTGAATCATTGCTCGAGGTGCTGCGCCGCGACCCGGCAGGACAGTTGGGTTCTGCCAATGTCGAAGCATTCGGCGAGCGGCTGCCGTTCCTGCTGAAATTGCTCGCGGCCGAAGAACCGTTGTCGTTGCAGGCCCATCCGAGCGCCCGGCAGGCTGCAGAGGGTTTCCGCCGGGAAAACGAGCTGGGCGTGCCGATGGACGCATCGATTCGCAACTACAAGGACGGTAGTCACAAGCCTGAACTTGTTGTCGCTTTGAGTCGGTTCGAGGCTCTCGCGGGGTTCCGTGAACCGACGCGGACGGTCAAGATGCTGCGCGCGTTGGCGGTAGCCGAACTCGAGCCGTATATCGGCCTCCTCGAAGGACAACCGGACTCCGACGGACTGCGCGCGCTGTTCACGACGTGGATAACGCTGCCGTCCGCTGCGCTCGGGACGTTGCTGCCGGCGGTACTTTCGGGATGCATCAGTTACGTTTCGCAGCGTGACGTCGAGTTCGCGCCAGAGATACGCACGGCGCTCGAACTCGGTGAGTCGTACCCCGGCGACGCCGGAGTGCTGGCTGCGCTGCTCCTCAACCGAGTCACGCTCGAGCCTGGTCAGGGGATCTTCCTGGCTGCCGGGAACCTGCATGCCTACCTGCACGGACTGGCGGTCGAGATCATGGCGAATTCCGACAATGTCTTGCGCGGTGGATTGACCCCGAAACACGTCGATGTTCCCGAGTTGCTTCGCGTCCTGGATTTCAACGGTGCCGACATCTCGGTTCTCGAGCCGGAACCGGGGCCGGGTTCGGCGGAATTCATCTATCCGACACCGGCACCGGAATTCCGGTTGACGCGGATCGAATTCGGCGAAGGAACGACGGAGAGCGTCGTACCGGCGGGTGGTCCGAGAATTTTGATCTGCACGGCCGGCGCGGTGACGGCTCGATGTGGAAGCAGTGAACTCGACCTCGGCGCGGGGCGGTCCGCGTGGATTTCTGCGGACGAGCCGGCTGTTCGGATATCGGCGAAAAGCATGCATGCGCAGGTATTCAGTGCTTCGGTTGGCCGATAGTTACATTTGTCGTCAGACAGGGAGAATTTGTGTCGGCTAGTGGCAGTAAAAAGGCAATTCTCGCGGCATTGGGTGCTAATGCCGGAATAGCGGTAGCTAAATTTGCGGGATTCCTGATCACCGGTTCGTCGTCGATGCTGGCAGAGTCGGTGCACTCTGTTGCTGACACGTCCAATCAGGGACTGCTGCTTCTGGGACAGAAGAAAGCCGAACGTGAAGCAGACCAGCTCCACCCGTTCGGGTACGGGCGTAGTCGATACTTCTATTCGTTTGTTGTCGCTCTGGTCCTGTTCACTCTCGGTTCGATGTTCGCGATCTACGAGGGAATACACAAGATTCAACATCCCGAGGACCTCAACTCGGCGTATGTCGCAGTCATTATTCTGCTCGTTGCGATCGGACTCGAAGGCTTCAGTTTCTGGACAGCCATCAAAGAATCACGGTTGATTAAAGGCGACTCGACGTGGTGGGGCTTCATCCGCAATTCACGGAGCCCGGAACTGCCCGTCGTCCTGCTCGAGGATTTCGGCGCATTGATCGGACTGGCGCTGGCACTTGGCGGCGTCGCGTTGACGATGATCACGGGCAATCCGGTTTTCGACGGTATCGGCACACTCTGCATCGGAATTCTGCTCGGGATCATTGCGATTATTCTGATCGTCGAGATGCAAAGCCTGCTGATCGGTGAGGGCGCTACCAGCGCGGAAACCGATCGGATTCTGGCGGCGCTGGTCGACGGAACCCGCATCGAACGCGTCATCCATTGCAAGACGCAGTACCTGGGTCCCGAAGAACTTCTGGTTGCCGCGAAGGTCGCGGTGCCGTTCGGTTCCACGATCTCGGATGTCGCCGCCGCTATCGACGACGCCGAGGTGCGGGTGCGCGCTGCGGTTCCCGCCGCGCGTGTGATCTACCTGGAACCCGATCTGGACAGGCTCGCGAAAGACGCCAGGTGAGCAATCTTTCCTCTACAGGCTTAGGCTGAATGCATCTCTGTTGCCACTGACGGGACCGGCTGGTCCAGCTTGCCGCCCGCGGTATGTAGTCGGTCTGCAAGGAGGCGGCTGTGGCCATCAAGGACGAGCAAGCCGGATCGCGACGTTCAAAACTGTTCCGAACCAAATCGATTGAGCAGTCGATCAAGGACACCGACGAACCGGAGACCAAACTCCGAAAAGAGCTGAACTCCTGGGATCTCACCGTGTTCGGTGTCGCGGTGGTCATCGGCGCAGGAATCTTTACACTTACGGCCCGGACGGCAGGTAATGTCGCCGGGCCGTCAGTGTCTCTTGCGTTTGTCATCGCAGCATGTGCCTGCGGACTCGCAGCACTGTGTTACGCCGAATTTGCGTCGACGGTGCCCGTCGCCGGTAGTGCGTACACGTTCTCCTACGCCACATTTGGTGAATTCGTGGCGTGGATCATCGGCTGGGATCTCATTCTCGAATTTGCGTTGGCATCCTCGGTGGTGGCCAAAGGCTGGTCCCTGTATCTCGGTGAGGTGATGGGTTCGCACAGTCCGATAGTCGAATTGGGGCCGATCAAATTCGACTGGGGAGCGGTGCTGGTTGTCGCCGTCATCACAGTGCTGCTTGCCACGGGCACCAAACTGTCCTCGCGGGTCTCGTTGGTGATCACGGCGATCAAAGTGGCGGTGGTGCTGCTGGTGATCATCGTGGGCATGTTCTACATCAACACCGACAACTACACGCCGTACATCCCGCCGTCCCAACCGGCGTCGACGGGTGAGGGTATCCACCAGTCGCTGTTCTCCTACGTGACGGGAGCCGGCGGAAGCTCGTTCGGCTGGTACGGATTGTTGGCGGCGGCGAGTTTGGTGTTCTTCGCGTTCATCGGTTTCGACGTGGTCGCGACTACCGCGGAAGAGACGAAGGATCCGCAGAAGGCGTTGCCGCGGGGGATTCTCGGTTCACTGCTGATCGTTACTGTCCTGTACGTTGCCGTGACGCTCGTGCTGACAGGCATGGTCAACTACCACGTCCTCGAAGGTGATACGTCCAATCTTGCAACCGCATTCGCGTTTCATGACATCACTTGGGCGAAAAACGTCATCTCGTTCGGAGCCCTCGCCGGTCTGACGACGGTGGTGATGGTGTTGATGCTCGGTCAGACTCGTGTGCTCTTCGCGATGGCTCGCGACGGTTTGATGCCGCGCCGGCTTGCGCCGACCGGGAAGCACGGAACTCCGGTACGGATCACGGTGTTGGTCGGTGTGGTGGTTGCAGTGCTGGCCGGTGTTTTTCCGATCGGCACCCTGGAAGAAATGGTGAACATCGGAACGCTGTTCGCGTTTGTTCTGGTTTCGATCGGTGTGCTGGTTCTGCGTCGGACGCGACCGGATCTGCCCCGTGGATTCCGTGTTCCGCTGGTCCCGTTCGTGCCGATTCTGGCGGTGCTGGCGTGCCTGTGGCTGATGTTCAACTTGTCGGTGGAGACCTGGCTGCGGTTCATCGTGTGGATGGCTCTCGGCGTAGTCATCTACTTCGCGTACAGCCGACAGCATTCGATGATCGGCAAGCGGGAACGCGGGGAAGTTCCCTAAATTTACAAAATCACTCGTTTGTCTATCCTTTGGACAAAATGCATTGTATTGTCTACTTCATGGTGAACTGACTCACAATGGTGGGTCGATTCGAATGGAGGAGGCACACCGTGTCGACACACGTGAGCGCGCAGTCCGGGCCGGCAACGCCGCCCGCGGAATGGCGCGACAAGAAGCGGTATCTCTGGCTGCTCGGCCTGGTTCCGCCTACTTCGGTGTTCATCGCCGTCGGAATGGTCGCACTGTTCAACAGCATCGGGTGGGCCGGCGTCTCGCCCGTGTGGTGGTGGATCGGGCCGCTACTTGTGTATGTTCTGCTGCCGATTCTGGACATCTTCTTCGGCCCCGACGGTGAGAATCCGCCCGACGAGGTCATGGAACAACTCGAGAATGACAAGTACTACCGGTACTGCACGTACATCTACATTCCGTTCCAGTTGGTCAGCCTCGTGGTGGCGTGCTACCTGTGGTCGGCAACCGACTTGTCCTGGTTGGGTCTGGACGGCGGGCTGGGGCTGATCTCCAAGATCGGTCTGGCCATCACTATCGGTTGTGTCGCCGGAATCGGAATCAACACAGCGCACGAGTTGGGTCACAAGAAAGACGACCTCGAGCGCTGGCTGTCCAAAATCACTCTGGCGCAGTCCTTCTACGGACACTTCTACATCGAACACAACCGCGGGCATCATGTGCGTGTCGCGACACCGGAGGATCCGGCGTCGTCTCGGTTCGGCGAGAGCTTCTGGGTCTTCCTGCCGCGAAGCGTGTGGGGTTCCCTGCGATCTTCATGGGAACTCGAGAAGGCTCGATTGGATCGACTGGGTAAGAAGCCGTGGACAATTCGCAATGACGTCCTGCATTCGTGGCTGATGTCCGTGGTCCTGTTCGGAGTGCTGACGGCCGTGTTCGGACTTTCGATCTTGCCGTTCCTGGTGCTGCAGGCGGTGTTCGGTTTCTGCCTCCTCGAAACGGTCAACTACCTCGAGCATTACGGACTCAAGCGCAGTCGGCTCGATAGTGGCCGGTACGAGCGCGCCGCTCCGCAGCACAGCTGGAATTCGGACCACATCTGCACGAACATTTTCCTGTATCACCTACAGCGTCACAGCGATCACCACGCCAATCCGACTCGGCGTTACCAGACGCTTCGGAGCATGGACGGTGCACCCAATCTGCCCAGTGGCTATGCCAGCATGATCATACTGGCCTACGTTCCGCCGCTGTGGCGAAAGGTGATGGACCCCAAGGTGATCGCTCACTACGGTGGTGACATCACGCGCGTCAATGTTCAACCGTCGAAGCGTGAGCGAATCCTCGCTCGGTACGGAGCAGTATCAGGAGGACAAGCATGAGTGCCTATCGATGCCCCGTCTGCGAGTACGTCTACGACGAAGCGATCGGTGCACCGCGAGAAGGCTTTCCGGCCGGAACGCCGTGGACGGCAGTGTCCGACGACTGGTGCTGCCCGGATTGTGGTGTGCGCGAGAAGATCGATTTCGAAGCAGTGTCGATTGAATCAGGAAGTGAATCATGAACGACTACAAGCTGTATCAGTGTGCGCAGTGCGGTTTCGAGTACGACGAAGCCGAAGGCTGGCCCGAGGACGGTATTGCGCCCGGTACTCGCTGGGACGATATTCCGGAGGACTGGAGTTGCCCGGATTGTGGGGCGGCAAAGGTGGACTTCTTCATGGTGGAGGTCGAGCGCGCCTGAACCGGTAGCGTGCGTATCGGTAAAGTCGCTGTCATGACTTCGACGCACGTCCGCCTGCCCCAAAAAGAGGCGTCGCGTCTGCTGCTGCGCAACTCGGTACTCGACTCGATGTGCGAGCTTCTCACCGAGAAAGACTGGTCCGAGGTCACTCTGACGGTGCTGGCGAAGCGCGCCGGAGTCAGTCGGCAAACGCTCTACAACGAGTTCGGGTCACGGCAGGGATTGGCGGAGGCCTACGCGCTGCGATTGGCCGATGGGTTCGTCGACGCCGTCGATGAGGCGATGGTCGCCAATGAAGGCCGCAGCGTTGCCGCACTCATGGCAGGCTTCGGCAGTTTCTTCGCCTCGAGCGCGTCTGATCCTCTGGTGCAATCTTTGCTGACGGGGGAGGCGAAACCCGATCTGCTCCGGCTGATCACCACCGACAGTGCGGTCATTATCGATCGGGCGTCGGCGCGGCTCGCGGAGAGCTTTCAACGGGGCTGGATCCAGGCGTCGGCAGCCGATGCAGGCATTCTGGCCAGGGCAGTTGCGCGGTTGGGGCTGAGCTACATTTCGATGCCGCCGGAGTCCGGGGCGTCCGTGGCGGAGGATCTGGGTACGTTGCTGGGGCCGTTCATCGACGTCGCACGTGGTGCGCGCGGCGGGTTGTGAGGTTCGTCGGATCACGCTGGTGTGCTTATCGGGGTGTTGAGCGGATAGCCTTGAGCGGAGTATGCACGTCAACCAGGAGAGGCAGATGACGACCTCAGTTTCAGCAACACCCGTGGCCGATAGCAGCAACGGAATCGACTTCAAAGTAGCGGACCTTTCGCTGGCCGAGTTCGGTCGCAAGGAAATCCGTCTGGCCGAGCACGAAATGCCGGGCCTCATGGCGCTGCGTCGTGAGTACGCAGATGTGTTGCCGCTCAAGGGCGCTCGCGTTTCCGGATCGCTTCACATGACCATTCAGACCGCAGTTCTGATCGAGACGCTCACGGCGCTCGGCGCCGAGGTTCGTTGGGCCTCGTGCAACATCTTCTCGACGCAGGATCATGCCGCGGCAGCCATCGTTGTCGGCGCGCACGGTACGCCGGAGGAGCCCAAGGGCGTTCCGGTTTTCGCCTGGAAGGGTGAAACGCTCGAAGAATACTGGTGGGCAGCAGAGCAGATGCTGACCTGGCCGGGCGAGCCCGCCAACATGATTCTCGACGACGGTGGCGACGCCACCATGCTGGTGCTCAAGGGCGCGCAGTTCGAGAAGGCCGGCGTTGTGCCGCCGACGGACGACGATCAGGATTCCGACGAGCACAAGGTCTTCCTGGCTCTGCTGCGTCAGTCGCTCGAGGCTGACAAGGGCAAGTGGACTGCCATTGCCGAGTCGGTTCAGGGTGTCACCGAGGAGACCACCACGGGCGTTCTGCGTCTGTACCAGGTTGCCGCTGCCGGCGAACTCACGTTCCCGGCCATCAACGTCAACGACTCGGTCACCAAGAGCAAGTTCGACAACAAGTACGGCACCCGCCACTCGCTGCTCGACGGCATCAACCGCGGCACCGATGTTCTCATCGGCGGCAAGGCTGCTCTCGTCTGTGGTTACGGCGACGTCGGCAAGGGTTGCGCCGAGGCGCTTCGTGGCCAGGGCGCTCGCGTCGCGGTCACCGAGGTCGACCCGATCAACGCTCTGCAGGCACTGATGGACGGCTTCGAGGTCAAGACCGTCGAGCAGGCCATCGGCTGGGCCGACATCGTGATCACGTCCACCGGCAACAAGGACATCATCACGTTCGATCACATGAAGGCGATGAAGCACCAGGCAATCCTGGGCAACATCGGTCACTTCGACAACGAGATCGACATGGCCGGCCTGGAGAAGTCCGGTGAGGTCACGCGGATCAACATCAAGCCGCAGGTCGACGAGTTCACCTTCGCCGACGGTCACTCGATCATCGTGCTGTCCGAGGGACGTTTGCTGAACCTCGGAAACGCGACGGGGCACCCGTCGTTCGTGATGAGCAACAGCTTCTCCAACCAGGTCATCGCTCAGATCGAGCTGTGGACCAAGCCGGAGGAGTACGACAACGAGGTTTACCGTCTGCCCAAGCACCTCGACGAGAAGGTCGCGAAGATCCACGTCGAGGCACTCGGTGGCACGTTGACCAGGCTTTCGAAGGAGCAGGCGGAGTACATCGGCGTCGACGTCGAAGGCCCGTACAAGCCGGAGCACTACCGCTACTGAGCTGGTCCGTTCCAACGCAGTAGTTCTCTCACCGTCCCCCGGTCCGCGTCTGCGGGCTGGGGGATAGGCTTTCGGCGTGGGAATTCTTGTGGCGTTGGAAGGGCTCGACGGAGCCGGCAAGCGGACGTTGATCGGCAAGGTCGTCGACGAGCTCAGGCGGACCGGCACTTCGATAGCGACCCTCGATTTTCCCCGTTACGGGCAATCCATCCATGCTGACCTTGCTGCCGAGGCGCTCAAGGGTGCCCACGGTGACCTCGCTGCTTCGGTGAATGCGATGGCAGTGCTGTTCGCTCTGGACCGGGCCGGTGCTTCATCGCAGATCTCGGAATTGTTGAACGCCAACGACATTGTCCTGCTCGACCGCTACGTGGCGTCCAACGCGGCGTATAACGCGGCCCGGATGCATCAGGGCGTCGACGGTGAAATGGTCGAGTGGGTACGTGATGTGGAACTGAACCGGCTGGGACTGCCGGCGCCTGACCTTCAGTTGTACCTCGATGTTCCGGTAGCGCTGGCGGAGGAGCGAGCCCGCGGCCGTGAGGCTGAGGATGCCACCCGCGAGCGCGATGCCTACGAGCGTGACGGGGAGCTGCAAATCCGGACGGGCGCGCTCTACTCACAGCTGGCCGCAACCGAATGGGTGTCGCCGTGGTGGGTCATCGGCCCCGACACGGACCCCTCCGATCTCGCTCGAAAACTGGCCGATTTCACGCGATGAATCGCGATCAGAGCGTGAATCGGAAGTTTCCGGCACAGTAGAGGGAAACGCGCGGCACGCCGCACAGTCACGTAACAGACAGATTCACCACTCGAAGATGCAACGATAGGGACATGAAACCAAGGATTCTGGTTGTCGACGACGACACGGCACTCGCCGAGATGCTCACGATTGTGCTGCGTGGTGAGGGATTCGATCCCTACGTTGTAGGCGATGGAACCCTGGCGCTCGCAGCAGTGCGTGAGACTCGCCCCGACCTCGTTCTGCTCGACCTCATGCTTCCGGGCATGAACGGTATCGACGTCTGTCGGGTCCTGCGGGCGGATTCCGGTGTTCCGATCGTGATGCTCACCGCCAAGACCGACACCGTCGACGTCGTGCTGGGCCTCGAGTCCGGGGCCGACGACTACATCATGAAGCCGTTCAAGCCCAAGGAACTGGTCGCCCGCGTTCGAGCGAGACTACGACGCACCGAGGACGAGCCTGCCGAGCTGCTCAGCATTGCCGACGTCGTCATCGACGTACCGGCACACAAAGTCAGCCGCGGCGGTGAACAGATCTCGCTCACCCCACTCGAATTCGACCTGTTGGTCGCACTCGCCCGGAAACCGCGTCAGGTGTTCACCCGCGAGGTCCTCCTGGAACAGGTGTGGGGTTACCGCCACGCTGCCGACACCCGGCTCGTGAACATCCACGTTCAGCGTCTGCGCGCCAAGGTCGAAACTGATCCCGAGAATCCCGAAGTGGTTCTGACGGTGAGGGGTGTCGGCTACAAGGCCGGACCGCCGTGAGCGGTGTCTCTCGATGGCGTCGCCGCCTTAATCGGTGGCTGACGCCATTTCTGCGGTGGTGTCACTCGCTGAGTAACACCCTCGCTCACACGTGGCGACGCTCGCTTCAGTTGAGAGTGGTCGTCTCGACGCTGTCGTTGTCGTTGATCGTCATCGTCATTCTGGGTGTTGTTCTCACCAGCCAGATCACCGACAGGCTTCTCGAAGCGAAGATCACTGCGGCGACGGAGGAGATGGATCGCGCGCGGGGGATCGTCGAAGATCAAGTGGCCGGTGCCGACGGCAATCTCGAAGCGCAACTCGAGAGCGCGGCGTCGAGTTTGACCAGTCGCAATCAACCTGCCGGTCAGGCATCTGGTTCTGCGGGTACGTTCGATCCGGTTCTCATCGTGCAAGGTGGCGGGCCGCGGCAACCGACTTCTGCCGGCCCGGCCGAACAGATTCCCGCGAACCTACGTGAGTTCGTCCAGAACGGTCAGATCGCGTACCAATTCGCGACAGTCGCGAATCCTGGCGGTTACTCGGGCCCGGCGTTGATCATCGGAAGTCCGACGGCGTCGTCGATCTCCAATCTCGAGTTGTATCTCGTGTTTCCGCTCGCAAGTGAGGACCGCAGTCTCTCGCTGGTGCGCAGCACGCTGTTGATCGGTGGCGCAGTTCTGCTGGTCCTCCTGGCAGCGATTTCGCTACTGGTCGCCAGACAGGTTGTGTTGCCCATTCGATCGGCGTCGCGGATTGCCGTGCGGTTTGCCGACGGCCGACTCAAGGAGCGGATGCCGGTTCGTGGTGAAGACGACATGGCTCGTCTCGCAATGTCTTTCAACGAAATGGCGGAGTCTCTTTCGAAGCAGATCACGCAACTCGAGGAGTTCGGCAATCTGCAGAAACGCTTCACTTCGGATGTCAGTCACGAACTGCGCACTCCGCTGACGACGGTTCGGATGGCCGCCGACCTCATCCACGACGGCAGCGAAAGCCTCGATCCGATCCTTCGTCGGTCGTCGGAACTGCTTGTTGCAGAACTTGATCGGTTCGAGGGGCTGTTGGCCGATCTGCTCGAGATTTCCCGTCACGACGCCGGTGTCGCGGAACTTGCGTCCGAACAGCTCGACGTCAGAATGTGTGCGCGTGCCGCGGTGTCCACGGTCCGCCATCTCGCCCGTGAATCCGGCACCGAGCTGATCGTGGATATGCCGGACGAGCCGGTCATCGCCGACGTCGATCCGCGACGAGTGGAACGAGTGCTGCGGAATCTACTGGCCAACGCCATCGATCACGGTGAAGGGAAACCCATCCTGCTCCGCTTGCGCGCCGACGACAATGCCGTGGCCTTCATCGTTCGAGACAGCGGCGTCGGATTGCGTCCGGGTGAAGAGAAACTTGTGTTCAACCGGTTCTGGCGATCCGATCCGTCGCGGGTACGCCGCAGTGGCGGTACCGGACTCGGCTTGGCAATCAGCGTCGAGGACGCGAATCTGCACGAGGGCAAACTGGAGGCGTGGGGCGAGCCCGGCGTCGGAGCGTGTTTCCGTCTGACGTTGCCTCGGGTGCGGGGAAAGAAACTGGTGTCCAGTCCACTTCCCTTGAAGCCGACCACAACCAAGTTCGTGAGGTCACCCTCTGCAGCGGACATGGTCGCAGAAGAGATCGTCGCAGAAGAGGTCGGCGACGTCACCTCGTCCGTTCCCACTCCCCACGAGCAGGACTCTCGAAGCGGTTCGCAAGGCGGCGAGCGTTCATGAAAAATCATCTTCGCCGCGGTGTGCTCGCAGTGATGCTGAGCGCGGTTCTGTTGACCGGGGCGTGTGCGAGCCTGCCTGACTCGTCGTCACCGCAGGCGATCGGGACCCTTGCCACAGTGGCGCCGGGAACGTCGATCGCTCCTCCGGCCGAGGGCCGCGAGCCCGATTTGTTGTTGCGGGACTTCGCGAAAGCCAGCACCGATCCATCGAATCGGCATCTTGCGGCGCGGCAGTACCTGGCTCCCGCGATGTCGGCAAAATGGGATGACGCGGCCAGCGCGACCATCGTCGACCGAGTCGACACGCTCTCCGAATCGCGAACCGACAAGGAAGCCGTCTACACGATTCGGGGGAACAAGGTCGGACGCCTCGAACCCGGCGGTGTGTACGTTTCGGAAGAGGGAAGTTACGAATCCAAGATGACGCTGACACTGGTCGACGGCCAGTGGCGGATCAGTGATCTCCCGTCCGGTGTGATCATGGAGAAACCGGCGTTCCTCGGTGCGTATCAACGAAAGTCGTTGTACTTCCCCGATCCGAGCGGGCAGACCATGGTTCCGGATCTGCGGTGGGTTTCGGGGTCTCAGGATCAGATGGCGTCCCAGTTGGTCGGCTTGTTGATCGACGGACCCAAGTTGGAGCTCGCCGCCGCAGTCCGCAACGAACTCGGTTCCGGGGTGTCCGTGATCGGACCGATAACGAAGGCTGACGGCAGAACAGGTCAGGTCGGTGTCGGTCTCGGCGGCGTCCGGATCGATTTCCGGATCGATCCGGAGGATCCGGCCGATCGCTCGATGGATGATGCGACCCGCGGATTGTTTGCGTCGCAGATCATCTGGACGTTGGCCGGTGCCGACATCTCCGGTCCGTACGTTCTGCTGGTGGGCGGGCAGCCGCTCGACGCGGCCCATCCGGACGGATGGACGACGGCCGATGTGGCGTCCACGAACCCGCTCGCCACTGCCGGTGCCACGGTCGGGCTGCACGCGCTGCTCGGTGGGTCTCTGGTCAGTGTCACCGAGCAAGGCGTGATTCCCGTACCCGGGTTCGCCGGGAACGCCGGAAATCTGGTGTCGGCGTCCTTGTCCCGGGACGGCAAGACCGTCGCCGCCGTCGCCGATACGGCAAAACCCGATCCCGCGACGCGGTTCTCGTTGGCGCTCGGGCCCTACACCGAGGGCGGGGTGCCGGTGCTCGAAGCGCCGGCCATTACGCGGCCGACGTGGGAATTGGACAACAATGCGATCTGGGTGGCAGTCAACGGCAATACCGTGGTTCGTGTGGTGCGCGAACCCACTACCGGCCGCGCATCCGTGACGAATGTGGATGTGGGCGCCTTGATTCCGTTGGGTTCGAACATCACCGAACTCAGGCTTTCACGAGACGGAGTGCGGGCGGCGATGATCATCGACGGCAAGGTGTACCTAGCGGTCGTGGTGAGGATGCCGAGTGGTGTGTTTGCACTCACCAGCCCGCGGGCAGTGGCTCCGGGTCTGGGCAGTTCTGCGCTCGCATTGGACTGGAGCAACAGTGACACCGTTGTGATTGCGCGCAACAATTCTGACGTTCCCGTTGTACAGGTCGCGATCGACGGTTCCCGAATGGACTCGTTGCCCCGAGGCAATCTCACAGCGCCGGTGGTATCCGTGGATGCTTCACCGACCACCGAGTACGTTGCCGACGCCCGGGCAGTGTTCCAGTTGAACAACAACGATCCGGCCGGCGACCGGTTGTGGCGTGAAGTGCCGGGCTTGACGGGGCAGAAGGCAATTCCGGTACTGCCCGGCTGAATGGTCGGCGGGCATCTGTCGGTGCCGTGCCTCAGACTTCCCGTCCATGGGGGAATTCGCGTTTCGTGATCTGGGAAAACTGGGCGGTGCGGCGCTCGATCTTGTCCTGCCACGAGAATGTGGGGGGTGCGGCAGGCCAGGCGAGCAGTGGTGCGACACGTGTGCCGGCGAGCTTCGGGACCATCCGATCCGACTGACTCCGAGAGTCGATCCCGGGGTGCCGGCGTGGGCGCTCGGGCGCTACAGCGGCCCGAGGCGCCGCAGCGTGATCGAGATGAAGGAACGTGGCCGACGAGACCTCGTCGGGCCTCTGGGAGCTGCGGTGGCGGCTGCGATGACGTGTCTCAACCGGTGGGGTGAGCTTGATTTCGATTCCGAGCGGCCCGTGGTTCTGATTCCGGCGCCGTCGCGCTCGCGGGCCGCGCGTTCTCGAGGTGGAGATCCGGTCCGAAAGATCGCGCGCGCAGCGGTCGGTGCCCTGCCGACGGACTGCGGCGAGGTTCGGTCGGGTTTGGTCATGTCACGTGGCGTCCGGGATTCGGTAGGGCTGTCGGCCGCGGACCGAGCTACCAATGTGGCGGGAGGGATCTCGGTCACGGTGGCATTGGACGAGCTGGCGGGCAGAGACGTCGACGTGGTCCTTCTCGACGATGTTCTGACGACGGGAGCGACTGCGGCAGAGTCGATTCGGGTGCTCGGCCAACACGGAATCCGGACAACCTTCGCACTCGTTGTTGCGGGCGTTTGAATGAATTTCAGGCGAACAGTGGCACTCGCGCGAATTACGTACTAGCGTCGGCGACACACCCGAAAATACAGGTGGGAGGTGGTACTTCAATCCTGGTGCCGGGCGGATCCCCTCTCGGTACTTGAAACACCTGCTGCCGCCCAACTTTGGGCGGAGCCGTAATTGGGAGGTACGAGTGACGACCCCTTCGCAAGCCTCGTTTTTCATCGAGGACGCCACCACCGAGCGTTCCGAAAAATCCGCCGTTCCGAAATCCGACATCGTCCTGACCGGACGCAACGTCGAGATACCCGATCACTTCCGAGTTTATGTCTCGGACAAACTGGCGCGACTCGAACACTTCGACCCCTCCATCTTTCGTTTCAACGTCGAACTCCAACATGAGCGCAACCCGCGGCAGTCGAAGACCGCTCAGCGCGTCGAGATCACGGCCCGAGGCAAAGGTCCCGTAGCGCGAGCAGAAGCCTCTGCCGACAGCTTCTACGCGGCGTTCGAGGCTGTCATCGCGAAACTCGAGAATCGACTAAGGCGCACCAAGGGCCGTAAGCGCGTCAGCTACGGCGACAAGCGCCCGGTTTCGGTTTCCGAAGCGACGGCGCCGCTCGCACTCGAAACCGCGCCGACGATGGAGACGGATATCTCGCTCAACGGCCAGGAACTCGAGGCCTACGACGGTCCCGGCCAGGTAGTGCGAGTGAAGGACCACCCGGCTGAACCGATGCTGATCGACGATGCGTTGTACGAGATGGAATTGGTCGGACACGACTTCTTCCTCTTCCACGACAAGGAGTCGGATAAACCGTCCGTCGTCTACCGTCGGCATGCGTTCGACTACGGGTTGATACGCCTGACATGACCGATCTATAGGTGGGTTGCCTCGCAACTCGGCCTTAGCGCCTACCATGGAATCCGGCCGGGGTTTTCGGACTTCGGCCGGATTTCACTGTGTAGCCCATTTGTTGCCGAAGATTGAGGACGAACAAGACTGTGCCGTCGCTGTCGCTATCGAAGCTGCTCCGTGTTGGTGAAGGTCGCATGGTCAAGCGACTCAAGCACATTGCTGACCATGTCGAATCGCTGTCGCCCGAGGTAGAGGGCCTGACAGATGATCAACTCAAGGCCAAGACCGTCGAATTCCGCGAGCGCTATGCCGCTGGCGAGACCCTCGACGAGTTGCTCCCCGAGGCATTCGCCGTGGCGCGTGAAGCGTCGTGGCGCGTGATCGATCAGAAGCACTTCCACGTGCAGATCATGGGTGGAGCGGCCCTGCACTTCGGCAACGTCGCGGAAATGAAGACCGGTGAGGGCAAGACCCTGACCTGTGTGCTGCCCGCGTATCTCAACGCGATCGCCGGTGACGGCGTCCACGTCGTCACAGTCAACGATTACCTCGCCAAGCGTGACTCCGAGTGGATGGGCCGTGTCCACCGCTCACTCGGACTCGAGACCAGCGTGATCCTGTCCGGCATGACGCCGGCCGAACGTCGGGTCGCGTACGCCTGCGACATCACCTACGGCACCAACAACGAGTTCGGTTTCGACTACCTCCGCGACAACATGACACACTCGCTGGACGATCTGGTCCAGCGTGGCCACGCGTTTGCCATCGTCGACGAGGTCGACTCGATTCTCATCGACGAGGCCCGTACCCCGCTGATCATCTCCGGCCCCGCCGACGGTTCGAGCAAGTGGTACAGCGAGTTCGCGCGTATCGCGCCGCTGCTGAAGAAGGACGTCCACTACGAGGTGGACATCCGCAAGCGCACGATCGGTGTGCACGAAGCCGGCGTCGAACTGGTCGAGGATCAGCTCGGCATCGACAATCTGTACGAGGCTGCCAACTCGCCGCTGGTGAGTTACCTCAACAACGCCATCAAGGCGAAAGAGCTCTACAACAAGGACAAGGACTACATCGTCCGCGACGGTGAGGTCATCATCGTCGACGAGTTCACCGGTCGCGTGTTGGTCGGTCGTCGATACAACGAGGGCATGCACCAGGC
This sequence comes from Rhodococcus sp. OK302, assembly GCF_002245895.1. NCBI lineage: Bacteria > Bacillati > Actinomycetota > Actinomycetes > Mycobacteriales > Nocardiaceae > Rhodococcus > Rhodococcus sp. OK302. The sequence goes on from NZ_NPJZ01000001.1 coordinate 2,960,109, forward strand.
CATCGAGGCCAAGGAAAAGGTCGAGATCAAGGCCGAGAACCAGACTCTCGCCACGATCACCCTGCAGAACTACTTCCGGCTCTACGAAAAACTGTCCGGCATGACCGGTACCGCCGAGACCGAGGCAGCTGAGCTGCACCAGACGTACACCCTCGGCGTGATCCCCATTCCGACCAACCGTCCGATGATTCGTGTCGACAACGGCGACCTCATCTACAAGACCGAGGAAGCCAAGTTCGACGCAGTTGTCGACGACGTCGTGGAACGGCACGAGAACGGTCAGCCGGTTCTGATCGGTACCACCAGCGTCGAGCGCTCGGAGTACCTGTCCAAGCAGTTCACCAAGCGCGGTGTGGCGCACAACGTTCTCAACGCCAAGTTCCACGAGAAGGAAGCGACCATCATCGCCGAGGCCGGTCGATCCGGCGCGGTGACGGTTGCCACCAACATGGCTGGTCGCGGTACGGACGTTGTGCTGGGCGGTAACCCGGACATCATCGCCGACATCGCGCTCCGTAGCCAGGGCCTCGACCCGGTCACCACGCCGGAAGAATACGAGGCGGCGTGGGACGACATCTTGGTCAAGGTCAAGACCGACGTCAAGGAAGACGCGGAGAAGGTGCGCGCTGCCGGTGGTCTCTACGTGCTGGGCACCGAGCGCCATGAATCGCGTCGTATCGACAACCAGCTTCGTGGTCGTTCCGGTCGCCAGGGCGACCCGGGCGAATCCCGGTTCTACCTCTCCCTCGGTGACGAGCTCATGCGCCGCTTCAACGGTTCTGCGCTCGAGTCGATCATGACGCGTCTCAACCTGCCCGACGACGTTCCGATCGAAGCGAAGATGGTCTCCAAGGCGATCAAGAGCGCGCAGACTCAGGTCGAGCAGCAGAACTTCGAGATCCGTAAAAATGTCCTCAAGTACGACGAGGTCATGAACCAGCAGCGCACCGTCATCTACAAGGAACGTCGCCAGATCCTCGAAGGTGAGGACATGGAGGGTCAGGTCGAGCAGATGATCACGGACGTGGTCACTGCGTACGTCGACGGTGCCACGGCCGAGGGTTACGTCGAGGACTGGGATCTCGAACAGCTGTGGACGGCCCTCAAGACGCTGTACCCGGTCGGGATCGACCACAAGAAGCTGGCCGGGGAGGACGGCGCCGGGATCAACAGTGATCTCAGCCGTGACGACCTGCGAACCGCGCTGCTCGAGGACGCTCATGCGGCGTACAAGAAGCGCGAAGCCGATATCGACGCGATCGCCGGCGAGAACGGTATGCGCGAGCTCGAGCGCCGGGTCTTCCTGTCCGTGCTGGACCGCAAGTGGCGTGAGCACCTCTACGAGATGGATTACCTGAAGGAAGGCATCGGCCTGCGTGCGATGGCGCAGCGTGACCCGTTGGTCGAGTACCAGCGTGAGGGTTACGACATGTTCATCGGCATGCTCGACGGTTTGAAGGAGGAGTCCGTGGGATTCCTCTTCAACTTGCAGGTCGAAGCTGCTCCGGCGCAGCCGTCCACCGGTATTTCAGTCACGGCCGGCAGTGCTGCAGCGGCATCGGCGACCGCACCGAAGCCCTTGCCGACGCAGGAAAATGCGGCGGGTTCCAATGGCACGGCAGCGCCGTCGGCGTTGCGCGCAAAGGGACTCGACGACACCGGTCCGTCGCGGCTGACGTACTCCGGTCCCGACGAGGACGGTAAGGCAAAGGCCACGCGGGACGCGGCAGATGATTCCGGTGATGGAGTTTCGCGCCGTGAGCGTCGCGAGGCCGCACGCACCGAGTCGAAGAGCACCAAGGCGCCGAAGTCCAAGCGGAAGCGCTGATTTCCGGAAACTGATTGCCGGAAACTGATTGCCGGAAACCGATTTTCGGAAGGCTGGATAGTCACACCACGTGTAGTGCGGTGACTATCCAGCCTTCTGCGTTTGTGTTCTCGATTCTGGCCGCGATGGCAAAGGTTCGGTTGCCGCGTTGATAGGTGGCGCACACTTCGGCTGCGCTCGGTGAGGCTGCGTGCACGTGAGTCCGGTGGGTTCGGGCGGTGCCGAGGTCGCGGGTCGGATTATCTGAAATGGCAAGGCGCCGTACGAGTTCCAGGACGGTGGGGGATAGTAGAGCTTTGAGGTGCCGGGGGTTTCGTCGTTGATCGAGCACTTCGAGTACGAGGCGCAACGACGTGTTCCAGAAGATGTCGGCGCCGGGTGCAACGGGGTCCGCAGTGACTGTGTCGGTACTTGCGGGCCGAGATGATGAGGTGCGAGACGGTGCGGCGTCGGTGCCGGAAGTGCCGTTGTGCGGCGTCTTGCGTGGGCTGCCCAGTACCCGTTCGGTTCGCGCCGACGGACGCCTGATCGTGACGGAATCAGCGGCTGGTTCGCTGCGCGGTGCAGGCCGAAGAAACCCGTGCGAGCTGTAGTCGATCTCGATGCTGTTCACCTGTTTGTCCCCCCAGACATGGTCGCTCCCCTGAGCGATGGTGAGAAGTATGACACTAATCGGCCGGTGTTGTCGCAGGGATCACCCTGGCCACCTAATGTGAATCGCGTGCGGGGACTTCTGTTGGACGTGGGTGGAGTGCTGTTCGGTCCGGGGTCGGACTTGGACGGCTTGAGTGCGCTTGTGCGCCGGGCCCGGAGCGCGGGTATCGCGACGGGGATTGTGAGCAATGATCCGGGGGGATCGAGTGCTGCGTGGTTGCGGGATCTCGGCGACGGAGTGCTCGTGGACGATGTCGTGTTGTCCGGTGATGTGGAGATGGCCAAGCCGGATGCCGCGATCTACCACCTGGCCGCGCGGCGGCTGGGTCTTCCGCCCGAACTGTGCGTGTTCGTCGACGATCTGGCCGTGAACGTCCGGGGCGCTGTGGCCGTCGGCATGGTCGGGGTCCATCATGTCGATCCCGAGACGACGATCGAGGAATTGTCGATACTGCTTGGATTGGATCAGCCGTGGTGAATCGATTGACGACGCAGGACGCGGCGTTCTATTTTCTCGAAGCCGGGAGCACACCCATGCACGTGGGTTCTCTGGGTGTTTTCCGTCAGTCGGGGACCGGGATCGATCATTCCGAGTTGTTGCGACTGGTCGAGGAGCGACTGAGCCTGGTGCCGCGGTACCGGCAGAAGGTACGCGAGGTAGTGCTGGGATTGGCGCGCCCCGTGTGGGTCGATGATCGCGATTTCGACATCACTTATCACGTACGCCGGTCAGCGCTACCCAAGCCTGGAACTGCGGAGCAGTTGAACGATCTGATTGCCCGGCTGATTTCTCGGCCGTTGGACAATACTCGGCCACTGTGGGAGATGTACCTGGTCGAGGGCTTGTCCGACGATAGATTCGCGATTTTCACGAAGTCGCATTCCGCTTTGGTCGACGGAGAGTCCGCACTCGAGATCAGCCAGGTTCTCTTCGATCAACAGGAGATCCGCCTGCCCGGCGCCGAGGAATTATGGATGCCCGCTCTGCCGCCGAGTGATCTGAAGTTGCTTGTTGGTGCGGTCGCTGACCTGGTGACCAGTCCGGGCGAAGGGGTGGCCCGGGCACGGGCCGCGTTGGGCGACATGACGACGTCGATGACGGAGGCGGTCAGTGCCTTGGGGAAGGTCGCGGCAGTGGTGCGTACGGCTGCCCAGGTGGCCCCCAGCAGTCCGTTGAATGCGCCCATTTCCCGTAACCGTCGACTGGCCGTGGCCAAGACGTCGCTCAACGACTATCGCCGGATCCGGGCGAAGTACGGGTGCGAGATCAACGACGTGATCTTGACGGTTATCGCTGGTGCACTTCGGAATTGGCTGCTCTCGCGCGGTGAGCCGGTTACCGAGGCAAGTATCGTTCGCGCGATGGTGCCGATGTCGGTGTACACCGATGGACCGAACAATCCTGACGCTCCGGATCCGCAGGCGCCGGGTCATGTGTCGTCGTTCTTGGTCGACCTGCCGGTCGGTGAGCCCAATGCGGTGGTCCGGTTGTCGCATGTTGCTCATGCGACTGAGGCGTTTGCTCGTCAGGGCCGGCGGGTGACGGCTCAGACCTTGGTGCGGATGTCCGGGTTTGCGCCGGCAACGTTGCACGCGATGAGTTCACGCGCGGCCGGCAATCTGTCGCAGCGAATGTTCAACCTCATGATCACGAATGCGCCGGGTCCACAGTTCCCTCTCTACCTCGGTGGAGCGCGGATGGAGGATATGTATCCGGTGTCGCCGTTGCTGAAAAATCAGACACTCAGCATTGCCCTGACGTCCTATGACGGCAACGTCTACTACGGTTTGAATGCCGACCGTGACGCGATGTCGGACGTCGACGTGGTGCGTTCGTTGATCTTCGAGTCTCTCGAGGAGTTGACTGACGCCAGTCGGTGAGTGGTATTTCTCGGCGTCGTCTTTCGATGAAGGTGGTCTCATGAGGGTGTACGTACCGGCAACCGTGGAAATCTTGCAGCGGTTGGTGGCCGATCAGGAGTTCGACCCGATGAGTCGAACGGCGTTTGCCGTCACTCCGGCGCTGCGTGAGGCCTATGCGGCGGGTGACGACGACGAGTTGGCCGAGGTCGCGATGGGTGAGGCAGCGCGGGCGTCGTTGCGTTTGATCGCCGGCACCGAGGGGGACGTGACGTTCCGTCGAGCGGTGGTTGCGGCTGACGTCGAGGACGTGAAGTTGCGTCCGGATCTCGACGACGCGGTGGTGCGGTTGGCTGGTCCGGTCACAATGGCGCAGGTGGCATCGGTGCACGTTGACCTCGCCCAGGCCGAACCGGACATCGAGCGTGCTGCCGGAATTGTCGATGCGGCGGATCTCGGCGACGCCGATGCCGAGTTCACTCTCGGTGACGCGGAAGACCACGAATTGGCGTGGTACGCGGTGCAGGAATTGCCGTTCTTGCTCGACCTGCTCTGAAATTTACTACTTTGGAGTAACCTACGGTACCGTAACCTGGTAACCTACGGTACCGTAGGCAGTGATTTCGGTGGGATCTCTAAGCGAGAGGTGGCAGGTCTGATGGGTCTGAAGGACTGGATCGAGGCACCGGCAGCGTCGGTAGTTCCGGCAGCGCGGTCGAAGCTCAATCTGCTGCGCGGTGCAGCGGCGCGGTTGACGACGCCTCTCCTGCCCGACGATTACCTTCACCTGGCAAATCCGCTGTGGTCGGCCCGGGAATTGCGCGGCCGCATCGTCGAGGTGCGCCCGGAAACCCAGGATTCGGCCACTATCGTGATCAAGCCGGGTTGGGGATTCGACTTCAATTACCAGCCGGGCCAGTACATCGGTATCGGCTTGCATGTCGACGGCCGCTGGCACTGGCGGTCGTACTCCCTGACGTCCCCGCCCAACTGGGAAAACAAGAAGATCTCCATCGCGGTCAAGGCGATGCCCGAGGGATTCCTGTCGAGTCACCTCGTCGGTGGCGCTGTCCCGTCGGGCACGATCGTCCGTCTCGCAACGCCGTCGGGCAACTTCGCGTTGCCGGACCCGCCGCCGGAGAAGATTCTGTTCATCACCGCCGGCAGTGGGATCACGCCGGTCATGGGCATGCTGCGCACCATGAACCGTCGTGGGCAGTTGCCTGACGTCATGCACATTCACTCCGCTCCGACGGAGTCCGATGTCATGTTCGCCGATGAACTGACGGCCCTCCATGCCGAGCACGAGGATTTTGTCAGCAAGGTTCAGCTCACTCGCCGCGACGGAAAGTTCAAGCTGAGTTCGCTCGATCAAGTGTGCCCGGACTGGCGTGAACGCCAGACGTGGGCGTGCGGTCCGTTGCCGTTGCTCGACGAGATCGAGGACGTCTGGAAGGCGGAGGGGATCGACGACCGCCTCCATATGGAGCGATTTGCGGTCTCCCGTATCGACGCCGAAGCCGACGGTGGAACGGTCACGTTCGAGAAGTCGGGCAAGACCATCACCGTCGACGGTGCGACGACCCTCCTGGAGGCCGGTGAGAAGTCCGGTGCCCTGATGCCTTTCGGTTGCAGAATGGGTATCTGCCAAACGTGCGTCGTGCCGCTCGTTTCCGGCCATGCGATCGATCTGCGTTCGGGAAAACAGCACGTCGAAGGTGAACGTATACAAACGTGCATCTCAGCCGCCGCGGGCGACTGTACGCTTGACGCATAGCTTCTAGGCACCCGGAGGACCACGGTGGCAATCACCGACATCAAAGAGTTTTCGCACCTCACTGCAGCTGACGTCGAAGCGCTCGGGCGTGAACTTGATCAGATTCGACTCGATATCGAAGACTCCCGAGGAATTCGGGACGCTCGCTATATTCGTCGGGTCATCCGGGTCCAGCGAGCGTTGGAGCTGGGCGGCCGGATGGCGCTGTTCGGGAGCAGGTATCGACCGGCGTGGTTGGCCGGTACAGCTTTGCTGAGCTTGTCCAAGATCATCGAGAACATGGAACTCGGGCACAACGTGATGCACGGGCAGTGGGACTGGATGAACGATCCGGAGATCCACTCGTGCTCGTGGGAGTGGGATCAGACGGGGCCGTCGGAGCACTGGAAGCGTGCTCACAACTATCAGCATCACACGTACACCAACGTCGTCGGTATGGACGACGATCTGGGTTTCGGAATCTTGCGGATGACGCGGGACGAGCCGTGGAAGCCGATCAACCTTCTGCAGCCCGTTGCCAACGTGATTCTGGCGGCGACGTTCGAATGGGGCATCGCCCTGCATGACCTCACGGCGGCGTCCAAGTTGGAAGGCTCCGCGAAGGGGCAGTTGAACTCGCAGGCGAACAAAGACTTCGCGCGCAAGATCTTCCATCAGGTCGGCAAGGATTTTGTACTGTTTCCGGCGCTGACGGGGCCGGCATGGAAGTCGACTCTCACTGCCAACGCGACTGCCAACCTGGTCCGCAATCTGTGGGCGTATGTCGTGATCTTCTGCGGCCATTTCCCTGACGGCGCCGAGAAGTTCACGGTTGCCGAGTTCGAACAGGAAACTCGTCACGAGTGGTACCTGCGTCAGATGCTCGGCAGTGCGAACTTCAACTCCGGCAAGCTCATGGGATTGATGAGCGGCAATCTGAGTTACCAGATCGAACACCATGTCTTCCCGGATCTGCCGAGCAATCGCTATCCGGAGATTGCCGTGAAGATGCGGGCACTGTGTGAGAAGTTCGATCTCCCGTACACAACCGGTTCGTTGTTCAAGCAGTACCTGCTGGCTTTGCGCACCATTCACAAGCTGGCCCTGCCGGACACGTGGTTGATCGCGACGTCGGACCGTGCGCCCGAGACGTCGTCGGAGCTCCGCTTTCGCGAGTCGGGATTCAAGGACGCGGCAATGGCAATGGTCGAAGATCTACGCACGGACCCGGTGACGGGAAAGCGCGTCGGACTGCTGACGGCTCTGAAGTCGCAAGCGCGTTCTCGCATGCCCAAGCGCAAAAAGTGATATAGATTACATCGGGAAAAACCTAACCTACGGTGCCGTAACTTACGCTACAGTAGGTCGTGTCGATTTCGTTCGATATGAACTTGCTCGTTGTAGCCGAACTTACTGCCAGGAGGCCTTCCGATGGCGATTGCCGATGTCAAGGAATATGCGCATCTCACCGAAGCTGACGTCGAAGCGCTCGGTCGTGAACTCGATGCGATCCGCCGCGACATAGAAGATTCGCGCGGCGAGAAGGATGCGCGCTACGTGCGCAACGTGATTCGGTTGCAGCGTTCCCTCGAGGTCAGCGGTCGCGCGATCCTCTTCGCCAGCCGCAAGCGGCCGGCCTGGTTGCTCGGTGCCGGCGTTCTCGGCGTTGCCAAGATCATCGAGAACATGGAACTCGGCCACAACGTGATGCACGGTCAGTGGGACTGGATGAACGATCCGGAGATCCACTCCAGCTCGTGGGAATGGGACGTCAACGGCCCGTCCGCGCACTGGAAGCAGACGCACAACTTCCTGCACCACAAGTACACCAACGTGTTGGGCATGGACGACGACGTCGGATACGGACTGCTCCGTGTCACGCGTGACCAGCGGTGGAAGCCCTTCAATGCCGGCAACATCGCCTACAACACGCTCCTGGCTCTTTTCTTCGAGTGGGGTATCGCGGCTCAGCACCTCGAGCTCGGCAAGGCGGCCAAGGGTCGCACCGACATGGAGGACACGCGTCGTAAGTTGCGTGAGGTGGGCGAGAAGATCGGCAAGCAGCTGGTCAAGGATTACGTCGTCTACCCGGCACTGACCGGCCCGGCATGGAAGAGCACTCTCAGTGCCAACTTCACCGCCAACATCATTCGTAACCTGTGGACCAACGCGATCATCTTCTGTGGACACTTCCCGGACGGTGCCGAGAAGTTCACCAAGGCAGACATCGACGGCGAGTCGCAGGCGCAGTGGTACCTGCGTCAGATGCTCGGCAGCGCAAACATCGACGGCGGCAAGGCCATGGACTTCATGTCCGGCAACCTCAGCTACCAGATCGAGCATCACCTGTTCCCGGACCTGCCGAGTAATCGCTACAAGGACATCGCGGTCAAGGTTCGTGAGCTCACGGACAAGTACGACCTGCCGTACACCACGGGGCCTTTCCTCGTGCAGTACGGCAAGTCGTGGCGCACCATCGCCAAGCTCTCACTGCCCAACAAGTACCTCAAGGACACCGTCGACAACGCTCCGGAAACGGCGTCGGAGTTGATGTTCGAGGGCAACGCCACGTTGACGGTCGATCCGGTCACCGGCCGCGCCAGTGGCCTCAAGAGTGCCATCGCCCGTAAGCGTAAGGGCGGAAAGCTGCGGAGCCTGCTCGGCCTGCGCTGATCCGCTTCACAATCCGAAGAAAACAGCCCGACATCGCACAAGGCGATGTCGGGCTGTTTTTTCAGTATTGGTCGTTGGACTTGATCGCCTCGAGGAGTTGGCGCACCGCGATAACTCGCCGGGCGGATTTTCCCTCGAGTAGATCGAGCTTGCACTCGGGGTCGGCCGGGGGTCCGAGGTGCGTGCACCCTCGGGGGCAGTCTTCGATCTGTGCTGCAAGGTCGGAGAACGCCGCCACCACATTCTCGGGGGAGATGTGGGCGAGACCGAACGAGCGGATGCCCGGTGTGTCGATCACCCAACCGCCACCGGCCAGGGGGAGTGCCACCGACTGCGTCGACGTGTGACGACCTTTGCCGACGCCGGAGACGATGCCGACTGCTCGATTCGCATCGGGGACAAGACGATTCACCAGCGTCGATTTGCCGACGCCCGAGTGGCCGATCAGTGCCGTCAGCTTGTTGTTCAAGATTGCGGTGAGTTCGTCGAGCGGATCGTCGCGGCCGGCAACAACAACCTGGATATCGAGATCGGAAAACGTACTGGCAAATTCTTCCGGTGGTTCGAGGTCGCTCTTGGTCAGACACACGATGGGCGTCAGGCCGCCCACGTACGCCGCGACCAGTGCGCGTTCGACAAAGCCGGTGCGCGGCGGCGGATCAGCCAGGGCCACCACGATCAGCAGCTGCTGTGCGTTGGCGACCACGATCCGTTCGAAGGGGTCGGTGTCGTCGGCGGTGCGGCGGAGTACCGTCGAGCGCTCGGAGACTCGGATGATCCGAGCGAGGGTATCGGTTTTTCCGGACAGATCGCCGACGATGTCAACCTGATCGCCGACGACGATCGGTGTGCGGCCCAGTTCGCGGGCACGCATCGTCACGATCAGTCGGTTGGGGTCACCGCCCAGGACACAACCCCAGCGGCCGCGATCCTTGGAGACCACCATCCCCGATTCGGCGGACAGATGCTCGGGGCGAGTCTTGGTACGGGGGCGTGATCCGCGGCCGGGGCGGACCCGGACGTCGGACTCGTCGTACTGCCGCTTACTCAGAAGCTTGCCTTACGTGCGGAGTGATCGAGCATGTCGGTCCACATGCCCTCGAAGCCCGGCAGCGTTTTTGCTGTTGTCGCGACGTCATCCACTTCGACGCCGTCGACCACCAGGCCGATGATGGCGCCGGCCGTGGCCATGCGGTGGTCTGCGTACGAGAGCCATTGTCCACCATGAAGTTTCGCAGGAACGATGGTCAGTCCGTCCTCGGTTTCGGTGACGGAACCGCCCAACTTGTTGATCTCGTCGGCGAGTGCGGCCAGGCGATCCGTCTCGTGGCCGCGAAGGTGGGCGATGCCGCGGAGGTGAGACGTTCCCTCGGCGAGTGCTGCGAGCGCCGCAACCGTCGGGGTGAGTTCGCCGACGTCGTGCAGATCGATGTCGATGCCGCGCAACGTTTCCGGGCCCCGCACTGTCAGGATGCCGTCGGCAAGAGTGACGTCGGCTCCCATCGAGATGAGGATCTCGCGGATCGCATCGCCGGGCTGAGTGGTCGACGACGGCCACAGTGGAACACTGACGGTTCCGCCGGTAACTGCTGCTGCCGCCAAGAACGGTGTGGCATTGGACAAGTCGGGTTCGATGGCCCAGTCGACTGCGCGCACGGGTCCGGGTTCGACACGCCAGGTGTCAGCCTCGCCGCCGGTGGCCGGGGTCGTGACGGACACGCCCGCCTCGCGGAGCATCGAGGTGGTCATGTCGATGTGCGGCATCGACGGGACAGGCTTGCCGCTGTGCTGAACGGTGACGCCTTCCTCGAATGCGGCAGCGGAGAGCAGTAGTCCGGAGACGAACTGTGAGGAACCGGAAGCGTCGATCGTGACGGTTCCGCCGCGCAGAGAACCGGTGCCGGTCACGGTGAAGGGGAGGGCGTCGCCCTCGATCTGTGCGCCCAATCCGCGCAGTGCCTCGAGGATGGTGTCGAGCGGCCGCGTCCGGGCCTGCTCGTCGCCGTCGAAGCGAACGACGCCGTCGGCCATGGAGGCCAGGGGCGGGAGGAAACGCATGACCGTGCCGGCGAGCCCGCAGTCGACGTCTCCGCCGCGGAGCGGTCCGGGAGTGATGCGCAAGGTGCTGGGGCTGCCCGCTTCTTCGATACCGATACCGAGATCACGCAGCGCTGCGATCATGAGGTCCGCATCACGGCTGCGGAGAGCGCCGGTGAGCGTGGACGGACCGTCCGCCAGAGCCGCCAGAATCAGGGCTCGATTGGTGATGGACTTCGATCCGGGCAGCGTCACCACTGCGTCGATCGGCGTTTGGGCTAGAGGGGCGCTCCACAGACTCAGACTCACAGGGTCCATCTTCTCTTATCAGTGGGGGAATGGTCGAAACCGTGCCACTCTGGGTGTCATGTGCGGAAGGTATGCGACCACAGCGGACCCGGCGAGCTTGGCTGTCGAACTTGATGCGCTCGACGAGACGGACCATTCGTCGGAGGCGTCGGCGGACTTCAATGTCGCTCCCACGACCACGGTGCTGACCGTCGTCGAGCGTCATGACCGGGACAATCCCGACAGTGATGCAGTCAAGCGGATACGGCAGATGCGGTGGGGTTTGGTGCCGTCCTGGACCAAGGAACTCGGCAAGGGCCCGGTGCTGTTCAATGCGCGGGCCGATTCACTGGCCGAGAAGCCGGCTTTTCGGACGGCATTCAAATACAAACGATGCCTGGTTCCGATGGACGGCTGGTACGAGTGGCAGACCGAACCGCAGGGCGGCAAGAAGGTCGCAAAGATTCCGTACTACATGCACCCCGGGGACGGATCGAGGCTGTTCATGGCCGGGGTGTGGTCGGCATGGCGGAATCCGGCCGCTGAGAATGCGGATCCGGTCCTGAGCTGCTCGATTGTCACCGTCGATTCGCTCGGCCACCTCGAACAGGTCCACGACCGGATGCCGCTGGCCCTGCCGCGTGATCGCTGGGCAGCGTGGCTCGACCCGGATCACGGCGCAGACCCGGCGCTACTCGAACCGATTCCCGATCTGTTTTCCGGAATCGAGATCGATCGAGTCCGGCCCCTGGTCAACAGCGTCAAGAACAACGGACGCGAGTTGATCGAGCCGGACGTCGACCGTGCCGGAGAGCAGATCAGCCTGCTTTAGCTCAGCGCCCAGGTAATAGTGACCTCGAAGGACACCTGTTGGGTGCCGGGAGCGAGAACCATGTCGTAGGCGCTGGGGCTCCGCATCATGGAATTGGTGTCCATGTTCTGGTTACCCGTGGTGTTGTGAGCTTCCGTGATGGTGACGACGTTCGACAGCGATGTGCCGGACAGGTCCGCGTACTGCTCGGCTCGGGTCTTCGCGTCCTCGAAAGCGCGGGTGCGAGCATCGGCAAGGAGTTTGGAATCGTCGTCGATGTCGAAGGCGACGGTATTCAGACGGGCCGCATTGCCGCCGGCGGCAATTCCCGCGTCCAGTACGCCCGATGCTTTGCCCAGATCACGGACGATAATCCGGACCGAATTGATTGCGCGGTAGCCCGTCAGGTTTACGCCGCCTGCGTCGTACTGCGGTTGGATGGACAGATCGCTCGTCCGGATATCGTCGGTAGCCACGCCCGCAGCGACCATTGCGTCGATCATCGCGCGCGCTTTCTCGTTCGATTGTGACACCGCGCCGCTGACGTCGGGCGCACCGACGTCGACACCGATGACGGCGGTCAAGATGTCCGGAGCCCCGCGAACCTCGCCGGTCCCGACGACGGTGACTTCCTTCGCCGAAGTGTCGGAACTTCCGCAGGCAGTCAGTGAAACGGTCAGTGCCGCAGTCGCTGTCAGGAGGGCAAACGCTGTTCGTCGTGTTGTCCGCATGATTTCAGACCGTACTGCCCGTTTAGTGGGAATGGGGCAAAACGAGTGGATCTCGAGTGTCAGCCGGCGGTGATCTCCGCGAAAACTGCTTCGCTGAGATTGCCGAGATCGTGTGGAGCAAGCTCGATTTCGAGTCCGCGTCGACCAGCGCTGCACAGAACTCGATCCCAGCTCAGTGCGGAGGAATCGATGACGGTCGGCAGCTTCTTGCGTTGACCCAAGGGGGAAATGCCGCCGAAGACGTAGCCGCTCGAGCGTTCGGCGTCGGCGCGTTCTGCCATGACGGCTTTGCTCGCGCCGAGTGCGCCGGCAGCGGCTTTCAGGGACAACTTGGCCGGGACCGGTAGCACCGCGACTGCAAGTTTGCCGGTATCGAGTTTGATGACCAGGGTCTTGAAGATCTGCGCAGCTTCGACGCCGGTTGACGACGCGAGCGCTGCCACGGCTTCGTCGCCGAACGATTCGGCGCGAGGATCGTGGTCGTAGCTGTGGATGTGGTGTGGCGTCTTCGTCTTCTCGAGGAGTGTGGTCGCAGGGGTCGCGGTTCCGGCCATTCGGACACTCTATGTGGGCGCTGACTCACGCGGGAACAGAGTCGGGACGAGCTGTGTTGGTACTGGTTGATCACCCTGGACTATCGAAGGAGCGACCGTGCTGGCTGTGCAGGAGCCACTACCGGCCCATAGGTCGGAACTTGTGTTGGCGGTAACCTTGATCCCTACGGCGAGCGAAGGGATCAGAGTGCTGGAACACGACCGGCCCAAGGATGAACAGCCAGAGGTCAGCGAACCTTCTGACGCTGCGGTATCCGAAACGCCCGAAAGCCAGGACGAGTTGATCGCGCGTTTCGAGCGCGACGCGTTGCCTCTGCTCGATCAGTTGTACGGTGCTGCGCTGCGCATGACGCGCAATCCTGCTGATGCCGAGGATCTGGTTCAGGAGACATACGTCAAGGCGTACACCGCTTTTCGTTCGTTCCGTGACGGAACCAACCTCAAGGCGTGGCTGTACCGGATTCTCACCAATACCTACATCAACTCGTACCGGAAGAAGCAGCGCCAGCCGGCGCAGTATCCGACCGACGAAATCACCGACTGGCAATTGGCTGCCACGGCGGAGCACACCTCCGCCGGTCTGCGTTCGGCCGAGGTCGAGGCTCTCGACGCGCTTCCCGACGACGACATCAAAGCGGCGCTGCAGGCACTTCCCGAAGAATTCCGGATGGCGGTGTACTACGCCGATGTCGAAGGATTCCCGTACAAGGAAATCGCAGAGATCATGGGCACGCCGATCGGAACAGTGATGTCACGGCTGCATCGTGGGCGGAAGCAGTTGCGCGGATTGCTCGCCGATGTCGCGAAGGAACGCGGATTCAACCGCGGCGGCACCAGTGTCTCGAGCACGGATGCCGCTGCCGAGGCGGAAGGTGTCACTCGATGAGCACGCAGGACGAATTCGAACGGCTCGACTGCTCGGCAGTTATCGCTGACGTGTGGTTGATGCTCGACGGTGAGTGCGACGACGCCAGTCGGGCGCGTCTGCAGCGGCACATCGACGATTGCGGATCCTGCCTCGCGGCCTACGGGATCGAGGAGAAGGTCAAGAGCTTGATCAGCCGCAAGTGCGGCGGTGACCACGCACCCGAAAGCCTGCGTCAGCGGCTCACCATCGAGTTGCGGCGCACCATCGTCATAACGACTACCGAAACAGACAATTAGTCGGTCAGTGGGCGTCTGAGTAGGGCATAACGACAAAGGGTGGGGAAGCGTAATTGCTTCCCCACCCTTGTCGTTTGCTGCATTACATGTCAGGCGTTTGGACGCTTGCCATGGTTTGCTTTGTTGCCCTTACGGCTACGCTTCTTACGACCGCGCTTACCCATGATTGGTCTCCCTTCTGTTTCTTTCGCATCATTCTTTCACGCCCTCGCGGGTGTGGTTCCATTGGCAGGTCGATCGGGTGTTCCGGCGACGCGATACCACTGGTTTTAAGACGAAGTGAGGTTCACGATGGCAGAAGACGTGCGCGCCGAGATGGTTTCGACGGTCTACCAGGTGGTCGTGAGCGAAGGAGACGTGGTGGCCGACGGTGACACCTTGGTCATCCTCGAGTCCATGAAGATGGAAATCCCGGTCTTGGCAGAAGTTCCGGGGACAGTCACCACCGTGGGCGTCAAGGTAGGCGACGTCATTCAGCAGGGTGACCTGATCGCAGTGATCTCCTAAGCGCAGCGATGTCTACACTCAGTGACCTGCTGGCCGAACACACCGACCTGCCCGGTGCGGCAGTCGATCACCTTCAGCGCATAGTCGGCGAATGGCAACTTCTGGCGGATCTGTCCTTCGCGGACGTCCTGTTGTGGGTCGCCACCGAATCCGAGGAATCCGAGTCGGCCGGTTCGATCATCTGTGTTGCGCATTGTCGCCCGACGACGGCGTCGACGGCTTTCCCGGAAGATGCCGTCGGGACTGTCGTGTCGGAGTCGGAGCACCCTCAGGTGCTACGTGCGTTGATCGAAGGGCGTGTTGTCCGAGCCGAAGACGTCGACTGGCGTGAGGGTATGCCGCCGCGCCGTGAAGCCGTGCCGGTGCGGTTGGACGGTCGCGTCATCGCCGCACTCAGCCGCGATACCAACCTGTCGAATCAGCGTGCGCAGAGTCCGTTGGAAGTGGCGTACCTCGATTGCGCGGCGGACCTGTGCCAGATGATCAGCGACGGTACGTTTCCGATTCGTGAGTCGCGTTCGGACACCAACTCCAGTCCACGTGCCGGCGACGGTTTCATCAGGCTCGACACTGAGGGCACGGTTGTGTACGCGAGCCCGAATGCGTTGTCCGCGTATCACCGGATGGGCTTGAGTTCGGATCTGGTCGGTCAGGATCTCGCCGCGGTGACGCGAGTGTTGGTTACGGACCCGTTCGAATCTCAGGAAGTAGCCGGATACATTCGAGATACGTTGGCGGACAAGCCTGGTCGACGGATGGAGATCGAAGCGCGCGGTGCCACGGTGCTGCTGCGTGCATTGGTTCTCAAGCCGGGCGGTCAACATGTGGGTGCCGCTGTCGTTGTTCGCGATGTCACCGAAGTGAAGCGTCGCGATCGGGCATTGCTCAGCAAGGACGCAACAATTCGCGAGATTCACCATCGAGTGAAGAACAATCTGCAGACCGTTGCGGCACTCCTGCGTTTGCAGGCTCGTCGCACCAGCAACGACGAAGCACGACAGGCGTTGACCGAATCGGTCCGACGCGTCAGTTCCATTGCGTTGGTACATGACACGTTGTCGATGTCGGTGGACGAAGAAGTCAACCTCGACGAGGTAATCGACCGGTTGGTTCCGATGCTTTCCGACGTGGCGGGAGTCGGTGCACCCGTGACGATTCGGCGTGAGGGGAGCTTCGGAGTCTTTTCTGCCGAACGTGCGACACCACTGGTGATGGTGTTGACGGAGTTGGTGCAGAACGCAATCGAGCACGCTTTCGATCCGGGTATGGAGGGCACGGTGACGCTCAGTGCCGAGCGATCGGCGCGGTGGCTCGACGTGATCATTCACGACAACGGCCGGGGGTTGCCGGCGGGATTCAATCTCGAGAAGTCCGACCGCCTGGGCCTGCAGATCGTGCGAACTCTGCTGGGAGCGGAGTTGGGTGGCTCCCTGGGATTGCATCCGGGCAGTGGCGGGGGTACCGACGCGGTATTGCGCGTACCACTCGGACGGAGGAGTGCGCGTTACTGACGTGGTCAGCGGAGTGCGCGTTACTGATTCATCGATCGAAAGAGTTTTCGGGCAGACAAAAAGCCCGGCACCATGGTGTGCCGGGCTGTCGTCTTCGAGCGGTGGCAGGGGCTGCCTACGCACCGCGTCGAACGTCGGGGTGAAGAACGTTTCGGTTCTTACCTAGACAGAAGTGCGTGCACGAGTCCGTGCGTTGCGACGCTTGAGTGCGCGACGCTCGTCTTCGCTCATTCCGCCCCACACGCCTGCATCTTGACCGGACTCGAGAGCCCAGGACAAGCATTCAGCGGTGACGGGGCAGCGGTTGCAGACAACCTTGGCATCGGCAATCTGGGCGAGGGCCGGTCCGCTGTTTCCCACGGGGAAAAACAGTTCGGGATCCTCGTCGCGACAGATTGCGTTGTGGCGCCAGTCCATCCTTTTCGCTCCTTAAGCTGGGTGTGAATACACCGTTTGGTACCAATGAGTTTGTGTGTGCGTATTCAATGTTTCCGCACTGTTACTTGTGAATGCTTTCACGAACTCACGGTATGTCAATAGATTTGGACAGGTTCGTGTGCCAACTCACTAATTGTTGACGTACCGCCTGGCTACCTTGCCGCCATCCGGATTTTACCTGCGGGCGCCGACAAAAATCGACTGTTCTTGCAGGTCAGTGGAGTTCTGTGAATCACTCCGGGAGTGGTGCGTACACCTCGAGCGCATCCGGTACGGCGGTAAATTCGACAGTGTGGCGAAGTCCGATGTAATCGCCGTCCATCTGTAAACCGATCGGCCGCGACGATTCGATGGTGATATGCGGGACGTTGTCGGTGCGGACAAGGACTTTCGATTTGGGCTCCGCGCCACGAGCGAGCAGCTGCCGGACAACCCGTAGGGACGGAAGGACTTTGGTGCTCGTCATAGCAAAGAGGCCGAGTCCGGAGTCGAAAGTTGTTCCGGGATTGGTGTGTACGGGACGGGAGTCGAGATAGGTCCACGGGCTCGAGTTGGAGACAAATGCGTAGTGGACGCCCGCAATCGGGTCCTGATCCGGAAGCCGGACGGTCAGTGCGGGTTCCGCTCGCTTCGAGCGGAAGAAGGAGGCAATTGCAGTTCGTACGTATCGAGCCGGGGTTGCCGGATCGCCGTTCTTACGACTTGCGTCGACGGCCTCGCAGACGTCGGCGTCGAGACCCATTCCGGCATTGAACGTGAACCAGCGGTTGTCGGCGTGGGCGAGACCGATGCGCCGATGCGTCCGTTCGGAGAGCAGGTCGATGAGTTGGTTGGTGGCATCGACGGGGTCGGCGGCGATGCCGAGCGAGCGGGCAAAAACATTGGCGGATCCACCCGGAACAACCGCGACGGTCGGGATGGGACCGATGGGCACAGCTTTCATCGACGCGGGGTTCGGAGAACCGAGAAGTCCGTTGACCACTTCGTTGACGGTGCCGTCGCCGCCGTGCACGATCACACATCCGAAGCCGTCTTCATGCGCTTGCCGAGCCAGTTCGGCAGCATGCCCACGGTGAGTCGTGTGCTCCACAGTGAGTCGCACCCGGCTTTCGAGGGCGTGAGCCAGGAGGTCTCGACCGGCAGCAGTGGTCGAGGTGGCATTGGGATTGACGATCAGCAGTGCGCGCACGGGGCATGAGCCTATCCGGTGTCGTGTTCTAGGCTGGTCTCGTGCCGAATACTGCCAGCCCCGTTGCCCTTCCCAATACAGTCAAGTGGGCGGGTGCCCTCGTGACGTTGCAAGGACTGGTTGCCGTCGGCTTCGCCGTCGTAGCTGTGATTCGTGGCTTGATGGGTCATGACCAGAGCGTGACCAACGGCTACGGTTTTGCCGCGTGGGTCGCCATTCTCGGCGGCGCTGTGCTCGCTGCCGGCATTGCCTTGCTCACCGGTCGCCGCTGGGGACGCTCCATCAGCGTCGTCGCTCAGCTTCTGCTACTTCCTGTGGCGTGGTCGCTGCTGACCGACTCGCATCAGGTGTTTCTCGGTGTTGTCCTCGGCGGCGTCGTTCTGACCACGCTGGTATTCCTGTTCTCTCCGCCCACCTCCCAGTGGATGGCGGCAGAGTACGGGGATTTCGCGGACGAGACCGCAACCGACACCGTCGACGATGCCGCTGAGCGCGAGAACAAGAACGACGACTGACTCTGTAGCGCTTTACCGCGCTTCTTTAGAGTGCTTCGTCGGCCAGTGCACCCAGATGCTCGCCGGTCAGGCGATAGGTGGTCCACTCGGTTTTCGCGTCGGCGCCGAGTGATTCGTAGAACTTGATCGACGGCGTATTCCAGTTGAGAACGGACCACGACAAGCGTGTGTAGTTGTTGTCCGTGCATTCTTTTGCCAATGCGGCGAGCAACGCTTTCCCATGCCCGGATCCGCGCTGACTCGGCTTGACGTACAGGTCTTCGAGGTAGATGCCGTGTGCGCCGTCCCACGTGGAGAAATTTCGGAACCACAGGGCCATGCCGACGACGTCGCCGTCGTCGGAAACCGCCACGTGTGCAAAAGCTGACGCCGCATCACCGAACAGGGCTTCGCCGATCTGCTCGGGCTTGACGGTGCACTCGTCGAGAGCCTTCTGGTAGTCGGCCAACTCGTAGATCATGTCCGTGATCGGTTGGACATCGGAGGGCGTGGCGCGTCGAATCATGGAACGGATCCTATTACCCGGGAGATTTCAACCTTCGGCTAGTGGCGGGACATTGTGGTGAAGTAGGTGGGTCGCACCATGTTCGTATCCGAGTACCGAGTAGGCGCCGGGGGAGAGCGCGAATCGCCGGCCTTCACTGACCGGAAGTTCGAGCCAGCGTGCGATCAGGGCCCGCGAGAAGTGTCCGTGTCCGATCAGGATGACATCACGCTCGGCCAACTGTGATTGTGCGAGAGAAAGAACCATGTCAGTCCGAGCATGGATCTCATCGGCGTGCTCACCGCCGGGGCAGGGATGCGTCCACACGGTCCAGTCGGGAACGCTTCGCCGAATTTCGGGTGTGGTGAGTCCTTCGTAATCGCCGTAGTCCCACTCCGACAACGCATCCCACGTCCGGTCTTCGGGAAGGCCGGCGAGATCGCCGGTGCGTTGGGCACGTAGGCGGGGACTGGTCAGGATCATCGGATCACGAAGATCGAGCCTGCGAATGCGGTTGCCCGTCGCTGTGGCCTGGATCTCGCCGAGCGCTGTGAGCGGGACTTCGGTGCGGCCGGTGTGCTTGCCGGTGCGTGCCCATTCCGTCTCGCCATGACGCATCAGAACGACTCGTGCATTCAAGTCCATGTAGACCATCATTGCAGGACGACCGCGTGTACTGTTCGCCTCTCCGCTCGAAATACGTAAGGATCTTCTTTGTGACGACGGTTCTCGCAGTGGCGAATCAAAAGGGCGGCGTGGCAAAGACCACGACCGTCGCCTCCTTGGGTGCGGCTTTGTCCGCGCTCGGTCAACGGGTGCTCGTGGTGGATCTTGATCCCCAGGGGTGTCTGACGTTCTCTCTCGGCCACAATCCTGATCGGCTCGAGCGTTCGGTCAACGAAGTTCTGGCCGGTGACATCGATGCTGCTGACGCAGTCTTGACCACGGCCGACGGTATGGACCTTCTGCCCGCGACCATCGACCTGGCGGGGGCTGAAGCACTGCTGCTGATGCGGCCCGGCCGAGAATTCGCACTCAAGCGTGCGCTGTCGCCGTTGCTCGGAAACTACGACGTCGTCATCATCGACTGCCCGCCGTCGTTGGGTGTCCTGACACTGAACGGTTTGACGGCCGCGCAGTCGGTTCTGGTTCCGTTGCAATGCGAGACGCTCGCACATCGAGGCGTCGGGCAACTCCTGCGCACGGTTCGTGAAGTGCAGGCCATCACCAATCCGGATCTGGTTCTGCTCGGTGCCTTGCCGACGCTCTACGACGCACGAACTACGCACAGCCGTGACGTTCTCGCAGATGTCAGCGACCGCTACTCGTTGCCGGTTCTTGCGCCGCCTATCCCGCGGACAGTGAAGTTTGCGGAGGCGTCGGCGTCCGGTGCAACGGTGCTGGCGGGCCGTAAGAACAAGGGTGCCGACGCGTATCGCGATCTTGCTGCCAACCTCGTGAAGCATTGGGCGGGAAGCGAAGTCGAAACCTTCGTGCCTGATCTCGCGCTCTAGTCGCTAGCGCAGTGCGACCAAGGTTGTGCCGCGCTGTTCGAGGATGGTGTCGCCGGCGGCGGCGATGACGACGGGCATGGTGACGTCACCGCGGTCGACGCCGATCATGCGGGAGACGGTGCCGTCGGCGGGATTGATCATCGCGATCCCGTTCGGCACCGGGACGAGTAGTTGCCCGGACACCATTGTTCCGGGGCCGGCGGTGCCCGCGACAATCCAGGTGGGGGACAGGTCGCTCGTGCGGAGATTGATCGTCTGGGTGCCGGTCCACCAGGTGATGGCGTTCTTGTCGGCGTTCACGGTGGATTTCTCGGGGATGACGCCGTCGACAGGGTAGTCGACCACGCCCGCGCCGTTTCCGTCGAAAATGCTTATCCGAGAAGGTGTTCCGTTGGCGGCTGGGAGGTAGACCGCGGTCTTCTCGCCGGAGACGGCCAGGATACGTGCGCCGGTGGAATCAGGAAGTACAACGGACCCGTATTCTTCGGGTTCCTGGGCGTCCTTGGGAGCGGGATTCATCACCGTCAGGCGGTTCGACGCGTCATCCGGGCATTTTTCGAGAACGGACAGGCGGCTGGAACTCGAAGCGGCGCCGAGCAATTCGCAGCCAGACCGTGGTTGCTTCTTGGGGTTGACCGGGGCGTCGACGCGGCCGTATTCGAGTGTCCGAACCAGATCGGAGCGCCACAGTTCCAGACGAGTGGAACCGCGTGAGATGAGGTAGGTGCCGTCGGCGGACAGCGTCACCGCGGCATCGGCGTCGCTGTTGCGTTGATCTTTGCGTGCGCCGGTATCGGCGACCAGTGACGTGACCTGTGAGCATCCGCGACTGTCCTGATACACAGCGACAACGCGATCCCAGGTCTCGATTGCACCGCACAGCGGGATGTTGCGCGAATAGCGCCACACTTCGTCACCGGTTGCGGGGTCACGCCCCACAACATCGTTGCCGTCTGCCGTGACGGCTGCGTTCCCGGCGGCGATGGGGGAGGACGAATCTGCACTCGGAAATTCCCAGACCGCGCTGAGTACGTCGGGTAATACCACCGACGTTGCCAGCGGGGGGAGAGTCGTGTCAGCGGTGACCGAGGTGGTTCCGCGCGCATCACTGCGCAACCACACCACGGTCACCGCCACGATCACGGCCAGCGCGATACCGAGAGCAACGATTACATCTGAGCGAGTTCGCCGTTCCGGTGCCAGCACATGGGGAGCTTACTCTGCGGCGGTCGCCGCACCGGCTGCTACGGGGCGACGACGGCGACGGCGACGCGGCTTGGAGGCGTCGTCGGCGGCTGCATCACCGGTAGCGGCGGGAGCAGTTGCAGTTGCCGTTGCGGTCGCTCCGGACTGTGCTGCGTCGGCACCTTCGCCGCCGGAGCGGGTACGACGACGAGTACGGGTCCGTTTCGGAGCAGCATTTTCCTCGGAGCTGTCGGAGTCGGAGCTTGCTGCCGCGGCAGGCTTGCTCTTCTTTTCGGCAGCAGGCTCGGCGGCCTTGGGCTTGCGGACGGTGCCCTTGGCGTCAGCCGGGATGGCCATCTCTTCGTAGAGGTGCGGCGAGCTGGAGTACGTCTCGACCGGATCCGGAATGCCCAGGCTCAGGGCCTTGTCGATGAGCTGCCAACGGGGGATGTCGTCCCAGTCGACCAGTGTCACGGCGATACCGGTGCGTCCGGCGCGACCGGTACGACCGATGCGGTGCACGTAGGTCTTCTCGTCTTCGGGGCACTGGTAGTTGATGACGTGGGTGACGTCGTCGATGTCGATACCGCGCGCGGCGACATCGGTGGCGACCAACACGTCGACCTTGCCGTTGCGGAAGGACTTCAACGCCTTCTCGCGGGCGATCTGACCGAGGTCACCGTGAACGGCTCCGACCGAGAAACCGCGTTCCGCGAGATCGTCGGCGACTTTCTGGGCGGTCCGCTTGGTGCGCGTGAAGATCATGGTGGCACCGCGGCCTTCGGCCTGCAGTACTCGCGCAACCATTTCGGCCTTGTCCAGGGCGTGGGCACGGTAGATGTGCTGGCTGGTGCGGTCGTGGACGGCCGAAGATTCGGCTTCCTCGGCGCGGATGTGCGTCGGCTGCGTCAGGAAGGTGCGAGCGAGCGTGATGATCGGGCCCGGCATGGTTGCTGAGAACAGCAACGTCTGACGCTTGTCGGGGACCATTCCCATGAGGCGTTCGATATCGGGCAGGAATCCGAGATCGAGCATTTCGTCGGCCTCGTCGAGCACGAGTACGCCGACCTTGCCCAGGATCAGGTGCGACTGGTTGGCGAGATCGAGCAGGCGTCCGGGTGTGCCGACAACGACGTCGACACCCTTCTGGAGAGCCGCGATCTGAGTTTCGTAGGGGCGACCACCGTAGATCGGCAGAACCTGAAGGCCGCGATCGCCGACGCGGAGGTACTTGCTGGCGTTCTCGAGGTCGCGGGCGACCTGGATGCACAGCTCACGGGTCGGGACGATGATGAGGGCGCGCGGCGTGCCGTCGAGAGCAGCCGTGCCGTTGGCGGCAGTGACGATGCGATGCAGCAGCGGAACGCCGAAACCGAAGGTCTTGCCCATTCCGGTGCGGGCCTGACCGATGAGGTCATCGCCGGCCATAGCCAGCGGAAGAGTGAGTTCCTGGATGGCGAAGGTGCGTTCGATACCGATCTCGTTCAGGGCGCGGACGATTTCGTCGCGCACGCCGAGTTCGGCGAACGTCGGGGGTACATGGGTGTCGTCGAGCTGGACCGAAACTGTGTTCTCGGTTGCTTCGTCTTCGTGGTCGATCGTGATCTTGCTCAGCGGACTGGCCTTTCCTTGTGGCGGTACGCACGCACAAGGTAAGGGGCCTGGCCGTAAATCGGCCGAAGTCGATGCCCTCTTGTTCGTCGGCCATGCCTACGCCTCAGCTCGAAGAGTTCGCGGACTTAATTTTCTGATGCCGTCCGTGAAGTCTCGGCGAAGCGGGCAACAACCTTCGATGCAGGTGCGCGCACATTATCTGGTTGGTTTACGTGGAACCGTGTGGTTTACGTGAAACCGTGGGGGTCGCGTCGAAAAGGTCATCCCGGCCGACGTCAGAGCGTAAGAGCGGGGGAAACTAGCGAACTCCCGAACCCATTGTAACTGGCGCCCGGCACACTCTCGGCAAAGCATGGCCTAGATCACGCTGCAGTCCCGGGCAGCTTGCCCGGCCGGTCGGCCGTCGTGGCATTAGAGTTCGTAACCATGGGCGCACACGATCTTGATGCTTCGACAGACACCGGTACGGAAGCCCGAGTGGCTTCCGATCATCCGGGTGTCATCGACTTGTTCGCGGTACTCGCGTACGGCGAGATATCGGCATTCTACCGGCTGTCGGAAGACGCTCAGATGGCTCCTGAGCTGCACGGGAAGGTCGCTATTGCCAGTATGGCTGCGGCGGAGATGGCTCACTTCGAAACGTTGTCGGCTGCTCTGACCGAGCGTGGCCACGACATTTTCGAGGTCATGGATCCTTTCGTCCGGGCGTTGGACAACTACCACGCGTCGACGACGCCGTCGACGTGGCTGGAATCGTTGGTGAAGGCATACGTCGGCGACGGAATTGCCGCGGATTTCTACCGTGAGATCGGCCATTCACTTCCGACCGACGTGGCTGAGATCGTCGAGGACGTGCTGTCGCAGACAGGTCACTCCGAATTCGTGGTCCTCGAAGTGAGGGCAGCGGTGGAGGGGAGCACGCGGGTCAAGGACCGCCTCATGTTGTGGGGGCGCAGGTTGCTCGGCGAGGCGATCACGCAGGCGCAGTTCGTTCTCGCGCAGCGTGAAGACCTCACCGACCTGGTGATCTCGGCATCCGGGGACCTCAACGGAGTGGTGGCATTGTTCGACGGCATGCAGGCTAAGCACGCGGAGCGCATGGCCACTCTCGGCCTGGTCTGAGCCGGTCTCCGCGCCTGTTCGCTGTGGGCACAGCGCGGCAGCGAGCGTGTCGGTGTGATGCTGCACTAGCCTGGCCAGGACAGCTGATGTATTTCACGAACAGTTCGGAGGTTGACCGTGGAGGTCAAGATCGGTGTAATCGACAGCCCGCGTGAGCTCATCGTCAACAGCGAACAGACCCCCGACGAGGTCGAGGCGCTGGTCTCGAGCGTCCTCGGTGGCAGCGAGCCGGTTCTCTCACTCGTCGACGACAAGGGCCGCAAGTTCCTGGTGCAGGCGAGCCGTGTTGCGTATGTGGAGATCGGTCCTTCCGATATCCGCAAGGTCGGGTTCGCACCTACCGTCTGACACGCAAAGCAAGACAAGAATGGCGGGCAGTCGCGAAGACTGCCCGCCATTCTTGTTTTGCAGAAGCAGATCAGAAGCTGATCAGGAGTGCAGCGGTACCCGCGACAGGCCGCCCCAGGCCAAGGAAACCGTGATTTCGACGGCTTCTTCCTTGGGGATCGGGCGAGCGGCTTCGAGCCAGTAGCGTGCGGTGAACTGGCTGGCGCCGACCAGGCCGACGGCCAGGATCCGCGCGCGGTAGGGGTCGAGGCCGGAATCATGGCTGACCAGGTCGAATACTGCGTCGACGCATGCTTCGGTGGCCTGTTCGACGCGGGTCTGTACCTGCGGCTCGCCCATGATGTCGGACTCGAAGACCAGGCGGAAGCCCTGGGAGTCGTTGTCGACAAAATCGAAGAAGGCCTGCACGGCTGCCCGCACACGCTGCTTGTTGTCGGTGGTGGATCGCAAGGCTTGGCGGACGCCGGAGATGAGGCTGTCGACGTAGCTTTGCAGAACTGCTACATACAGTTCGAGCTTGCCGGGGAAATGTTGGTACAGGACGGGCTTGCTGACGCCGGCGCATTCCGCGATTTCATCCATACCGGCCGAGTGGTAGCCGCTGGCGACAAAAACTTCGCTGGCTGCAGCGAGGAGTTGAAGGCGGCGCGCATCTCGCGGAAGGCGGGTGCTGCGGCGTGTACCAGCAGGCTTACCCGCCGTTGTACCGCGATCGGAGTCGGTCCGATCCGCGAGTTCTGTCATGTCGCTTCCAATCTGAGCAAAAGTAAAATTCGGCTGCCGCGCGGACCGTCGAGTCGCGTATGCGTACTCGCCAGTATCCTCCGTCACACCGGCCGTAGCTGCATGAACGATACCGTGTGTCGCGCTGATGCGTTTTTTCTGTCTCGACCAGCGATACTTGCGTCGCAGTCTTGTGGTGGAGGGCACATCTGACACGCCCCTGCCAGCACGTTTCGGTCGGTCTGGGACCGCCGCTCGTGGAATGTGAGATTCTGGAGGCGTGACTGACCCAGGGGGACCGCGCATGCGTGGACAAACTACGCAGAACCCTGAACATTCCGATTCAGGCGACGGCCGTATGTACGGCCAACGTGACTACCGCGGCATCGCTTCGCATCAACCGCTCCGTGCTCAATGGGATCCCACCAAACGTGAAGTGGGCCGGACCCCGCGCAATCCGCGACCGGATCGGGGCGCTCGGAAACAGAGCCGACTCGGTAAGTTCGTCGCGACCTACGGATGGCGCGCGTATGCGATCCCGGTGCTCGCGATTCTGACGATCTTCGTGACCGTCGACGCTTTGCGTACGGACGTCGATGATTCGTCGTCGAAAACTTCGGCGACGGCTGACCTCGCGCACAGCACCGATGGGACCAACGTCATCGGGGCACCACCGGCGGCTGACGGAAAGTTTGCGGCGTCGGTCCCGTCGGGTGCGCTTCCGGACGGTGGACCGTTTGCGGTTACCGGTGGCGGTACCTGGCACCTAGTTCCGGGGATTACCGGCAAGGTCGGGCAGGGCACCGAGCGTGAATTCACGTACACCGTCGAAATCGAGGACGGCGTCGACACTGCAGGATTCGGGGGTGACGAGTCCTATGGTCGGATGGTCGATCAGACTTTGGCCAATCCGAAGAGTTGGACTAATGATCCGAAGGTTGCATTCCGTCGAATCGATTCCGGATCACCCGATTTCCGCATCTCGTTGACGTCGCAGATGACCATTCGGGAGGGTTGCGGTTACGAGATCGAACTCGAGGGCTCCTGCTACAACCCGAGCATGGATCGTGTCCTGCTCAACGAGCCTCGATGGGTCCGCGGCGCGATTGCATTCCAGGGCGACATCGGTTCGTACCGTCAGTATCAAATCAACCACGAGGTCGGCCATGCCATCGGTTACGCAGCGCATCAGCCCTGTGAGACCGAAGGTGGTTTGGCGCCGATCATGATGCAGCAGTCCTTCGGGACGGCCAATAACGACATTGCGAAGTTGGATCCGGAGGGCGTAGTGCCGATGAACGGACTGACGTGCCGGTTCAACCCGTGGCCGTATCCCCGAGCGTAACTAGATCCAGGAGTTTTTCGGTGTCTGCAACACCCGTCGTATTGCCACCTTTGGTGGAACCTGCCGCTGCGTTGAGCCGGGAAGAAGTTGCCCGGTACAGCCGGCACCTGATCATTCCGAATGTGGGCGTGACCGGTCAGAAGCGACTCAAGAACGCTCGTGTGTTGTTTATCGGCGCCGGTGGTCTGGGCTCGCCGGCACTGCTGTATCTGGCGGCCGCGGGTGTCGGCACGATCGGGATCGTGGATTTCGACGAGGTCGACCTGTCGAACCTGCAGCGTCAGGTCATTCACGGGCGGTCCGACGTCGGCCGGTCCAAGGCCGTCAGTGCGCGCGAGTCGATCCTCGAGATCAACGAGCACATCGATGTGCGGTTACACGAGTTCCGACTCGACAACACCAATGCCGTCGAATTGTTCGCGCAGTACGACCTGATCCTCGACGGCACCGACAACTTTGCGACGCGCTACCTGGTCAACGACGCGGCGGTGCTTGCCGGCAAGCCGTATGTGTGGGGATCGATCTACCGCTTCGAAGGTCAGGTCTCGGTGTTCTGGGAAGACGCACCCGGCGGTCTCGGGCTCAATTACCGGGATCTGTATCCCGAAGCTCCGCCGCCGGGCATGGTGCCGTCGTGTGCGGAGGGCGGCGTGCTCGGTGTTCTGCCCGCAACTGTCGGGTCGATCATGGCCACGGAAGCCGTGAAGCTGATCACGGGTATCGGTGAACCGTTGCTGGGACGCCTGATGATGTACGACGCTCTGGCCATGACGTTCCGCACGATCCGGCTCCAGCGTGATCCGAAGCGGATCCCGGTCACGGAACTCATCGATTACGACGAGTTCTGCGGCGTCGTGTCGGAGGAGGCGAGTGACGCTGCTGCCGGTTCCACGATCACCGCCAAGGAACTCGAGCAGCTGATCAGCAGTGGTCAGGAGTTGGAACTCGTCGACGTGCGGGAACCCGTCGAGTGGGACATCATGCATCTGCCCGGTGCGGTTCTGATTCCCAAGGATCGAATCATCTCCGGTGAAGCGCTGGCGTCGTTGCCGCAGAACAAGCAGATCGTTGTGTATTGCAAAACCGGCATTCGATCGGCCGAGGCGCTCGCTGTTCTCAAGAGTGCGGGGTTCGCGGATGCCGTCCATCTGCAGGGTGGTGCCATTGCCTGGGCAAACCAGGTCGATACTTCTCTCCCGGTGTATTAGGCGTGCCTTGCAGGATCTGACGGACTTGCACCGGTAGCGTTGGAGCGGTGACAGGCCAACCTCCCCAGCACGTGTGCTCCACCTTCGGCCTCCGCGAAGTAGAGCCCATCCCACTCGGTGCGGATTGGGACGGCGGTTGGTTGTGTGGAGACGTCGTTCTCTCTGCCGTTGCGGACCATGCGCGCGCCGCCTGGTCGGCAAAAGTGCGCGAGAACCTCGAAGTCGACGGTGTGCGCTTGGCTCGCCCTGTTCGATCCACTGATGGCCGCTACGTTGTATCAGGTTGGCGCGCAGATACTTTCATCGTCGGAACGCCTGAACCTCGTCATGACGAGGTTGTGTCCATGTCTTGTCGGTTGCACGCTGCGACAGCTTCGCTCGAGCGTCCCAGATTCCTCGCTCAGCCGCCGGTCCCGCCGTGGGCCGAGGTTGACGTCTTTGTCGCCGCGGATCGTGCGGCGTGGGAAACCGTTCCGTTGCGTATCGCGAAGGGCGTCGAGCAACTCGAGTCGCCGTCGCCCGACGGACGCAAGAGCCTCGAACTGATCGCGGGCCTGGCCACACTGCGCAAGCCCGTTCACAGCCCCGATCAATTGGTGCACGGCGATTTGTTCGGCACGGTTCTCTTCTCAGGCAGCATGGCTCCGGGCATTACGGACATCACGCCGTATTGGCGACCGGCGGCCTGGGCTGCCGCTGTGGCTGTTGTCGACGCAATTTCCTGGGGCGGAGCCGACGAGGCACTGGTCGGGCGTTGGGAAGACCTGCCGGAGTGGCCGCAGATGCTTCTGCGTGCGGTCATGTTCAGACTCGCTGTTCACGTATTGCATCCGCGTTCCACATCGGATGCCTTTCCCGGCTTGGCCCGAACCTCCGACATCGTGCGTTTGCTGCTCTAGTCAGTCGATATCTTCAGCTTCAACTGAAGTCGGCGACCAGACCTTCGAAGAGATCGCGAGCAGCATCGGAGGCTGCACTCGCATCGCCGGCGATGACGGCGGCAACCAGGTTTTCGTGACGTGAATGGAAGCCCTCGCCGGTGGCATCGATGTGCTGGTGAATCGTGGTTTCGATGATCGGCAGCAGCGAGTCGTAAAACTCCAGGTAAACTGTGTTGTGGCTGGCTGCGACGATGGCGCGGTGCAACGCCACGTCGGCCACGGTGGCTGCCGCTATGTCGTTTCCTTCCCACGTCGCCGCGCGGGCACGAAGAAGGCTGGTGAGTGAGGCAATGTCGTCGTCGTTGCGACGTACTGCTGCCAGCGATGCGGCCGTGATGTCGAGGGCGCGTCGCAGTTCGAGAACGTCACGCTCGTGGGCGCCCGCAAAGTAATTGCCGAGTGTGCCGCCCAGATCCGACGTCGCGACGACGTACGTGCCCGATCCCTGGCGACGTTCCAGCATTCCGGCGTGAACCAGGGCTTGAACCGCTTCACGGACCGTGTTCCGGCCAGTGCCCGTCAGCTCGGACAGCGCGGGTTCGGTGGGAATCTTCGATCCGACCGGCCAGGTTCCGCTTCTGATTTCGGTGCGGAGTTGTTCGGTGACCTGCGAGATGAGGCTTGCGCGGCGAACGGGTTGCACGTGGTGGTTCCTCGGATTATCGGTGCGTCTGATGTGGACTGTGGTCTACATTACCTCCCTTGTGTGAGTTCATCCGGTCATCCTATGATTTGTCGGTGACTGCTCAACTTTCGAGAACCGAACCCCGCTCCCTCGTACATGGCCGTCTGCTCGTATTTGCGGCCATTGCGATGTCAGCGCTGGTCCTGCGACTCGCAGTCACCTCATTCTCGCCGCTCGCGGAACAGATCCGCGCGGAGATCGGGTTCTCGGCTTCCGTCGTCGGAGTCTTCGGCATGGTACCGACATTGATGTTCGCGATCTTCGGGCTGATTACTCCGGCCATCGCGAAACGAATCGGGCTCGAACGTACTGCGTTGCTGGCCATGCTGATGGCCGGCACCGGAATGCTGTTGCGCGCCATGATGAATCAGACGTGGTCCTTGCTGGCACTGTCCGCGCTCGCCCTGGCGGGTATGGGAATCGGCAACGTCGTCATTCCGCCGTTGGTGAAGCGTTATTTCTCGGATCGTCTCGCGACGATGAGTTCGGTGTACATCGTGGCGGTGCAGATCGGCACCATCGTGCCGGCATTCGTGGCGGTTCCCGTTGCCGAAGCCTTCGGGTGGCGATTCTCGATCGGCTGGTGGGCGGCCTTCGGATTTGCCGCTGCGGTGCCGTGGTTGATCACTCTCGCGCGCTCGCGTCGGGCAGCGTTGGATACGCCAGTGGATGCCGTCGCCGTTGCGCCGGCCCGCGGGCAAGCCTGGCGTTCGCCCGTTGCGTGGGGCATGGCCGGCATGTTCGGTATGACCTCGCTGATCACCTACTCGATGTTCACGTGGATTCCTTCGATCCTCGGCGACGCCGGCGCTAGTGACGCCTTCGGTGGAACAATGGTCGGAGTCTTCTCGGTTATGGGTCTGATCGCGGCCTTCGGAGCTCCGACGCTGTGCGCGCGTATGTCGAACCCGTTCCCGGTCGTTGTTGCCTGCGCCGTGTGTTACCTGATCGGATTTGCCGGACTGTACTTCGCTCCGATGAGCGCGCCCATCGTCTGGGTCGTCATCCTGGGTCTGGGGCCGAGTACCTTCCCGATGGCGCTCACCCTCATCAACCTTCGTACCCGCTCACACATCGGATCCGCCGCACTGTCCGGATTCACCCAGGGTGTCGGATACACCGTGGCCTGCCTCGGTCCGTTGCTGTTCGGCGTTCTCCACGACGCAACGGATGGATACGCAGCGCCGTTCGGACTACTCCTGATAGCTGTTGTTGTCGTGCTGATCGGCGCTTACCAGGCGTGCAAGCCGCGGATGCTCGAAGATTCGTGGCACGCTGCCGGCTAATTCGCGTGTCAATTTGTTCTCACAACCCGTCATGTTGCCGGGTGAGGATCAATTGACGTTGCGGTGACGCCGCGCAGCACCGGCGCAATAACAGTTTTCTACCTTTGGGTCTCCCACATATTCAGGAGGCCCTGGTGAGTCATTACATCGAGCATTGGGATGCCGAGGACGTCGAAGCCTGGGAATCCGGTGGCAAGGACATCGCGAAGCGGAACCTGATCTGGTCGGTCGTCGCCGAACACGTCGGCTTCTCGATCTGGTCCATCTGGTCCGTAATGGTGTTGTTCATGCCGACCGAGATCTACGGCATCGACGCGGCCGGAAAATTCTTCCTGGTCGCAGTTCCCACCTTGGTGGGTTCGATCCTCCGCATTCCGTACACCGTTGCCACCGCACGTTTCGGCGGGCGCAACTGGACCGTCATGAGCGCGTTGTTCCTTTTCGTACCAACACTTCTCACGCTCTACTTGATGATGAATCCGGGTGCGTCGTACACCACCTTCATGTTGGTGGCGGCTACGGCGGGCATCGGCGGCGGCAACTTCGCGTCGTCGATGACCAACATCAACGCGTTCTATCCGCAGCGACTCAAGGGTTGGGCGCTGGGCCTCAATGCGGGCGGCGGCAACATCGGTGTTCCGATGATCCAGCTGATCGGCCTGCTGGTGATCGCCACCGTCGGCAACCGCGCGCCGTGGATCGTGTGCGCCGTCTACCTCGTGTTCATCGCGGCCGCTGCAGTCGGCGCCGCACTGTTCATGGACAACCTGGGCAATCAGAAATCCGATCTGCGCTCGATGGGCAAGGCGCTGAAGTTCTCCGAATCCTGGGTCATCAGCTTCCTGTACATCGGCACGTTCGGTTCCTTCATCGGTTTCAGCTTCGCGTTCGGTCAGGTGTTGCAGATCAACTTCCTCGCCGGCGGAGCTACCCCGGCGCAGGCAGCGCTGCACGCCGCGCAGATCGCCTTCATCGGGCCGCTTCTCGGATCCATTGCCCGTCCGATCGGTGGCAAACTGGCCGACGGTATCGGTGGCGGCAAGATCACGATGTGGACGTTTGTCGGCATGGCTTTCGCGGCATCGGTCCTGGTGACGGCCGGAACGATGGACGACAACACTGCCGGCGTCGCCAGCGCTGGAATCATGGTCACGTTTGTACTCGGATTCATCGCATTGTTCCTGCTCTCCGGCCTCGGCAACGGTTCCGTCTACAAGATGATCCCGGCAATCTTCGAGGCAAAAGCTCAGAGCTTCGATGACATGGATCGCGCTGAGAAAGCAATGTGGTCGCGCAGCATTTCCGGCGCTCTCATCGGATTTGCCGGTGCCGTAGGCGGTTTGGGCGGCGTCGGAATCAACCTGGTGCTCCGCGCGTCGTACAGCAGTCCCGCGAAGTCCGCGACTATGGCGTTCTGGGTATTCCTGGCCTTCTACATTGCGTGCATCGCCGTGACCTGGTTCGTATTCCTGCGCAAGCCGTCCAGCCTGACCACCGACGTGGACGAGCAGAAAGTTTCGGTCACAGCATGAGTACCACCATCTCCGGAGATCTACTCGTCGCGACGTCGACACACTGCCCGTACTGCGGACTTCAGTGTGCGATGACGCTCACGCGTGATGATTCGGCGTCCGTTCCGGCTCGATCGACTACGGTCGACGGGCGCTCCTTCCCGACCAATCGTGGGGGGTTGTGCCAAAAGGGCTGGACCAGTGTGGAATTGCTGCGGACTCCGGATCGACTGACCAGTCCCTTGATTCGCACGGACGGGGAACTTCGCCCTGCCAGTTGGGAGGAGGCGTTCGATCGAGTTGTATCGGGCGTCCAGGCAGCGCAGGTACGTAGTGGTCTTGATGCGATCGGAATCTTCGGAGGTGGTGGTCTGACCAACGAAAAGGCTTACATGCTCGGCAAATTCGCCCGAGTCGCAGTGAAGACCGCGAATATCGATTACAACGGCCGGTTCTGTATGTCCTCGGCCGCGGCGGCCGGGATCAAGAGTTTCGGCTTGGACCGGGGATTGCCGTTTCCGGTGAGTGATCTGACCTCGGCAAAAGCGATACTTCTTCTCGGTGCCAACGTCGCCGAGACCATGCCGCCTCTGGTCGGGCATCTGAATTCGGCAATTGCTGCCGGAGGATTGATCGTCGCAGATCCTCGCCGAACGGCAACCGTGGAGCGAGCCTTGAGTGGGGGAGGCTTGCACCTGCAACTCAGTCCCGGAACAGATTTGGCTCTCGCATTAGGTCTGATGCATCTGGCGGTGATCGACGGCCGCGTCGACCGCCAGTACATCGATGCTCGTACAACCGGGTTCGACGACGCGTGGCTTGCTGCTGCGCAGTGGTGGCCGGAGCGCACCGAGCGGGTTACCGGTGTGCCGGTGAGTCAGATGCGGCGCGCCGTCGAATTGCTGTGGAAAGCAAAACAATCCGATTCCGGTTCGTACATCCTCACGGCCCGCGGCACCGAACAGCACGCCAGCGGCACGGACACCGTGTCCGCCGTCATCGGGCTGGCTTTGACGCTCGGGCTACCGGGCCGACGCGGCAGTGGCTACGGCTGCATCACGGGGCAGGGCAACGGGCAGGGCGGCCGTGAGCACGGGCAAAAGGCAGACCAACTGCCCGGCTACCGCAAGATCGCCGATCCTGCTGCCCGCGAACACATTGCGAAGGTGTGGGGAATCGAAGCCGATGATCTTCCGGGGCCGGGTCGCAGCGCCTACGAACTGCTCGATTCCTTGGGCCAACCGGGCGGTCCCGAAGTTCTTTTTGTTCACGGAGCGAACCTGGCGGTATCGGCGCCCCGAGCAGGGCACGTCGTAGATCGGTTGAAGGCCCTGGACATGCTGGTGGTCTCGGACTTCATTCTGTCGGAGACAGCAGCAATGGCTGATGTTGTTCTGCCCGTGTTGCAGTGGGCCGAGGAGGAGGGAACCACCACCAGTCTCGAAGGTCGCGTGTTGCGACGGCGCCGCGCGGTGGACGCTCCTGAGGGGCCGCGCAGTGAATTGCACGTCTGGTCCGAGATCGCACGGCGGTTGGGTCAGCCGACGGAGCGGTTCCCGACCTCACCGGCGGTAGTCTTCGAGGAACTGCGCCGCGCGTCGGCCGGTGGCATCGCCGATTACTCCGGAATCAGCTACAGCCGCCTCGACGCCGGTGAAGCACTGCACTGGCCGTGCCCGAGCGAGGATCATCCGGGTACTCCGCGCTTGTTCCTGGATTCCTTTGCGACACAGGATGGTCGGGCCCAGTTCATCGCGGTTGAACACCGTGGACCGGCCGAAACAGTGGATGCGGAATATCCGCTGGTCGCCACAACGGGACGAGTTCTGGCGCACTATCAGTCGGGTGCTCAGACCCGTCGGATCCCGGAACTCGTCAAGGCTGCGGGAGACATGTTCGTCGAGATCCATCCGGATACCGCTCGGCGGGTGGGACTTTCGGACGGAGATCAGGCCGGCGTGGTCAGTCGGCGTGGACGGATGGAAGCAACAGTTCGGTGCATCGACAGCATGCGCCTGGACACCGTGTTCTTGCCATTTCATTTCGCCGGTGATTCGCGTGCAAATCTGCTGACCAACCCCGCGCTCGATCCCACGAGTCGGATGCCAGAGTTCAAGGTATGCGCTGTTCGTCTCGAACCGGTCGGTGAACCATGAAGCGCGTAGTGATCGTCGGCAACGGCATGGCGGGGTCGCGGGTGGCGGAGGAGTTGCGTCGTCGCATGGATGCCGAGGCTCTCGACATCGTCTTGATCGGTGCAGAAGATCACGCTCCCTACAACCGCATTCTCCTCTCGAATGTCCTGGCGGGCAGTATCACTGCCCGGGATACGCGGTTGAAGACCGATGAATGGTGGGCGCGCGCACGCATCGACGTTCGCGCCGGTACTGCGGTTACCGCAATCGATCCCGACCTACGGACGGTGACCTGCAGCGACGGCGCCGCAATCGGCTACGACGAGCTGATTTTGGCCACCGGCAGTAGTCCCTTCATTCCTCCCGTGCTCGGTCTTGCCGAATGTGCTTCCCGGGTTGCAACTTTCCGAACCCTGGACGACTGTGCTCGCATCACCGAAGCCGCGACGCCGGGAAGTCGGGCAGTGGTACTTGGCGCCGGGCTGTTGGGAATCGAAGCCGCCCGCGGGCTTCGGATGCGCGGAGTTGACGTAACTGTGGTGCATCCCAAGGACTTCCCGATGGAACGCCAGATGGATTCTGACGGCGGCGCAGTACTCACCCGGACCCTCGAAGGCGTGGGTATCGAGGTGGTACTCGGTCGGCGGGTCTCGGAGTTCTCCGGTGACAGCGTGGTTCTGGACGACGGAAGTCAGCTTCGCGCAGATCTTCTGGTGTTGTCGGCGGGAATTCGGCCGTGCGTCGAATTGGCGCAACAGGCCGGTGCGGCAGTAGGTTACGGAGTGTTGGTCGACGACGAACTCCGCACTGATGTCGACGGAATTCGCGCGATCGGTGAGTGTGCCGAACATCGCGGCGAGGTGTACGGCCTGGTTCAGCCCGGCTGGGAGCAGGCTGCAGTAGTGGCTGATCTGCTGACCGGCGCCGATCCGAAGGCAAGCTACAGCGGTACTCCGACATTGACCCGGTTGAAGGCGCACGATATCGACCTCGCCTCGATGGGCGACGTCAGTGCAACGATGCACAGTCTCGACGTCGAAGTCACCACGCTCGCGGATGCAAGCCGGGGGAGCTACGCCAAGATCGTGGTCAAAGGTGAGCGCATCGTCGGAGCGTTGCTGCTCGGTGTCCCCGATGTAGTAGGCACTCTTACACAGCTTTTCGACGCTCAACTTCCCGTCCCTCCGGACCGGATCGCGCTCCTCACCGGGCGCGGAGCCACTGGCCCGATTGAACTGGCCAGTCCGTCGGGTATGCCGGGCTCGGCTGTGATCTGCCGATGCAACTCGGTCACCAAAACGGATCTGACCAGAGCCTGGAAGGCCGGTGCTCGATCCGAAGCAGCGCTGGCCTCGGCGACCCGGGCAACCACCGGCTGTGGCGGTTGCAGTTCGTCCGTCGCGGGAATCTGCGAATGGCTGAGCGCCGCAGACCCAGTTAGCCCCGACAACTCTCGCGAAACACAGGAAGAAGGTGCGGCATGAGTAAATCCGTCATTGTCATCGGACACGGTATGGTCGGACACCGCTTTGTCGAGGCTCTGCGTTCGCGCGACGACGCCGACAGTTGGTCGGTGACCGTCCTCTGCGACGAGAAGTATGCAGCCTACGACCGCGTCGGTTTGTCGTCGTACGTCGGAGTGTGGGATCCCAAGGAATTGGCTTTGGCCGGAAACGATTACGAGGGGGATGCTCTGGTCGATCTTCGTGTCGGTGAGGGTGCCGTGTCGATCGACAAGGATGCGCGCACAGTCACGACGTCAGCCGGCAACGTGCTCGCGTACGACGCCCTCGTCATGGCTACGGGCTCCTACCCGTTTGTCCCACCAGTTCCGGGGCATGACGGCGAGGGTTGTTTTGTCTACCGCACTCTCGACGACCTCGACGGTATTCGCGCAGCATCCGAGCGAGCCGGCCAGGGCGCCGTGGGCGTGGTGGTCGGTGGCGGTCTTCTCGGTCTCGAAGCGGCACATGCACTCTCGCTGATGGGAATGACGGCGCACGTCGTCGAACACAATCCTCGGCTGATGCCGATGCAGGTGGACGAGGGAGGCGGCGCATTGCTCGCTCGGCTCGTTACGCGACTCGGGCTGAATGTGCACACGGGAGTCGGAACCGCAGGAATTACGCAGGCCGACAACGGAATCGTGGTCGAACTGTCCGACGGAACTACGATCGATGCGTCGTTGCTCGTGTTCTCGGCCGGCGTGCGCCCTCGTGATCAGCTGGCCCGAGACGCCGGCATCGGCGTCGGTGAGCGCGGCGGCATCCTGACCGATCTGGGCTGCAAGACGTCCGACGACCATATCTTCGCGGTCGGTGAATGCGCTGCTGTGGAGGGCCGTTGCTACGGGCTGGTCGCTCCCGGGTACACGACGGCCGAGATTGTGGCAGACCGGTTGCTCGGCGGCGCAGCAGATTTCCCCGGCGCCGACATGTCCACCAAGCTCAAGCTCATGGGCGTCGACGTCGCCAGTTTCGGTGACGCGATGGCAACGTCACCCGGCGCTCTCGAAGTTGTTCTCAGCGACGCAGCCAAGGGTACCTATGCCAAGCTGGTGGTTTCGGACGACGCGAAGATTCTGCTCGGTGGAATCCTGGTGGGTGACGCGTCGGCATATGCGTCGTTGCGCCCGTTGGTCGGTCGTGAGCTACCCGGTGATCCGGCAACGTTGATCTCGCCGGCCGGAGAAAAGCTCGGTGCGGGTTCATTGCCGGACGATGCCGAGGTGTGCTCGTGCAACGGCGTGACCAAGGGCGCGATCTGTAGTGCAATTGCCGACGGCGCGTGCGACATTGCGTCGGTGAAGGCATGCACAACGGCGGGAACAACCTGTGGCGGTTGCCTTCCGACAGTGAAGCAATTGCTGGCAGATTCCGGCGTCGTGATGTCGAAGGCACTGTGCGAGCACTTCGGGCAGTCGCGGGCCGAGCTGTTCCAGATCGTTCAGTCGACGCAGACACGGACGTTCTCGGCCCTGATCGCCAAGTACGGCAAGGGTGCCGGTTGCGACATCTGCAAGCCCGTCGTCGCGTCGATTCTGGCATCCACGGATTCTGATCACATCCTGCACCGCCAGCAGGCGTCGTTGCAGGACACCAATGATCACTTCCTGGCCAACATTCAGAAGAACGGTACCTATTCGGTGGTGCCGCGCATGCCCGGCGGCGAGGTCACTGCGGAACAGCTCATCGTGATCGGTGAGGTGGCACGCGATTTCGGCTTGTACACCAAGGTGACCGGCGGTCAGCGTATCGATCTGTT
The DNA here is from genome assembly GCF_002245895.1 of Rhodococcus sp. OK302. Taxonomy (NCBI): domain Bacteria; kingdom Bacillati; phylum Actinomycetota; class Actinomycetes; order Mycobacteriales; family Nocardiaceae; genus Rhodococcus; species Rhodococcus sp. OK302. The sequence goes on from NZ_NPJZ01000001.1 coordinate 2,997,990, forward strand.
CGGTGCCCGCGTCGAGCAGTTGCCGGCAATCTGGAAGCGGCTGGTCGATGCCGGGATGGAATCCGGTCAGGCTTACGGAAAGTCGCTGCGCACCGTCAAGAGTTGTGTCGGTTCGAGCTGGTGCCGATACGGAGTACAAGACTCCGTGGGAATGGCCGTTGATCTGGAGAACCGTTATCGCGGCCTCCGTTCGCCGCACAAGATCAAGTTCGGGGTATCCGGTTGTGCTCGGGAATGCGCCGAAGCGAGGGGCAAGGACGTCGGCATCATCGCGACGGAGAACGGGTGGAACCTCTATGTGGGTGGCAACGGCGGACAGTCACCCAAGCACGCTCAGCTTCTCGCTGGTGGCCTCGACGACGTCACTCTGGTCAAGTACATCGACCGTTACCTCATGTTCTATATCCGCACGGCGGACCGCCTGCAGCGCACTGCGCCCTGGGTCGAGTCACTCGACGGCGGCCTCGACCATCTCAAGGCGGTTGTCTGCGAGGACAGTCTCGGGATCGGCGAGGAACTCGAGGCTCTGATGGCCAAGCACGTCGAGGGTTATCACGACGAATGGGCCGGTGTGTTGGGTGATCCGGAGAAGCTGTCGCGGTTCGTTTCGTTTGTCAATGCACCCGATGAAGCAGACCCGACGGTTGTGTTCGACGAGACCGGAGTTCGCAAGGTTCCCGTGCTGATGGGCATGCCGAGTATCCCCACGCGCCGGTAATAACTGCGTAACCCGCGGGAAACACGGAACCCGTAGAAAGAAATCAGAACACAAGGAGGGGTTTGATGAGTGTCATCGATGCGCAGATCGCCAAGCTGGATTCAGAGCGACTCGAATGGACGTCGGCGTGCCCGCTGAGTCACCTGATTCCGGGGCGTGGAGTTGCAGTGTTGCTTCGCGGTGGTGAGCAGGTGGCACTGTTCCGACTCGAAGACGGCACCTTGCGCGCCGTGAGCAACTTCGATCCGTACGGCCGGGCCGCAGTGATGTCGCGCGGACTGGTCGGTGACCGCGACGGTGAGCCAATTGTGGTGTCACCCTTACTCAAGCAAGCCTTTTCACTGATCGACGGGCGGTCGTTGGACGACGATTCGGTGTCGTTGCCGGTCTACGAGATTCGTGTCTGGGCCGGCGTAGTGCAAGTGCACAGCACTGGTCGCATTCCTGAAACTCTCTCGTGAGTGACGACTTGCCACTGGCGGGATTCACCGTCGGAATCACGGCTTCGCGTCGCGCCGAGGAGTTTGCGTCCCTGCTCACCCGGCGCGGCGCAGACGTGATGTTTGCGCCGGCTATTCGAATCATTCCGCTCGCGGATGATCGGGAGCTGGAACGGGTGACGCAGCAGATCATCTCAAATCCGCCCGAGATCGTTGTTGCTACCACCGGAATTGGATTTCGGGGCTGGCTCGAGGCTGCTGACGGCTGGGGTGAGGCCGAAAATCTCAGCGCGGCACTGCGTTCGGCACGTCTGCTGGCTCGAGGTCCGAAAGCGACCGGCGCAATACGTGCTGCCGATCTGCGTGAAGAATGGTCTCCGGCGTCCGAGTCTTCGGCTGAGGTCCTCGAACATCTTCTGGCTGAAAGTGTCTCGGGAAAGACTGTGGCGGTTCAACTTCACGGCGCTACCACCGAGTGGGAGCCCGTTCCCGATTTCTGTCAGGCGCTGCGGGACGCCGGGGCGGATGTCATCGCGGTACCGGTCTATCGCTGGGAACCGCCGGAGGATTCAACCCTCCTGGACCGGATGATCGACGCAATTGTGGTCGGCGGGATCGACGCGGTGACCTTTACCAGTGCACCGGCGGTCGCGTCGTTGCTGATGCGGGCAGACGACACCGGCCGACGGGGAGAGGTCCTCGAGGCATTGCGCGGACGGGTGAGTGCCATGTGTGTGGGGCCGGTGACGTCGGCGCCGTTGGATGCACTGAACGTTCCGACCACGGCGCCGGTGCGAGCTCGACTGGGCGCCCTCGCGCGGCATATCGTGGACGAACTTCCACAGCGCGCCAACCGAATTCAAGCCGGTGAGCACGAACTCAGTGTTCGTGGAAATTGTGTTGTTGTCGACGGTGAGATTCGCGCACTGTCTCCGGCCGCGATGTCACTGATGCGTTCCCTCAGTGCCAAGCCCGGTCATGTGGTCTCACGTGACGATCTTCTGGCGGCTCTTCCACGCAGTCGTGGAGACACCCACGCCGTCGAAACTGCGGTCGCTCGCCTTCGCGTCTGTCTCGGCGCTCCCAAAGCTGTTCAAACTGTTGTGAAACGAGGTTATCGACTTGCACTCGATCCAGCGCATTACGGCGTGCAGTAACGACGTCCTGGTACTGGTTGCTCACGGCACGCGTAGTGCACGGGGAGTGGATATGGTTGCCGCGCTTGCCGATGCAGTGACCGCACAGGTCGGTCTCACCCGAGTGGCTTTCGTGGATGTTCTCGGGCCCTCACCGGCAGAGGTGCTGCGCGACATTGCGGGGCATGCCATCCTGGTGCCGGCGTTCCTGGCATCGGGTTACCACGTCCACACCGATGTTCGACGCGAAGTCGATGCCAGCGGACACCGATCGGTAACGGTGACACCCGCGCTGGGGCCGGATCCGGCGCTTGCGCGCGTTATGTTGCGCCGGTTGTACGAAGCCGGATGGCAGCGCGGTGACGCGATAGTCCTTGCTGCCGCAGGCTCTTCCGATTCGCGTGCACTACGTGATGTCGAGCGAGCCTCGCTGATGCTGGCCGAGGCGGCAGGATCGCGGGTAGATATCGGGTACATCGCGACCGGTGTGCCGAAAGTTGCCGATGTTGTTGCAGCGGCACGGGTTCGAGGCGCTCGGCGAGTGTTCATCGCGTCGTATCTGCTGGCGCACGGGCTCTTTCACGAGCGATTGTCCGCTGCTGGCGCCGACGGCGTCACCCGGCCGCTCGGAGTGGACTCCGGAGTGGTGGACCTTGTTGTGAGCCGGTACGTCGCGGCGCGAGAACCGGCATTGCAGAACACTTCGCGCTACGATCGCGGATATGACGGAGACGTATGCAGACCTGGTCGCAGCGGTTCGTGAGTCCGACGCAAAGGCGCAGGTTCTCATCGGCGAACTGACCGATTCGCGGGCACGGGAGCCTTCTGCACTTCCCGGCTGGAGCCGGGGGCACGTGGTTACCCATCTGTCGCGGAATGCGGACGCGCTCAACAGATTTGTCGTCGGCGTGCACAGTGGTGAGCCCGCAGAGATGTATCCGGGTGGACCGCCGGCGCGGAACGCTGCTATCGAAGAGGGTGCTGATCGCCCGGCATCACTGTTGGCCGCCGACTACCGATTCTCCGGCGCGAGGCTGGTCGAGGCGCTGGCCAAAGTGCCGGCAGATCGATTGGACACGCCCGTCAATTGGCGCAAGCCTGTGACGGCTTACGATCTACCGATTCTGCGCTGGAACGAGATCGAAATCCATCTGACCGATCTCGACGTCGGATACACCTGTCATGACTGGCCGGCGGAGTACGTCGAGTTTACGTTGGCCCGGCAATTGGGAGCCCTCGAGGCGGCGGCACCCAACGTGGCGGTGCCCTCGCTCTCGGATGCCGAGACCCTCGCGTGGTTGATCGGGCGACCGCCACGGCCCGGGCTGCCGAAACTGCCGGCCTGGCCGTATTGACTCTGGAGCGTCATCAGCCCAGAAGTACAAGTTCGGCCAGTGCATTGTCGGTCGACGACGCGGGCACCAGCGCAAACGCTCGCTTACCGATCAGTGCTGCTAGATGCGCGGTGCGCACCGACGGGTCGGCAAACCAACGGCCGTCGGCGGATTGGGTTACCGGAAGTATTCGTACAGCATCGGAACTCACCTCCGACGCATTCGCGATGATTCCCAGCAGTGGTGGCAGTGGTGTCCGCCCGGTCAGTGCACTCACGATAGTGGGGAGCGTTGTCAACAGAGTGGTTACCGCGGCATAGGGATTACCGGGGAGGCCGAGCACCACCTTTCCGTTGGGGAGGACGGCCGTCACCTGGGAACCGCCGGGGCGCGAGGCGACTCGGCCCACCACGATCCGAGCACCCAGACGATCCAGAGCGGAGCGCATTTCGTCGGCAGCGCCGCCGCCGGTCGCCCCCACGAGCACGATGAGATCGGCGTTGTCTTCTGCAGTCAGAATTGTTTCGAAACCGTCTGCGGTGTCGCGTAAATGGGTGTCGGAGAGGCACTGCACCCCGCACCGAGACAAGAGTTCCGGCATGATTGCGCCGATGGAATCGCGCGTCTGGCCTTCGCGGAGCGGACCAGATCTGCGGATCTCGTCACCGGTAGTTACGACAGACACTCGCACCGGGCCGCGAACCAGTGCTTCGGACACTTCGCCGCTGGTAGCTGCCGAGACGAGTGCCGGAGTCACCGAGGTGCCGGTGGGAGCGATGGTGAATCCGACGCTCCAATCCTCGCCGCGGGGACGAGCGTCGTTGCGCAGCGGCGCAGTGGGAAGACGCGTCAGTAGCGGTGGATTGTTCTCGGAGACAACATGTTCGTCGCGAATGACCGCGCTTGCGCCGACGGGAAGGTGTGCCCCTGTTGCGATGCGGATTGCTTCACCGTCGGCAAGTTCGGGGGAGCCCTCCGCGCCGGCAATGTGAACTTCTTCGAGGATTCGCCAGGGGCCCTCACCGGCGACGGCGTATCCGTCCATCGCCGAGACTGCAGAACGCGGCAAATCGCTCTGGGCGACAAGCGGTTCGGCGAGAGTTGCACCGAGGCTGGCGGCCAGATTTGCTTGGCGGGGGAGCAGTGGCGTCAAGGAGTCCAGGATCGCGGCGCGAGCCTCAGCGATGGTCAAGCGAGGCAACATGCGCGCACGCTCGAGATCTTCGGGAGTGTCGCAATCTGCGGTACCGGCTACCGGAAGCGTCGAAAAACCGTCGGCAACAAGTCTTTTCATCGGTTGATTGTCCAGTCCGGCACCGTCGCGGAGAGTGGAGATTCGCTGACGCAATTCGGAAAACACCCAGGCGGACAACAAGAATTGGGTTCGATTGTTCTCGTCCACCGCGCAGGTCACCGAGGTCAATGGCGACGTTGCGGCAATCAGGGCATCGACGGTGTCACGGCGGAGATGCGGAAGATCGGCGGCCAGAACCAGAACAACAGCGTCTTCGGGTATGTCCGCGGCAGTGATGCCGGCCCAGATAGCCGCGACCGGTCCGCTGCCGATCGGCGACTCCTGGGTTTGCACGATCGAGGCGTCGAGGTCGTCGCGATGGGGTCCGACCACGACGGTCATGTCGAGATGTGCTGTGGCAGCGAGAGCTATGTCGAGAAGTCTGCGACCGTGAACCACCAGTCCGGGTTTGTCGACACCGCCCATCCTGCTCGCCCGGCCGCCGGCCAGAACGATCGCACACGTTGAAGGCATGTACCTATGCTGCCTCATCGGAAGTTGTGCCGCGCCCGTGACATGTCGATTCGGCCGTCTTTGATCGGTACGCCTTCGAGTTCCAGCTTCGCGATTTGTCGGTGGGCCAAGTGTGCGGCGGGTTTTCCCGATGCTCCCAGGACCCGATGCCACGGGAGGTCGGACGAGTCGGTCCGCATGATCCACCCGACCGTCCGCGGGCTGGACAGACCGGCGGCGTCGGCAATGTCGCCGTACGTGGCGACGCGTCCGGCCGGTATCGAGGCGATGAGTCTGCGAACTTCCTCGATCTGTTCGTCGGTAGTGGCAGCCATGACGGAAGTCCTCAGAGCAACTTGCGGATCAACGCGGCCACTTCGTCGGCGCGCACGTGCGGGACCATGTGATCGCAGTCGAAAGCGACGTCGGTCAAATTGGGGCCGAGACGATCGGTCATGGCGCTGCGGAATTCGGCGGTGACGTAGGGCGGTTGCACCTTCATGGCCTGGACTATGACCGTCGGCATCGAACTCGGCGGTAGCACCAACGGGCGGGCGAGTTCTCCCCAGGCAGTGACGACGGCCGGTGTCGACAGTCGCCAGTTGACGCGGCCGTTGTCGAGGTGGACGAGATGCTCGATGAACTCCTCGTCCAATACCTCGGTGGGAACCTCACCCCACGAGCCATGGATCTTCTCCGATCGGGCCTCCGCGGCGTCGGTGTAATCGGGTGATCCGATGGTGAGTTCGGCGATGCGACCCATAAAATCGGGGTCGAGGCCGATCGCTGGATCGAGCAGTACGAGTCCACGGACCCGATCGGGTGCTGTCGCTGCCAGATGCAACGCAAGGGCGCTGCCGAACGAGTGCGCAACTACCAGAACCGGACCCGCTGCGTGTTCGTTGAGAGTGTCGACGAGGTCGGCCACGTGAGCTTCGATGTTCCACGGCGGCGCCCAGGTGGAACGGCCGTGACCACGCAGATCCGGCGCGATCCAGCGGGCATCGGGAAGTTGATTCTCGGCCATCGACTGCCAGCGTCGGCCATGGCCGGTGAGGCCGTGCAACGCGAGGATCTCCGGCGCACCGGACGGGCCGTAGAGATAGGTATGGAGAGCAGTCACACGATCAATCTTGCCCGACGCCGACGATGCATGACTTGTCGGTGCCTTCTGATGGAATGCCTGAGTGAGTGAGACGTCGGTGCGCAGCAAATCCACCATCCCGCGGGCGCGGTTGGTGCATCGAGCGGCGCCGACGCTACCGCCGCGCACCTGGGACAAAGACACGGCGCGATTGTTCGTCGAACCTGCCGACGACCCGTTCATGCAGGCCTTCGGTGGCACTTCGTGGAATCCGTGGCAGGTCCAGGGTGGACCGGGCACCGGCAAGTCTTCACTGCTCGTAGATCTGGCCGTCGCGAAGATCTCCGGCGGAGAGGATCCCGAGTCGGTGTTGGTCCTCACACAGTCGCGTCGGGCCGCGACGGCAGTGCGGGAGCAGATCACCGCTGGGTTGTTCGGGTTCGAGCAGGAACGGGGTCCGCAGGCCACCCGAGAACCTCTGGTGCGCACTGTCCACTCCTACGCCTTTGCAGTGCTGCGCCTGCAGGCTGCCGCGCACGGCAATGCTCCGCCGCGCCTGATCACGGGAGCCGAGCAGGATTCGGTGCTGCGCGAGATGCTGCGCGGCGATATCGAGGACGGAGCGCAGTACTGGCCCGAGCGGTTGCGTCCTGCGCTCGGCATGAACGGGTTTGCAGTCGAACTGCGCGATTTGATGCTGCGTGCCAACGAACGTGGCCTTGGTCCGGAAGATCTCATCAAACTGGGCAAGAAGCGGCACCGGCCGGAGTGGGTGGCGGCGGGACAATTTGCCGAGGCCTACGAGCAGGGTGTCCTGCTTCGCGGTTCCGTGGGCGTCGAAGCGCCGGAGGCGACGGCACCGGCGTTGGATGCGGCCGAGCTGATCGGCGCGGCGCTCACGGCTTTCGCCACCGATCCGGAGCTACTGCGGTCCGAGCGTGCTCGTATCCGTCATCTTCTGGTCGACGACGCGCAGCATCTGGATCCGCAAGCAGCGCAACTGGTTCGGCTGATCGGAACGGGTACCGGCACCACGGTGATCGCCGGCGACCCCGACCAATCGGTGTTCGGTTTCCGAGGAGCAGATTCGCGGTTCCTGCTCGATCTGGCTGATCGCGGAGGCGAGCGCGCGATCATTCTGCCGACGACATATCGAAACAACGCGGACGTCGCGTCGATCGTCGCAAAAATCGCAGCCCGGCTACCCGGCAACCTCGCCCACAGAATTGCAGTGCCGGCCGATCTGTCCGACGAAAACCCGGCGCACGCTTCCGTCCGGGTTCTGGGAACCACGGCAAAGGAAGCGGCAGTCGTCGCGGATACCCTTCGGCGGGCGCATCTCCTCGACGGAATCCCGTGGTCCGACATGGCCGTCATCGTGCGTTCGGTACCACGCACTTTGGCGCCGCTTCGACGCGCGCTGCTCGCGGCCGGTGTGCCCGTCACGACAGCAGCCACCGAACTGCCGCTGGCCCGTCAGCATGGCGTATCCGGACTCCTCTTGTTGCTGCGGGCCCTGGGCCGGGACGGCTTCACCGGAGACGACGCCTTGGCGCTCATGTCCGGACCCATCGGCGGGGCCGAGCCTGTTACCCTGCGACGTTTGCGTCGAGGACTGCGCCGCGTCGAACTGGCAGCCGGAAACGATCGCGATTCTGCCGAACTGTTGCGGCTCATCCTTATCGACGAGGACCGCGCGCAGTCCAAGCGGTTGACTGCAAAGCTCACCGATGTCGAATCGGCTGCACTCAAACGAGTGATGTCCGTGCTCCGCAAAGCCCGCGTGCCCCTCGAACGCAATCTCGGCGTCGAGGAAATCCTGTGGGCGGCGTGGCAGGCCACAGGGCTCGAACGCCGGTGGGCAGCAGCGTCGGCGCGCGGTGGCCCGATCGGATCGCAAGCTGATCGTGACCTCGACGCCGTCGTTGCACTCTTCGATGCAGCGGCCAATTACGTGGATCGACTACCGCGTTCGCAACTGGCGGGGTTTGTCGACTATCTCACCAGCCAGGAGATCCCGACGGATTCACGAAGTCGTTCGGTGATTGCTCCCGACGCAGTCACCGTGGTCAGCGCCCATGCGGCGGCGGGACGTGAATGGGCTGTGGTCGCGGTAGCGGGTGTTCAGGAAGGTCTCTGGCCGAGCCTGCGGGCGCGCGGGTCGCTCCTGCGGACTGAGGCGTTGATCGACCTGATAAACGGAGTCTCCGACGGCAGCGACTCGGCCGAAGAACGGTTGTCGAGAACCGCACCGCTGCTGGCCGAAGAGCGTCGACTGTTTCTTGTGGCCTGCAGCCGCGCTCGTCGTCGGCTACTGGTCACGGCTGTCGAATCCGCTTCGGGGGATACCGATCTGGTGCCGTCACGCTTTGTCGACGAACTGCTGCGCGGTGATCAGTTCGACGACAGTCTCGGTGAGGTTGCCGTGGTGGCGCCCGAACCCGGCGATACCCGGGTGTTGTCCTTGCCGGCACTGGTGGCGCAACTGCGCAGTGTGGTGTGCGACCTGGACCTCGCTGACGGAGATCCCGAGAAGCATGCCCGCGCAGCGCGTCAATTGGCGCGCCTCGCCGCGGCCGGAGTACGCGGCGCACACCCCGATCAGTGGTACGGAACGGCGCCGCCCAGCACGGTGGCACCGTTGTGGCAGCCCGAGGACGGCCCGGTCGCACTCTCGCCGTCCACCATCGAACTACTCGAAACATGCCCGCTCCGCTGGGTATTCGAGCGTCACGGCGGCTCCGACGGGGACAACACGCATGCCATTGCGGGCACTCTGGTGCACACTTTGGTCCAGGCGCTCGCCGGTCGTATTCCGCCCGACCAGGTGGAGAAGGCCCTCGAAAATGCTTGGGAATCCATCGATCTCGGTTCGCAGTGGTATTCCCGCCGCGAACTCAATCGAACCCGCGAAATGTTGTCCACGTTCACCGCGTGGATGAACGCAACGCGCGGTGAGCTCACCGAAGTGGGGGTGGAGGTAGCGGTCGAGGGAATCCTCGAACCTCGTGAAGAAGGTCAACCGGCCGTCAAACTGCGTGGCCGGATAGATCGCCTCGAACGGGACACCGAGGGGCGCCCGGTGATCGTCGACGTCAAGACCGCACGAAATCCCGTCACCAACGAGGCCGCGCAGTCGCACGCGCAGTTGGCGGCGTATCAGGTGGCAGCGGCCGAAGGTGCGATCGACGGCGAACCCGCCGCGCAACCGGGCGGTGCTCGACTGGTGTTCGTTGCCAAGTCCAATAAGAAGGACGGTGCGTCGCAGCGTGTCCAACCCCCGCTCACCGCTGAAGCTGTCGAGATGTGGCGTGACGTCATCCACAACGCCGCCGCCGCAACGCAGGGGCCGCAGTATCTGGCCCGGGTCAATGACGGATGCCGGCACTGCCCGGTCCGCTCCAGTTGCCCGGCGCACGACGAAGGACGACAGGTGAGTTCCTAAATGGCAGCGCAGAAGCCGCGTCGACCCAAGATCAATCCCGTCGATCTTGCGGTTGCCCTGGGGCAGCACCCACCGACGCCCGAGCAGTCCGCGGTCATTGCCGCGCCGCTCGGACCTACGCTCGTCGTTGCCGGTGCGGGTGCCGGCAAGACCGAAACGATGGCGGCTCGCGTTGTCTGGCTGGTCGCCAACGGTTTTGTCGATCCCGAAGCCGTGCTGGGTTTGACGTTCACCCGAAAAGCGGCGCAGCAGCTCACCGCCCGTATTCGCAAGCGGTTGGCGCGGCTTGCCGGATCGGATGTTCTGCGGGCGCTCGACCCAGCGGGGGGAGTGCGCGCGCGCATCCTCGCTGGTGAGCCTGAAGTCAGCACCTATCACGCGTACGCCGGGCGGTTGTTATCCGAACACGGGCTCCTACTGCCCATCGAACCCTCCGCGACGCTCCTGTCCGAAACCGAATTGTGGCAGGTTGCGCATCGCGTCGTCAGTGGTTGGGACGGCGATCTCGATACCGACAAGAATCCGGGATCGATCACGGAAACCGTTCTGGCACTTGCCGGTCAGCTTGCCGAACATCTGGTCGATCCGGACCAACTGCGCGGAGCGCACGCAGACCTCGACAAGCTGATCCACACGTTGCCGGCCGGGCCGAAACAACGCGGTGGCCCCAGCCAGGAACTACTCGGATATCTGGAAGTGCAGCACAAGCGGATCGAACTCCTGCCGCTCGTTGCTCGGTTGTCCGAGACACTGCGCTGGGAGGGAGCACTCGATTTCGGCAGTCAGATGTCGTTGTCAGCGCGTGTCGCGTCCGAGCACCGCGAGGTCGGAGAAGCCGAGCGGGGACGCTTCCGGGTGGTGCTGCTCGACGAGTATCAGGACACCGGACACGCTCAGCGAGTACTGCTGTCCTCACTGTTCGGCGGTGGAACCGACGCCGGGTTGGCGTTGACAGCCGTCGGCGACCCCATGCAGTCCATTTACGGTTGGCGCGGTGCATCGGCGGCAAATCTGCCCCGCTTTGCCACAGATTTCCCGCTCGCAAACGGAAGCCCCGCCCCGACTCTCGAACTGTTGACGAGTTGGCGAAATCCACCCGAGGCACTCGAGCTTGCCAATCGCTCGTCCGCGCCGCTGCGTCGACGTGGGGTTGCCGTGAGCACACTGCGCGCGAGGCCGGGGGCGGTCGCCGGCGATGTTCGACTCGCATTGCTCGATGACGTGGAGCAGGAACGACTGTGGGTGGCGCAGAAAATTGCGCAGCAGTACGAGGCTGCGCGCGCAGATAACAGGCCACCGCCGACGGCCGCGGTTCTGATTCGCCGAAACGCCGACGCGGCGCCGCTGGCCGAAGCGTTGCGCGCCGCCGGGTTGCCGGTGGAGGTTGTCGGACTCGGTGGACTCCTGCACACCCCCGAAGTTGCCGATGTGATCGCCATGCTTCGGGTAGTCGCAGATCCTTTGGCCGGCAGTGCCGCGGTACGGTTGCTCACCGGAGCTCGCTGGCAGATTGGCGCTAAAGATGTAGCGGCACTGTCGAAGCGGTCCCAGGAACTTGCGATCTCGGCCGGCTACGGCACCGCGGGTGCCGTCACGGATTCGGCTGCACTGGCAGAGGCAGTGCAGGATTCGCTTCCCGGTGAGCAGGCCGAACAAGCCGGACTGGTGGACGCGATCTCGGATCCGGGTGCTGCAGAAAACTATTCGGCACTCGGGTACGCACGGATCAACGCAGTAGCCGGAGAGTTGGCGTCGTTGCGTGAGCGCATCGGGCAACCACTGACCGAGTTGGTGGCAGAAGTCGAGCGGGTACTGGGCATCGGAATCGAAGCCGGCGCTCGGACCAGACTGGGAGTGCTGGGCACCGCGGGCCGCGAGCACCTCGACGCATTTGCCGACGTAGTCGCGAACTACGCCACTCGGACGACGGCCAATCTCACCGGAATGTTGTCCTTCTTTGCCGCCGCCGAACAGATCGAAAAGGGGCTCACACCAGGCGAAGTGGAGGTCGCGCCGGATCGTGTGCAGATTCTGACGGTGCACTCGGCCAAAGGCCTGGAATGGGAAGTGGTTGCCGTCCCGCACGTCAGTGACGGAGTATTCCCGTCGTCCACGGCTTCCGGATCCTGGCTCGGCGCGCTCGCCGAATTGCCGCCGTCATTGCGCGGTGACCGCGCCGTCGACGCCGATTCGGCTGACGGCGTGCCGGTGCTCGATCTCGAGAATGTCTACAACCGAAAGGACCTCCAGAATGCGATCGGTGCGCACAAGCAGGCGCTCGGGGATCGCAGACTCGACGAGGATCGCCGACTGTTCTATGTCGCATTGACCAGAACTGAACGAGCACTGTTTATTTCGGCCCATCACTGGGCCGAGTCCGGATCCGACCCCAAGGGGCCGTCGGACTTTTTGGCGGAACTGCACCAGATGGTTACCGACAACCCGGACATCGGTGTTGTGGAGACGTGGGCCGAAGATCCCGAGCCCGACACCGAGAATCCGTTGGCTTCGACGCCGCGAACCGCGCAATGGCCACCGGATCCACTCGGTTCCCGGCGCGGCGCGGTGGAGGCCGGTGCTGCGGCAGTGTTGGCGGCTCTCAAGGCGCCCGCGGAGACTGAGACCGACCCCGACAGTGAGCCTGAGTACGACCCCGAGAACTGGGCGGCCGACGTCGAGGTCCTTCTGGCAGAGCGTGAGGCGCGAGCGAATGCGCGAGCCGAAGTCATTCTCCCCGCCCAGCTTTCGGTAACCCAGTTGGTCGATCTCAAGGCCGACCCGGATGAGCTTGCGGCGCGGTTGCGTCGACCGTTGCCGTATCCACCCAACCCGCTGGCGCGGCGCGGTACAGCGTTCCACGCCTGGATTGAACGACGTTTCGGTGCGACCAGACTGCTCGACCTGGATGAGTTGCCCGGTGCCGCCGACACCGGTGCCGGACCGGAGACAGATCTGGTCAAGCTGCAAGACGCGTTCTTGCGCTCTCCGTGGGCAAATCGCAGTCCCGTCGAGGTGGAAGTTCCTTTCGAAACATCCATCGCCGGAACAGTTTTGCGCGGCCGAATCGACGCGGTGTTTGCAGACGCAGACGGCGGCTGGACAGTCATCGACTGGAAGACGGGTGCAGAACCCTCGGCCGCGAACGAAGATGCCGTGGTCATGCAGTTGGCCGCATATCGGGTGGCGTGGGGAGAACTGATGTCGGCACGCGCCCGGGCCTCCGGACGGAAGGAAGTCTTCCCGCTGCACAAGGTGCGCGCGGCGTTCCACTACGTGCGCTCCGGACGCACCATTGCGCCCGAGAACCTGCCGGACGGCGAAGCGCTCGCGCACCTCATCCGCACAGCCGGTGCCCGCGATGAAGCCGGGGGAGATGACTAGCCGGCGTTGCGGCGCGCTTTCAGTGCTTCGGTCACCAGCGGGATCTGAAGCGGTAAGCGCGCGATCGAGCCAAGTTTCTGCATTGTCGAGGTCTTGTTACTCCGGTTCCAGTCGACGGCCATTTGAACATTGGCGGGAAATACGGCCACAAAAAGTGCGGCGGCCAGACCAGCTCCCAGTTTGCGGGTCTTCGGAATTGCCAGGGCCGCACCGATCGCGAGTTCCGCGACGCCCGATACCTGGGTGTACGTGCGCGCCTGCCCGGGCAGTTGCCGGGGAACGGTGCTGTCGAAGAACGAGGGGGAAACAAAATGCATTGTTCCTGCACCGAGGAGAAGTGCGGAGAGTCGAAGTGCAGCAGCTTGGCTGACTGAGGATGTCGAACTCGAGGATGACATTTCTCCACCCTGCCTCACGGCAGCTTTCGGTGCCACTACTGTAAACCCGACGTTCGTATCGGTATTGCGTAAGTATTAGTGAGAGAGACGAAGAATGGCCGGTAAAATCCGGGCGCGTTTGACCAGGTCGGAAGCCCTATCCGATCAGCCTGATTTCGCCCTTGTCGGGGTGCTGCGGATTCCGCAGCTACAGACCAGCCCCTTCCGAGCCATCTACAAGCGAGTGCTGATCGCGCTCGGTGCGCTCGCTGCGGCCGTTGTGATCGTGTACATCGATCGCGCCGGGTATCGAGACGCACAGGACAACGAACTGTCGCTCCTCGATTGCATCTACTACGCAACGGTCTCACTCTCGACGACGGGGTATGGCGACATCACGCCGTTCACCCCGTCGGCGCGCCTGGTCAACGTCCTGTTGATCACGCCGCTTCGAATCTTCTTCTTGATCGTGTTGGTCGGCACCACACTTTCAGCTCTGACCGAGAGTTCGCGTCAGGCGTTCAAAATTCAGCGTTGGAGGCAGCAAGTGCGTAATCACACCGTCGTCGTCGGTTACGGCACCAAGGGTCGCACGGCTATCGAAGCCATGATCGGTGACGGCGTCTCCGCATCCGAGATCGTGGTCGTGGACACCGATCGGGCAGTACTGGACGTTGCCGAGGCAAAGGGACTGGTGACGGTATTCGGTTCTGCCACCAAGTCCGACGTGCTTCGCCTCGCCGGAGCCCAGCGCGCGGCCTCGATCATCGTGGCGACCAACCGCGACGATACGGCCGTACTCGTAACACTGACTGCCCGTGAGCTCGCCCCGAAGGCCAGGATCGCGGCGGCTATTCGAGAAGCCGACAACGCACACCTGCTGCGTCAGTCGGGTGCGGATTCGGTGGTCCTCTCCTCGGAGACGGCGGGTCGACTCCTCGGCATCGCTACGACCACACCCACTGTCGTCGAAATGATCGAAGATCTGCTCACGCCGGAGGCCGGGTTCGCCATTGCCGAGCGAGCCGTCGAACGCGACGAGGTCGGCGGATCACCGCGCCACCTTTCGGACATCGTGCTCGGAGTCGTGCGCGACGGTCGACTGGTCCGCGTGGGTACACCCGAGGTCGACGCTATCGAAGCGGAAGATCGACTGCTCTACATCCGACGCGTCGCGAACTGATGAGAACCGCGCAGTAATGTCGTGAGCGTGAACGACTTCCAGCTGACCGAAACGCCGTTGCTATCCCGTTCGAGCGTCGGCCGCGCCGAAGAATTGCGGTCTGACGAAGCTGCGCTGACAGGTGGTTGGAGCGACGCGCTGCTCCTGCGGGTTACTTCGCGCGGACAGGTCAAGGCGTCGGACGGACAGTTGGTGTTCGGCGAAGCCACCGAACTCGGCGCGGAACCGGTTCGCGGCGCGGTGTTCCTGGGCATTCGGGACAACCGCCACGTCTGGGCCGTACGGGTGTCCTTGCTTGCCGGTGCGTTGTCGGATCTGCGGGTGTTGGGCGGAACTCTCGACGACGCCGACGCAGGTTTGTTGACCGGCGCGATCGCCATTCTGAACTGGCACGACAGTGCCGGATTCAGCGCGATCGACGGGGCTCCGAGCGAGCCGACGATGTCCGGGTGGTCGCGCATTTCCACGACTACCGGACATGAAGAGTTTCCCCGCACCGACCCCGCAGTGATCTGCCTGGTGCATGACGGCGCGGATCGCGTTTTGCTGGCGCGGCAGCCGACGTGGCCACCGCGCAGGTTTTCGATCTTGGCCGGCTTCGTCGAAGCCGGGGAGTCGCTCGAGACGTGTGTGGTCCGTGAGATCAAGGAAGAAGTGGGCGTCGACGTCCACAGCGTGCGCTATCTGGGCAGTCAGCCGTGGCCGTTCCCACGCTCGGTGATGTTGGGGTTCACGGCAATCGGCGACCCCGCCGCTCCGCTGGTGTTCGCGGACGGCGAGATCGCCGAAGGAAACTGGTTCACAAAAGACGAGGTGCGCGCGGCTCTCGAGTTGGGCGATTGGGCGTCCGACGCCGATGCGCCGTTGCTCCTGCCCGGCTCGATCTCGATTGCGCGAGGCATGCTCGAAAGCTGGGTCAAATAACCACTACAACCCCAGTGCAGCCTTCACCTGATTGAGCGACGGGTTCGTTTCGACGCTTCCGTCGGCGTACTTCACGGTCGGGACGATGTGGTTGCCGTCATTGACGCTGCCGACAAATTCGGCTGCAGCCGGATCGTTCTCGATGTCGATCTCGGTGTACTCGATGCCCGACGCGTTGAGCTGAGTCTTGAGGCGGCGGCAGTAGCCGCACCACGTCGTCGAGTAGATGGTTAGGGCCGGTGCATTTTCGGTAGTGGTCACGGCGCCTATAACACCATGACTGCGGCTGTTGTTCCGCAATCGAGGGTGTTCTCTTCCCCACATCGTGGTGGGCAGGCCGACGGACGTGTCGGTCCTTCCTGCCATGATGGTGCTCATGCCTGCGGACACCGGACTGGACCCCGAACAATCAGCCGCCGTGCTCGCTCCGCGCGGCCCGGTTTGTGTTCTTGCGGGCGCCGGAACAGGCAAGACCCGCACCATCACCCGGCGGATCGCGCATCTGGTTGCCGACGGACATGTGTCGGCCGGACAGGTGCTGGCCGTGACATTCACGGCCCGTGCGGCCGGTGAGATGCGTGGTCGTCTGCGTGAACTCGGTGTCGGTGGCAGTGGCCCGCAAGTGCAGGCCCGCACCTTCCACGCTGCAGCACTGCGGCAGCTCAAGTACTTCTGGCCACAGGTGGTCGGTGACTCGGAGTGGCGGCTGCTGGACCGAAAGTTCTCGGTTGTCAGCAGCGCCGCGGCTCGGGTGGGATTGCCGACCAGTTCCGAAAGTATTCGCGACCTCGCGAGCGAGATTGAGTGGTCCAAGGCTTCGTTGATCGCGCCGGAGGACTATCCACGCGCCATCGCCAAGATTCGCCGTGAAGCTCCGGTTGATCCCGAGAAGGTCGCTGCGGTCTACTTGGCTTACGAAGAGTTGAAGGCGCGCGGCCAGGACGGCATGCTGCTCGACTTCGACGATCTCCTGCTGCACACAGCGGCGGCGCTCGAAGAGCATTCGTCGGTAGCCGACGAGTTCCGCGAGCGGTACCGATGCTTCGTAGTGGACGAGTACCAGGACGTCACCCCGTTGCAGCAGCGAGTTCTCGACGCGTGGCTCGGTGACCGTGACGATCTCACTGTGGTCGGCGACGCCAACCAGACCATCTACTCGTTCACCGGCGCCACCCCGAACTACCTTCTCGACTTCTCGCGGAAGTTTCCCGAGGCGACGGTGGTCCGGCTCGAGCGGGACTACCGATCGACTCCCGAAGTGGTCTCACTCGCCAACCGCGTCATCGGCGCCGCGAGTGGGCGTATCGCGGGTACCCGTTTGCAACTCATCGGTCAGCGGGCGCCGGGTCCGGAACCGGAGTTTGCGGAGTTCAACGACGAGCCGTCCGAGGCTCTCGGTATCGCTCGTGCGGTCAAACGTCTGATCGCGGCGGGCACGCCGGCAGCCGAGATCGCGATTCTGTACCGGATCAACGCACAATCCGAAGTGCACGAGCAAGCATTGACCAAGTTGGGCATACCGTTTCAGGTGCGCGGCGGCGAGGGATTCTTCACCCGTACCGAGGTCCGCCAAGCGGTAACCGCCCTGCGGCAGGCGGGTAACCGTGACGATCTACCCGACGGGGCAGACAGCGGCACCGGTCTTCTTGCGTTGGTCCGCGCTGTGCTGGCGCCACTCGGGCTCACCAACGAGGAACCGTCGGGCACCCAGGCACGTGAACGCTGGGCGTCCCTGACGGCTCTGGTGGCACTCACCGAGGAGCAGTTGGTCCACGAACCTGAACTCACGCTGCCGGGTCTCTTGCAGGAGCTCACAGCGCGTGCCGAATCGCGGCACCCACCGACAGTGCAAGGTGTCACCCTGGCGTCACTGCACGCGGCCAAGGGCCTCGAATGGGACGCGGTGTTCCTGGTCGGCCTCAACGACGGAACCCTGCCGATCCAACATGTGCTCGGCGATTCCAATTCGGCCCCCGACGAGGTCGCGGTGGAAGAAGAGCGTCGACTCCTCTACGTCGGTGTGACGCGCGCCCGTGAGCACCTTCACTTGTCGTGGGCATTGGCGCGGAACGAGGGCGGCCGCAAATCGCGTCGACGCTCCCGTTTCCTCAATGGTTTGATCCCCGAAGACTCGCCGGCTTCGCGTGTTGCTGCTCCGGCAGCGTCGAACAAGAAGCGTCCGCGCTGCCGGATCTGCGGAAAACCGCTGATCGGAACGTCGTCGACCATGCTGGGCCGATGCGAGAAGTGCCCGTCCGACATCGACGTCGAACTGCTCGAGAGCTTGCGAGCCTGGCGTCTGGACAAGTCGCGGGAACTGAAGGTGCCGGCGTACGTCGTGTTCAGCGACAACACGCTGACCGCGATTGCCGAACAGCGACCGCAGGACAACCGCGGGTTGGTTGCGATTCCGGGCATCGGGCCGAAGAAACTCGAGAATTTCGGTGAAGACGTCCTGGCGGTCATCAAGGGAAAGCAGTAGCTGTCCCTGAATAACCGCAGGTCAAAAATAGGTTGTGCAGATTCACGGAGTTCTCTAGTCTGGATTCCAGCGTTACGGGGAAACTCGTGCGCAGAAATTATCCGGACCGAATAGAAATGGAGGTGGCAAAAATGACGAACTTGATTTCCTATGAAGCGTGCGCTCACGCAAAGTTCGCTGTTGCCGCCCCCGTGCGGCCCGAAGCAGCGGCCAAGGCGCAACATGCGTCGCGCCTGCGCTTCCTAGCAGCTGCACCGTCCGTGGTCCGAAGCTATCGAGGTTTTTCTCGGTAAGGACCCACCCGTTCACTTACGGCCACGGACCCGCACTTATGCGGACCGTGGCCTTTTTGTTGGATCGCCCATTTCGGGGCTTCCGGCTCGGCTCAGGTTCGCGTCCATCGAACCCATTTTTTTGCGACACACGTTTCGCATCCGAGCACCAGGAGACCGAGTTGTCTACGCAGACAAACCCAGGGACATCCGAAAATTCCGTAACTTTTATCGAGGTCGCTTCCACCCGCCGCGACCTGCCCTGCCGGGCATCCAACCCCGACCTCTGGTTCGCCGAGTCCCCGACAGAACTCGAGCAAGCCAAGGCGCTCTGCGCGCAGTGCCCCATCCGGTCTCGTTGTCTACGCGCAGCTATCGACCGCGCTGAGCCCTGGGGTGTCTGGGGCGGTGAAATTCTCGAGCAGGGGTCCGTCATCGCACGTAAGAGGCCGAGGGGTCGACCGCGTAAGCAGTTGGTGTGTGCGTGAATTGGCGCTTATTCGGCGGCCGGTTCCTCGATAACAGGATCCGCGAATCCCGGCAGCCACCGAGTCAGGATTTCCATGTACGGGGCATACGCGTCCAACTGGGCGCAGATGCCCACCGAGCCGAGAAGAACCCGGAAGATCATCAGATATTCAGGCGGCAGGTTGAGCGCTCGGGCCGTACGGAACTGCGCGCTGCTGAGATCAGTGGCAGTTCCGGCGGCTCGCTGCAGCCATGATCGTGTGAAGTGGAACGACTCGGTCTGAATGGGATCGGTGAACGGACGCAGGTAATTGGCAATCTCCTGGTCGGTGACCGTGCGTCCGGGAATGACAAACCCGTTGGCGCGCAACAGTTCTGTGAGTTCGTCGAATCTTTCCTCGACGGCCAGACGGACCATGGTTCCCAGAATTGTGGGCAAGCCGTGCGGGAACGGCGCCGCAGCACCGAAGTCGATGACGCCCAAGCGGCCGTCGTCGAGGAGCATGAAGTTTCCGGGATGCGGATCGCAGTGAAGTAGTCCGACTCGCGCCGGTGAGGCGAAGTGGAATTCGGCGAGGAGCGCGCCTGCTGCATTGCGCTGCTCGGGTGTTCCGCTTTCGATAATCCTGGTCAGAGGTGTGGCTGTCATCCATTCGGTGACAACAACTTTCGGCGCACTGGCCACGACACGCGGAACGACGAATTGAGGATCCCCGTCGAACTCCTTCGCGAAGGCCCGTTGGTTGTCGGCCTCGATCCGGTAGTCGAGTTCTTCTTCCGTTCGCGCCGTGAACTCTTCGATGACCGGTCGCACGTCGACGCCCGGCATCACCGAGCCGAAGAGGCCGGCAAATCTGCCGAGGGTCTTGAGATCGGCTCGCAAAGCTTCATCTGCGCCGGGGTACTGCACTTTGACGGCTACGTCGCGGCCGTCCGACCACACGGCGCGGTGGACCTGTCCGATACTGGCCGATGCGGTGGGGGTGTCGTCGAACGACTGGAATCGCTCACGCCACTTCGTTCCCAGCTGCTGGTCCAACATTTTGTGAACCTGTTTGACGGGGAGCGGCGGAGCGGCGGCCTGGAGCTTGTTCAATGATTCGCGGTACGGCTCGGCGAATTCCTCCGGAATTGCCGCCTCCATGACGCTGAGGGCCTGCCCGAGCTTCATGGCGCCGCCCTTGAGTTCCCCGAGAACTGCGAACAACTGCTCGGCGGCTCTTGCGCTCAACTGCGCGTCGATCGCGCCCTTATCGCCGCCGGCGAGCTTGCGCCCGAAGCCCATGGCAGCACGCCCTGCCATGCCGATCGGAATGCTTGCGAGTTTGGCAGTTCGGGCGGAGCTCTTGCGTGGGATCTCAGACACCACACCATCATGTCTGACGGACGCGTCCGGCGCCCGTCACCGGGGCGAGGTAGAAGCAACTGCACGACGTTTGTCGAGGCCAGTGGCGCATTGTGATTCGATACGGGACCAGATCGATTTCGAGGGTCGTGAACAAACTTGCGGGTGGTGTTGCTTCGCTCGCCCTCATTGCCGACGATATCTCGGACAACGCGAGTGCCGTTGTCGCGTGGATCATCGCCGGATCGGCGTACCCGGCGCTGCCCAGCAACTGGGACGCGAGGTGCAGCCAATCCGGATCATGAGCGGCTCGGGTGATGTCCGCGCACCGCAGGCAACTCGAGTGGCCGGGCAGAACCAGCGGTCCGACGACGCCGGATCCGTCACGAACGTGCACGGCGAGGTGGGGGATTCCGGCACGAACGAGGTCGGCAACCAGGCGCGGATCGGTGACGACGTTGTCGGTCAGGACAACCAAGGCGTTCTGCCAATCGGCTACGAGGTGACTGCCGCGGTACCCGTGCGAACGTTGGACCGGTGAGTTTCCGTGGCGTAGCGCCTGCCTGATCGTGTCGGAGAGTGGACCTTGCCCGTGGATCCGGATCGATCCGGCGCGAACGGTCTCCTGACGACTCGGCCGCAGAAACCCGGCCGCGGTGAGTTCGGACACAAGCGCGGTCATGACGTCGGAGCTGATTCCTCGCTGAGCTGCCGTCCACGTCATCGTGGCGACACTCGTGTGCCCGTCCATCATGCGGAGCAACGACTGCATATCCCGGGCATCGACTCCGGGCGGCGGGGTCAGGACCACTGCTCGTTCGGGTTGCCAGCCCAACTGCAACCGGCCGTCGGGCCGCAAGAGCACAACGATCCGTGGGTCCCATTCGGGTCCCACGGATCGTGTGGTGTTCGGGGTGACGCTGGTGTTCGAGGTGAAGCGGCGATCGAGTGTGCTCATCAACCGATGGTGGCACTCGGCCAGACCGGCCAGGTGTCGAAAAAGCTAGTTATCCACAGACTCTCGCCGGGTCTGACCTGGCAATAGTCGTCGGATGAAAACTTTCTCGGTTACTTCTTGTCGTTGCTGCCGGAGTCGTTGGTACCGGAGTCTTCGTCGCGAGTCTTGTCCATTGCTTCCTCGGCGGCGCGTTCCTTGGCGAGCAATGCCTCGAGTTGAGCCATCGGATCGTCGAAGTTTCCGGATTCTCCGACGCCGGTGACGCGCTCGACAAACGAGTTCGGGGCATCGAGATCACTGGAATCAGGGAGCAAATCCGGGTGTGACCAGATGCCGTCGCGGGTTTCCATTCCGGCTTCTGCTGTCAACCGCTGCCACAGTGCTGCGGCTTCACGAACCTTGCGCGGGCGCAGTTCGAGGCCGACCAGCGTTGCGAAGGTCTGCTCGGCCGGTCCGCCGGTAGCGCGTCGACGACGCAGCGTTTCACTCATCGCGGCAACGCCGGGAAGACGTTCACCGAGTCCTGCGGTCACCACTGTTTCGACCCAGCCTTCAACCAGGGCGAGAAGGGTTTCGAGGCGCTCGAGTGCGGCCTTCTGCTCCGGAGTCGTCTGCGGTTCGAAGGTGCCCTGCTGCAACAGTGCTTCGAGCTTGGACGGATCTGCGAGGGCAGACGGGTCCAGGTCCTTGGCAAAATCTTCCATTGCCGAGAAGTCCATCGTGATTCCGCGGGCGTATTCCTCGACGGTGGCGAGGACACGCTGACGCAACCACGGCACGTGGCTGTACAGGCGCTGATGCGCGGCTTCGCGGGCGGCGAGGAAAACCAGGATCTCCTGGTTGGGCTGTTCGAGTCCCTCGCTGAACGCCTGCACTGCTGCCGGCAGGAGTGCGGCCGTGCCGGCGGGGCCGAGGGGGAGTCCGATGTCGGTGGAGGAGAGAACTTCCTTGGACAGCTGCCCGAGGGCCTGACCGAGCTGTGAACCGAATGCGAGTCCACCCATCTGACCGAGCATTCCCAGCATCGGACCGGCCATTTGCGCAGCTTCGGGCGGTAGGCCCTGAGTCCACATGCCCGATACCTTCTCGGCAACCGGATCGCACAGGCGCTTCCAGGTGTCGATGGTGTTGTCGAGCCAGTCGTTGGGCGTCCAGGCGAGTGTCTTGGTTGCGCCGGCGGGCAGTGTTGTCACGGCGTCCAGCCACAATTCGGCGAGATGGGCGGCGTCGGCAATGGCCTTGACGTTGCCTTCGGTGATGGGTGTCACCGAACCGATCTGCTGGCGAGCCAGCTTCTTCGCGACGTCGTAGTTGACGGGCCCGGATCCGCCGGATCCCATCGACGAACCCATGCCGCTGAGCATCTGGCCGAACTGGGTCAGCATTTGCCCGAGCTGCGCGGGATCGAAGCCGCCTTCGGGGCCGCCGGCGCCGAACCCGAATGGCATGTCACCGCCCCCGAACGGATTGCCACCGGCCGCGTTCTTGTCACGGTCGGGGTCGTCGTCGGAGTTGGAGAAGCCGAAGGGCGTGTTGCTCATACCTCAACGGTACAAGGGTTCTGGGGCTCGAGTAATGCACGCAGTCACGCTGATGGCGAACACAGACGGCAATAGCTCTACCCTGGACCAGGTGAACCGACGGATCGTGACCCTATTGGCCGCACTTGCCCCCATTCTCGTTTTGGGAATCGTCGGATCCGTTGTCACGGTTCCTTACGTCGCACTCGGTCCGGGGCCGACGTTCAATACGTTGGGCACAGTCGAGGTGGACGCCGACGGAAAGACGGTAACCAAGCCGGTCGTCGACATCGAGGGCACGGAACTCGATCCCACTACCGGCAACCTCAACATGACGACGGTGTCGGTTCGCGACCAGCTCACACTATTTAGGGCGTTCGGGCTGTGGGCGAGTGGAAATCACGGGTTGGTCCCGCGTGCCGAGGTGTATCCGCCGACCAAGTCGAAAGAGGAAATTCAGCAGGAAAATAGTGCCGACTTCCAACAGTCGGAGAACAGTGCCGAGCTGGCTGCCCTCCACTATCTCGGTAAGCCGGTCGCGTTGAAGATCGCGTCGGTCTCGCCTGACGGTCCGGCTGCGGGCGCGCTCCGCGAAGGTGACACGTTGCGCAAGATCGGTGACACCCCGGTCACGACGGTCGGGGGCGTGCAAGAGACTGTCGGTGCGATCACGCCCGGCACCGAGGTTCCGGTCACCGTACTTCGAGACGGCACCGAAACTGTTGTACCCATCACGATCGGGGCCAGGCCTAATCATCCGGAAACCGGCTATCTGGGGATCACACCGGACGAGGTGCCGGACGTCCCGTTCGACGTGACGTTCAACCTCGCCGACATCGGTGGACCGTCGGCCGGTCTGATGTTCACCTTGGCCTTGATCGACAAGTTGAGCCCCGGGGAACTTAACGGCGGCGACTTCATTGCGGGCACCGGAACAATCGATTCGGACGGAGCGGTGGGGCCGATCGGCGGAATTCGCTACAAGTTGATTGCCGCGTCCGAGGCCGGCGCCACGACATTCCTCGTCCCTGCCAAGAATTGTGACGAAGCGAAACAGGATGCGCCGGACGGGCTTCGACTGGTGAAGGTCGACAACCTGTCCGGCGCAGTGGATGCCTTGGACAGCCTTGATGCGGGCGGCGACGCGCCCAGCTGCTAGGTCTTCCGGGGTCAGTCCTCTTCGACCTCGTCCAACGTCGCATACAAGGCGTGGACGAGATGAGGTGCCAGACCGTCGTACGTCAGAAGCTGGAGATCGCCGTACGGATCGGCGTCCTCGTCGGGTCGCATCTGCAGCAGTGACAGTGACGGGCCGTCACGCAGAACTCCGACGAACAGACGTGCCTGGCGACGATCGGGGTGAGCGTCGGCGGTGAGCCGGGCTACCTCGTCGGCGGCATGTTCGTCGGTGAGGACGGGTTCGACGGCGTGGTCGAGATCGGATTCCGCGGTCGGCGGCAGAACCACGATCTCCTGGACGAGGATGCAACCTTCGACGGAGTCGGGCCAGTTGGTGGTGGCCAGGAATTCGTCGAGAGCGCGGGATCCGCCGATGATGTCCTCGGGCAGGGCTTCCTGCTCGATGGGGGTGTATTCGGCCCCGTCGGCGAGTTGGTCGAGCAACCCGGGTTCGGCTGCGGCAAGCAACTCGGTCGGCACGAGCGCGTACAGCCTCGGCGGCTGATCCCAGCCCTCGGCGTCGATGTGGTCGACAACTTCATGAACGCACCGGGCCAAAGCCTTGGGTGATCTGATCGGATTTTCTTCACTCACCCGTTCATCCTTGCACCTCGGGCGGGAAGTCCGACTCGCCGTGTTGTCACCTCGTGACTGTTGTTACGTAGAGTGGTTCGAAACTGCCAAGCCCACTCGGGCCTGGCTGCACTGATCGATGCACTCGGTTGCGACGCTGTGGCGTCGCCGAATCTTGGAGCGTGGCACGTGGGCATGCGGCCCCCCGCAGGTTTACCCTCTCTGTCCAGACGCAGTCGAATCCTGTTGGTGGTGGCCGTAATTGTGGCGGCGCTGCTACTGGTGGGCCCGCGACTGATCAGCATGTACACCGATTGGTTGTGGTTCGGCGAGGTCGGATTCCGCGGTGTCTTCACCAAGGTTCTGCTGACCCGTGTCCTTCTCTTCCTCGTGGTGGGTGCCGTTGTCGGTGCAATCGTGTGGTTGGCGATGCTGCTCGCGTACCGAGCGCGTCCGGTTTTTGTACCGGTCTCGGGACCGAATGATCCCATCGCTCGCTACCGGACCACGGTTATGTCGCGTCTGCGACTGTTCGGTGTGGTCATTCCGATCGCGATCGGACTGCTGTCCGGATTGATAGCTCAGGCGAACTGGGTCACGATCCAGTTGTTCTTCAACGGCGGAAAATTCGGAGTCACCGACCCGCAGTTCAATCTCGACGTCAGCTTCTACACTTTCGATCTGCCGTTCTACCGCTTCGTTCTGAACTGGTTGTTCGTCGCGATTCTTCTGGCGTTCCTGGCGAATCTGCTCACGCATTACATCTTCGGTGGTATCAAGCTGTCCGGTCGCGCCGGAACGTTCACCACAGCCGCTCGCGTTCAATTGGCACTGCTTGCAGGAACTTTCGTACTCCTCAAGGCGGTTGCGTACTGGCTCGATCGCTACTCGTTGCTCTCGAGTGACCGCAAGGAACCCACCTTTACCGGCCCGGGCTACACCGATATCAACGCGGTGCTCCCGGCCAAACTGATTCTGCTGTCCATCGCGGTTATCTGCGCGTTGGCGTTCTTTGCTGCGATCTTCACGCGTGACCTGCGGATTCCGGCTATGGCCGTGGCGCTGCTCGTCCTGTCGTCGGTGCTCGTCGGTGCGGTCTGGCCGATGATCGTCGAACAGTTCTCGGTCAAGCCGAACGCTGCCGACAAGGAAAGTACGTACATCGAGCGGAACATCGCGGCCACCAGGCAGGCGTACGGGATCACCGACGACAAGGTGAATTACCAGCCGTATTCGGGTGACGCCACCGCAATTCCGCGTGACGTGCCGGCCGACGTCACGACGATCGCAAATGCGCGTCTGCTGGATCCCAATATTCTCTCGCCCACGTTCACGCAGCAGCAGCAGCGTCAGAACTTCTACGGCTTCCCGCCGTCGCTCGACATCGACCGGTACGAGGTCGGGGGAGAGAAGCAGGACTACATTGTCGCGGCGCGTGAACTTTCGCCGAACAACCTGCAGGGCAACCAGACGGACTGGATCAACAAGCACACCGTCTACACCCACGGTGACGGCCTTGTTGCAGCGCCGGCCAACAGGATCACGGCTCCGGTTCTGGATCCGACCAAGGAAGCCGCGAACAACAACGCGGGCTACCCGATCTACACGGTCAGTGACATCGCGTCGTTGGCTGCGGGAACGCAGGTCATCAAGGTCGATCAGCCTCGCGTTTACTACGGCGAGGTCATCGCCCAAGGCACTGCAGACTACGCAATCGTCGGCGGCGGGGGTGGTTCGGAACCACG
Organism: Rhodococcus sp. OK302; assembly: GCF_002245895.1. Lineage (NCBI taxonomy): Bacteria > Bacillati > Actinomycetota > Actinomycetes > Mycobacteriales > Nocardiaceae > Rhodococcus > Rhodococcus sp. OK302. The sequence goes on from NZ_NPJZ01000001.1 coordinate 3,024,301, forward strand.
CGAGTACGACACCGAGCAGACTAAGTACACCTACTCGGGTTCCGGTGGTGTCCCGATCGGCAACTGGATCAACCGTCTCGCCTTCGCGGCCAAGTACACCGAACGCAACATCCTGTTCTCCGGTGCCGTCGGATCCGATTCCAAGATCATCTACAACCGTGACCCGCGCGATCGCGTCGGCCAGGTTGCACCGTGGTTGACGACGGACGGCGACGCGTACCCGGCCGCTGTCGACGGCAAGATCGTCTGGATCGTCGACGCCTACACAACTCTCGAGAATTACCCCTACGCCCAGCGCAGTTCTCTCGAGGGTTTGGTGGCCGACAGTGTTGACGCCACCACGGGCCGACTTCTCCCCAAGAAGGAGGTCTCGTACATCCGTAACTCGGTGAAGGCGACAGTCGACGCGTACGACGGCACAGTGACGCTGTACCAGGTAGACGACAACGATCCGGTTCTCGACGCGTGGAAGGGCGTGTTCCCGAACACGGTCAAGCCGCAGAGCGATATCTCCGACGACTTGCGTGCTCACTTCCGTTACCCCGAGGACCTGTTCAAGGTTCAGCGCGAGATGCTGGCGAAGTACCACGTCGACAACCCGACCGAGTTCTTCACCAACAACGCCTTCTGGTCGGTACCCAACGAGCCCACAGTCGAAGGCTCGAACCAGAACGAACCGCCGTTCTATGTGATGGTCGGCGATCAGGAGACTGGCGAGCCGGTGTTCCGACTCATCAGCCCGATGGTGGGCTTCCGTCGAGAGTTCCTGTCTGCCCACATCTCGGTGGACTCGGATCCGAAGAACTACGGCAAGATCACCGTCTTGCAGTTGCCGACGGACAAACAGACGCAGGGTCCGTCGCAGTCTCAGAACTCGATGATCTCGGATCCTCGAGTGGGTTCGGAGAAATCGATCCTCGAGAGAACCAACACCATCCGGTACGGCAACCAGTTGGCGTTGCCGATCGCGAAGGGCGGCATTCTCTACGTCGAGCCGATGTACACCGAGCGCAGTAATGCCAGCACGTCGTTCCCTCAGCTGTCCCGCGTTTTGGCCAGCTACCAGGAACCGGGTGTGTCCGGACGAGTTCGAGTCGGTTACGCCTCTACCCTCGCCGAGGCTCTGAATCAGATCTTCGACAATGGTGGCGCTGCGGGCGCGGCAACGGCTCCGGGTGGAACAGCCGAAACGGCGCCGGGACCGGATACGTCTACCGAGGCCAATCCGACGCCGGGTGCTCCGGCACCTGCACCGGGTACTGATACCGCGGCCGTGGTAGCGGAGCTCGATGCGGCGCTGGCGAATTTGCGTGCAACTCAGCAGAGTGGCGATTTTGCTGCCTACGGTGCAGCGTTGGATCGCCTGCAGAAGGCAGTGGACGCGTACCAAGGTCTGCCGAAGTAGTTCTCGGCCAGTCAAAGCATGAATGCCCGCTATCCGAATTCGGATAGCGGGCATTCACGTTTGTGGAGATTGTTGCTGAAGAACCGATCAGCGAAGTGCGGCGAGCACCTGCGGGTTGGCATCGGCCAACTGCTGGAACTGAGCGCTGAAGCCGTACTGCTCGGCCAACTGGCGAGCGGAGTCGTAGGCCTGCTGTGCGGCGGGCTTGAACTCGGCCGGGATCTGGAAGGCAGCGACGGGAGCTTCGACGGGAGCCGGTGCGGCTTCCGGTGCTGGCGCCGGGGCCTGCTCGGTGGCGACAGTCAGACGCTGGCCGCAGGTGGGCCAGGCGCCGGGGCCCTGCGACTGCAGGGTGTTCTCGGCGACGCGGATCTGCTCTTCCTTGGATGCGTGTGCGGGGGAGCCGGAGCCACCGTTGGCGGTCCAGGTGCTCTGCGAGAACTGCAGGCCGCCGTAGTAGCCGTTGCCGGTGTTGATGCCCCAGTTGCCGCCGCTCTCGCATTCTGCGACGCCGTCCCAATTGTGGGTGGCTGCGGAGGCGGTACCGGTGGAGATGGTGAGCGGTACGGCGACGAGTGCGCCGGCTACTGCCAATGTGCCGAGTGCACGCTTGCTGATGCTGGTGTACGTCATGCGGGGTAAATCCTCTCCGCGCTTGCTGACAACGGCGGGCCTGCGGGTCGAAGATCGTGCTTTCTTCCCGGGCGCTTCTCTCTCCGTGTCTCTGCCCCTCGAAGGTTTCGGGGGTTCCGATCCCGCGGGGCAGAGTGGAGCAGCGGCGGGTCGGCGTTCGCCCGGTTGATTCGGGCCGGGATCGACCGTACGGGAGTTGGGTTGAAGGTTCACTTCACGATTTTCGGGGGTGACTGTTCGGTATCTCCGCACGAAATTCGGACAATCGCCAGGTCAGATGATGACGATGCATTTTCGAGGCATGTTCGTTACATGCCTGTTATGTGGGAATGCTCACGGGGAAACTGTGAAGCCGGTCACCGGATTTTCGCGGTCGTCGTACGTAATTCCCTCGGATGCAGGCGATTTGCATTCCGTTCACCGGCTCGTGTAACTTTATCAATGCATCGCGGGGTGGAGCAGCTCGGTAGCTCGCTGGGCTCATAACCCAGAGGTCGCAGGTTCAAATCCTGTCCCCGCTACTAAAGAAAGAACCGCCGTACTGGATTCCAGTGCGGCGGTTCTTTTTTGTCTGCAGTCCGAATCAGATCGGACCGTCACCGTTCAGGTCGGCGAGCCATTTCGATGCCACCGGGAACCACGTGTCATGGAGTTCGTAGAACTTTTTTGCCGCGGTATGCCCGGCCCAGCCCTGAGGTAGTAGTTCATGGGGGAGTCCGGGATCGACAAGCAGGAAGTTGCGCCATCGATGGACTAGGCCGGTCAGCATCTGGAACGTCTCCAGTGGTGTAGCCGGCGTCGGCATGGCCTCCATATCCATGAGGAATCCCTGATAGTCGCGGGAGAGGCTCATGATGTCCCACGCTTCGTGGACTACTTCGTATTCACTGCCGAGTGGTCCGACGTTGCCGACGAAGGAGATGACATTGCGGGACAGTTCGAGTTCCTCGAGTACGGGTGCGACGCGATGCGCAATGCCCGGGCGCGGGCTGATCCAAATTCCCCGTCCGACTGCACCGAAACCCAACCACAGCAGGCGGGTTCGCAATGCGTGACGCAGAGGCCTTTGTGTTTCGCTGACTGTGGTGATCAGGATGAGGAACTTGCCGTTCCACGCTTCGGGGTTCCGGCGCCGGACGTACGCCTCCTCCCGGGCCTCGGTGAACAATGCGACGGCAGTGGGGGTCGCTTTCCAAAAGACTTGGCGTCCGGCACGTTCCGACTCGATCCAGCCTGATTCGCCGGCCCGGGCAAGTGCGCGCCGAGCTGCTGCCTCGGCGATACCCATCGCGCCGAGTGCCTCGATGAGCGTATTGCTCCAGAGTCGGGACTCGGGGTCGCGTAGATACTCGGCAAGGATCGTGAAAGTCAGTGCCCGAGCGCTTGGGGATCGCTCAGACACGACTTGTGGGTGCGAGTCGTGGCCAGTAGCGATTCCATTCATTCGGACATGCTACGACAGCGGATGTTGTCACTTCGGGCGTACCTGCACGCAGCGGCCATTGAGTTCGGCGACGACGCTACCGGAAGAGTCGGTAATTACGGTGTGACACAGCATATTACGGCCGAATGTTGTGCCCCGCGTGCCGGTCGCAGTCAATGTGGTGCCTAACGTCACCGGGCGGATGAAGTTCATGGAAGTGTCGGCCCCGACCGCATTCGGCTCTCCATCGGAATTGCACGCCATGCCGAACGCGGTATCTGCAACCATGAAGACGAAGCCTCCATGGCAATGTCCGAATCCGTTGAGCATGAATTCCGTGACCTTCATCGTCACGGTGGCGTGACCGCGACGATGATCCACGACATGAATCCCCATGCCGGCCGTGGCCGGCCCACCGGGAATGCTGTCGATATGGTCATCTGCGACGGTGGCAGTGGTGTTTCGGACCCCTGTCGTATTGCTCATGCGCCTACCCGCCGCAGGATCGAGCCGGTGGCGAGGCCTCCGCCGCAGCATACGGTGACCAAGGCGTGTGCCTGGTCGGTTCGTACGAGTTCGTGAGTTGCCTTGGCTATCAAGGCAGTTCCCGTGGCTCCGAGGGGGTGACCCATCGCGATCGCACCGCCGTTGGGGTTCACCTTCTCCATGTCCGGTTCGATTTCCCGGGCCCACGCGAGCACCACAGATGCGAAGGCTTCGTTGATCTCGAACGTGTCGATGTCGGCGACAGTGAGCCCGTTGCGGTCGAGAAGTTGACGGGTTGCGGGGATGGGGCCGGTCAGCATCAGGATCGGATCGCTGCCTACCAGGATGGAATCGAGGATTTCAACTTGTGGCATCAGGCCGTACTTTGCAGCGGCTGCTTCGGAGACGAGGAGAACGGCGGAGGCACCATCGGCTATTTGTGAGGCGGTGCCGGCTGTGTGGACCCCGGTAGGGGAATGCACCGCTTTCAGTTGAGCGAGTTTCTCGAGGCTTGTCTCGCGCAGTCCTTGATCTCGATCGAATGCGGGCGCGTCGGGTTGCGCCGGGTCCAGTGTCGAGATTGGAACCGGAATGATCTGCGTGTCGAATACGCCATTGCTCCAGGCCTTTTCGGCTCGATTCTGTGAGCTCAGTCCCAGCCTGTCGGTTTCGTCGCGGGTGATCCCCCACTTCTTGGCGATGCGTTCCCCGGATTCGAATTGCAGCACGAACTCGCCGTAGCGATCGTAGTAGCCGGGGGACGCCGGATGTCCGGGTCCGTTCATCGTGCACTGAATCGGCACTCGCGTCATCGACTCGACGCCGCAGGCGATGGCTACCTCTGCTGCGCCGGATGCGATCAGTGCCCGGGCAAGGGTGAGTGCCTGCTGCGAGGAGCCGCATTGGCTGTCGATGGTGGTGGCGGCTACGGACTCCGGCAGGCCGGCTACCAGCCATGCGGTGCGCGTGATGTTCGCGGTCTGCTCCCCGACCTGGTCGATACAGCCGCCGATCACCTGGGTGACGTCCTCGGCCGGCACTCCGGTTCGCTCGAGCAGAACTTTCAAGGTGTGACCCAGTAGGTCGGCCGGATGTACACCGGCCAGGTGGCCGCCCTTCTTTCCGAAGGGTGTACGCACGGCATCGGCAATCAAGACTTGACGCATCGATTCAGCTCCTTAGAAAGATTTGACGAAACTATAACGATCGTCGTGAATTACGTCTACTATCGGTGAGAAGGCCACGGCTGAAGTTCGACATCTATGCAGGCAGTGAGCAGTTTTCTAATTCCTCAAGCATTAGCAATTTTGCATGACGGTATGAACAGAACAGTCCCAAGTAGAGTGGAGAGCGCGTTGCAGACTCTGAAAACCTTGCCGGAAGTGGTCGAGGGCCACGCTCGCAACTACCCCACGGATATTGCGATCATTTGTGGCGATCGGCGTGTCTCGTTCCAGGATCTGGGATCCCTGGTGCGCCGTACCGCGCAAGCCCTTCGAGCCTCGGGAGTGCGGGCGGGCGACCGCATTGCGTACATGGACAAGAACGGGTGGGAGTTCGCGGTGCTCTCCCTTGCTGCAATGGAAGCGGGAGTTGTTCTGGTACCGGTGAACTGGCGTCTCTCCGGTCCCGAAATCGTGTACATCGTGCGTCACTCGGAATGTGTCCTCGCAGTTGTCGGGGCCGAGTTCTTCGACGATTTCGCTAGCTTGGGTGGTGAACTTCCGGCGCTGCGCGAGATTCTCGCGGCCGGAAAGGGCGACGGAAGCCGACCGTCGTTCGAGAACTGGCTGGACGGCGGTATCGATCAGCCGCTCGGTGATCCGATCGATCCGTCGGCTGTGGCATTTCAGATGTACACCTCCGGCACCACCGGTAAGCCCAAGGGGGCGATGATCACCAATGAGAACTTCTCGGTCGCGCTTCCTGTCACAGCGGTCACGTGGGGTATTGATCCGCACTCGACCCCACTGATTTCCAGCCCCGTATTTCATATCGCCGGCATTGCCTATGCACTGGCTGGACTGTGGAACGCGGGCACATTGGTCATCGTGCGTGAGGCGACCCCCGTCAACCTTCTTGAAGCCATCGCAACCCACCGGGTAACTTCCAGCCTCTTGGTGCCGGCCATGATCCTGATGTTGCTCGATTGTCCGGAATCGTCGCAGACAGATCTGTCCTCGTTGCGCCGGATCGCCTACGGAGCTGCGCCGATCAGCCAAGACGTTCTCACTCGCGCAATGGCATTGTTCCGTTGCGATTTCGTGCAAGCCTACGGTTTGACCGAGACGACCGGCGTGGTCGTCGAACTGCCGACGGACGTACACCGTCCCGGATACGAGCGCCCGGATCGCCTTCGTGCGGCCGGACGTCCACTCGACGGAGTGGAGATCCGAATTTCCGAGGGCTTCGGCGAAGAACTCCCCGATGGGGAAGTAGGCGAAATTTGGATCCGGACCAAGCAGAACATGATCGGCTACTGGTCGGACGTGGCGGCAACCGCAGACGCTCTCACCGTCGACGGTTGGTTTCGATCCGGCGACGTCGGTTATCTGCGGGACGGCTACCTGTTCATCAACGACCGACTCAAGGACATGATCATCACGGGCGGTGAAAACGTATATTCGTCCGAGGTCGAGAACGCGCTCATGGGTCATCCTGACGTTGCAGACTGTGCCGTAATCGGTATTCCGCACGAAACCTGGGGCGAGACCGTCAAAGCCGTCGTGGTTCTGCGGTCCGATGCCGATGTTGACGATCAGCAGATTCTGGACTTCTGCCGCGAACGACTTGCGCGTTTCAAGTGTCCGTCCAGCATCGACTTCGTCGATGTTCTTCCGCGCAATGCAGCCGGAAAGATATTGAAACGCGAACTGAGACTTCCCTATTGGGAGTCGGAATCGCGGATGATCAGTTGAACGGAGCTAGGTCGGCAGAAGGAGGCGCGTCATGTTGAGTCGGTCGGTGTTCACTCAGGATCACGACGACGTCCGGTCCATGGTCCGGGACTTCGTTGCACAGGAGATAGTCCCCAATCACGAGAAATGGGAACGGGAAGGGAAGGTTGATCCTGAGCTCTTCCGGCGAGCCGGCGCCGCAGGCTTGCTAGGGATGGCACTTCCTGTCGAGTACGGCGGAGCCGGAGTGGATGATTTCCGCTACAACGCAGTACTCATCGAGGAGATCGCCTACCAAGGCGCGTTCGGTTCGGGTCTTGGACTGACCTTGCACAACGACCTGTGTATTCCGTATTTCAATGCGTACGCGAACGACGAGCAGCGAGCACGATGGATGCCTGGTCTGGCAAGCGGGCAACTGATCGGTGCGATCGCCATGACCGAACCGTCAGGAGGGTCGGATCTGGCGGCCATCCGGACCCGAGCGGTTCGCGACGGTGATGAGTACGTCATCAACGGTTCGAAGATTTTCATCAGCAACGGGATCAACGCGACCTGTCTGTTGGTTGTCGTTCGCACCGAGCAGGACGACCGATACGGAGGGCTGACGATTCTCGTGGTCGAGGAAGGAACTCCTGGCTTCGAACGCGGACGCTCGCTGGAAAAGATCGGTTTGCATTCGCAGGACACCGCTGAGCTGTTTTTCGACGACGCGCGGGTGCCGGTGCGGAACCGATTGGGTGAAGAAGGTCAAGCCTGGCTTCAGTTGATGCATAATCTCCCTCAAGAGCGGTTGTCTCTGGCAGTGTCAGCGGTCGCTCAGGCGCGTGCGGCGTTCTTGGATACGTGTGCATATGCCCGCAGTCGCAAGGCATTTGGGAAACCGATTGGGACACGCGAGCACATCAAATTTGTCCTGGCCGAAATTCGGACCGAGATCGACATTGCTCAGACCTTCGTGGATCGTTGTCTCGCCGACCATTCCTCGGGCGAACTGAGCGCGGTAACTGCTGCTGAAGCCAAATGGTGGTGTACCGAGATGCAAGTGCGCGTCGTGGACCGTTGCCTACAAATCCACGGAGGTTACGGCTTGATGCGGGAACAGTCGGTGGCACGGGCGTACGTCGACAGTCGTGCTCAGACCATCTACGGCGGAACCACCGAGATCATGAAGCAGATCATTGCCAAGGATCTCGACCTCGACCGGGCAATTGATCGGTAACGCCGTCAGCCTTCGTCGATCTCCATCTCGATCAGTACGCGGCGCAACAGCTTTCCGGTGGCATTGCGCGGGAGTTCGTCGATGAAGACGATGTCGCGGGGCACCTTGTAACGCGCCAAGTTGGAGCGGACATGAGCTTTGAGCTCTTCGGAGTTCTTGTCCGCTCCGGGCGCGATGACAACAAACGCGCGCAGACGGTGCCCGAAGTCTGCGTCCTCCACCCCGATCACTGCCGCTTCCAACACATCCACGCGGTCCGCGAGTAGGTTCTCGACCTCGAGTGGATAGACGTTCTCGCCTCCCGAGACGATCATGTCGTCGTCGCGGCCGTCGACGAAGAGCAAGCCGTTGGCGTCGAAGTGCCCGACGTCGCCGGTGGAGAGGAGGCCGCCGATGCGTTCCTTGTCTCGGCCGTCGGTGTAACCCTCGAAGCTCAACCCGCTGGCGACAAAGATCCGTCCGATGGTGTGGGGCGTCGTGATCTTGCGGTTCTTTTCGTCGAACAGTTCGACATGGCACGTGACGGGTGCACGGCCGGCGGTTCCGGGTGCAATTGTCAGATCCTCCGGCGTAGCGACGGTGGCGACGGCCACCTCGGTGGATCCGTACAGGTTGTAGAGCACGTAACCGAAGGATGCAGTCACTCGCTTACACAGATCGGGGGACAGCGACGCACCGGCCGAGAAGATGATCTTCAGATTCGACGTGTCGTACTTCGACAACACATCGGGTCCGAGGTCGATGATGCGTTGCAACATCGTCGGAACGACGACGAGGCTGTCGCATTTATGTTGCGCGACAAGCTTGACAGTGTTCTCGGGATCAAATTTCCGATGCATCACCACGGTCTGGCCCAAACCCAGCGCAAGCGCGAACTGCGAGACGCCGGTGCCGTGGAATGCCGGTGCCGCCATCATCATGGTCTGGCCGCGGCGTAGCGGGACGCGATCGAGGAACTGCGCCGACGCCAACGGGGAGGTATGGCCGCGGGGCGCTCCCTTGGGTGTGCCGGTGGTGCCGCTGGTGAGAAGGACAAATCCGCCGTTCGTTGCTGGTGCGGGGACCGCGGAAGTGCCGCGTCCGGCAATAGTGTCGTCGAAGGACGAGCGGTATTTCTTCACGTTGGTCGGTAGCGCGTCGGCGATGTCGGCGAATTCGTCGTCGTAGACAAACGCGACGACCATTTCCCGGGCAGCCACGTCGACCAGTTGGGGACGGGCAAATCCGGTGTTCATCAGTACCAGTTTGGTGCCGTTCTTGGCGGCTGCCAGCATCGTGAGCACCAGGCCGCGGTGGTTGCGGCACATTGCGCCCATCACCGAATCGGCGGTGATGCCTTCGGCCTGCCACGCCCGGACCAGCGCGTTACTCTGCCGTTCCAGTTCTGCGTAGGTAATCGGTCCGCGTTCGTCGATGATCGCCACGGCATCGAGGCCGTTCTCGGCGTGCGCGTGCACCGGTCCGGCAAAGGGTCCGTACTTGTCCACTGCGGCAATGGACTTCAAGCCCTTGTCGAGGCGTGGAAACGGAATCAGTCCGGCCCGCATCATGACCCCCGCAGCGCCGATGGTGTCCGTGACTTTGGTGACCAATCCAGGCATCCGTGAACCTCTTTCGGGCGTCGCAGTGGTGCGGTCCTCCACCCTAACGCGCACTCGCCCCCGCCGCGGTGGATCAGCGACGGGGGCGAGTGGTGGGACACTGCTACTTCAGTTGAGCAGACGACTTTCCGAGCAGACGTCGCGCAATGATGAGCTGCTGAATCTGCTGCGTGCCCTCGAAGATGTCGAGAATCTTGGAGTCGCGGCCCCACTTCTCGAGCAACGGGCGCTGTGAGTAGCCGTACGTGCCGGCCAACTCGACAGCCTTGAGTGTGACGTCGGTGCCCGTGCGACCGGCCTTGGCCTTGGACATGGAAGCTTCGAGCGAGTTGGGCTTCTTGTTGTCGGCCATCCAGGCGGCGCGCAGGGAGAGCAGGTAGGCGGCTTCCCAATCGGCTTCCAGACGGATGAACTCGGCGGCGGCAGCATGCTGGTTGTATACCGGTGTGTCGTAAGAGATCTCGACTCCGGCTTCGGTGAGGATGCTACGAAGCTCCTCGAGTGCGGCGCGGCCGACACCCACAGCCATGGCGGCAACCAGGGGGCGGGTGTTGTCGAACGTCTGCATGACGCCGGCAAAGCCCTTCTCCACGTTGACCTCTGCGCTGCCGAGGATGTTGTCGGCCGGGATGCGGCAGTCCTGGAGCAGGAGCACCGCGGTGTCGGAAGCCTTGATGCCCAGCTTGTGCTCGAGACGGGCGACGCTCAGACCTGGAGCGTCACGCGGGACGACAAACGACTTGATTGCCGCGCGGCCCTTCGACTTGTCGACCGACGCCCACACCACGATGTGGGTGGAACGCTCACCGGCGGTGACAAAGATCTTCTCGCCGTTGAGGACCCACTCGTCGCCGTCGAGAACTGCAGTGGCGGTGACGGCTGCCGAGTCGGAACCGAAACTCGGTTCCGTGATAGCCATCGACGCCCACACCTTGCCGAAGCGTTCGAGCTGCTCGTCGGTGGAGACAGCGGCGATGGCCGCGTTGCCCAGACCTTGATAGGGGATCGAGAGCATGAGGCCGACGTCGCCCCAGGAGGTTTCGAGCGAGTTGAGCAGAGCGGACATGTTGCCGCCGTTGGCATTACCGGTCTTGCCGGAATCGGCGCGGCCACCCGCAGCGCCGCCGATGTCACCGCCGGAGTCGGACAGGCCCTCGACCATGGCAGCCATGGTGTCGAGTTCGACGGGGTATTCATGTTCGGCCAGATCGTATTTACGTGAGATGGGCCGGAAGATCTGAGCCGCGACCTGATGTGCCTGGTTCGCAGATGCATTGAGCTTCCGGGGAAGTTCGAGATTGATCATCGTGGTTCTCCTTGGAAGGTCAGCGGCGTCAGATAAGGACGATGCCCTCGGCAACGCCGATGGCACGAAGATCGCGGTACCAGCGCTCGACCGGGTGCTCCTTGGTGAACCCGTGTCCACCGAGGAGTTGTACGCCGTCGAGGCCGATCTGCATGCCCTTCTCGGAAGCCAACTTCCGGGCGAGAGCGGATTCACGAGCGAAGGACAGTCCCTGCTCGGCACGTGAGGCGCCGCGCAGCGTGACGAGGCGCATGCCGTCCAATTCGATGGCGATGTTGGCCACCATGAAGGCAACTGCCTGACGGTGGCTGATCGGCTCGCCGAAGGCTTCGCGCTCGTTGACGTACGGAATCACGTAGTCCAGGACGGCCTGGCTGGTGCCGACAGCCATCGAGGCCCAACCCAAGCGTGCCAGGCGAATTGCGTCGGCGTATTCGGCCTTGCGCTGATCAGCGTCGCCGTCGCCGAGAAGTGCAGACTCGGAAACCGAGACGTCGGTGAGGATCAAACGGCCCAGGCCGGCAGCGCGCAGACCCATGCTGGGATCGGCTTCGACAATCAAGCCTTTGGTGTCGGATTCGACGATGAAGAACGACGGCTTGCCGTCGAGTTCTGCGGCGACGATGAAGAGTTCGGAGGTGGCTGCGGCGGGTACGAGGCTCTTGACGCCGTTGAGCTTGTATCCACTGGGGGAGCGAACAGCCTTGGTCTGCAGGGCAAACGGATCGAACAATGCGCGAGGCTCGTTGACGACGACTGCTGCACCGGGCACCTGCTCGCCGGTGAAGGCGGGGAGGTACGTCTTCTGCTGAGCGTCCGTGCCCCACTGAGTGAGGGCGACTGCGACACCGCTGGGCGCGAGGATCGGCAGGGCGAGGCCCATATCTCCGTGCGCAAGTGCTTCGGCGACAAGAGAGTTGGTTACCGCGCCGCGGTCGGCGGCTGCACCGTCGAGTTCTTCCGGAACGTTGATCAGCGTGATGCCGAGTTCGGCAGCTCGCTTGGAGAGATCCGCGGGAGCAGTGGCCGCACCATCCGCGTCGTGTGCTGCCGGACGCAGAATCTCGGACGCGAAGTCGCGGACCGTTTCCACGATCATCTTCTGATCTTCGTCGGGGGTCAGATCGAAGTAGTCGGCGTTCTTGGTGGGGTTGTCGGCCAGACGCTTGGGTGCGTCGTTGCCGGCTACCTTCTTGAAGCCGCGAGTGGCAGCACCGAGGGTCTTGAAGCCGGTCTTGGTGCTCTCGTACGTCACGCGATCGATTGTCTGGCGCAGGTTGAACTTGTCTGCGAACTCCGAACCGGTGATCTTGGTAAGCACGCGCATGGCTGCGCCCATTGCGTCCCGTTTGATCGGGTTCAGTCCGACGGCGGACGTGTCGCGGGGCTGCGCCGTGGCATGGCTCTTGCTTGGGGCCACACTGTCTTGCTTGGTCATGATCACCAGCTGTTTCTCGGTGTCGGGGCATTGGACGATCACTATCTTACTCAGGAGTAAGGAGCGTTGTCGAGAAACCCCGAGAATTCGTTCTAGGCTCGACTGGTGAAGCGGACGGAAATGCCAGACCGACTCCAGGGATTAGCGCGATACGCGCCACTGGTGTTGGTGCCGTGCCTACTGCTCGCCAGCACGTATCCGGGGGAGTACCGAGTCCCGGCCTCGTACTGGGCGCTCTCGGTGGCTGCGGCGCTGGTGTTCGTGGCAGGGCGCCGTTGGCCGATAGCAGCGTCGCTCGCCATCTCTGCTCTGGCTGTTCCCATGTTCGGGGTCGACGCGTGGGGTTTGTCGGAACTTGTCCCGTATCTGGGCGCGGTCGCAGTCGTGGACGTCACCATGCGGACTGTGCGGCGCGAACTGATCGCGGTTTCTGCGGCGGGATGGTGCGCCGCTGTGCTGGCGGGTATCTGGTTCGAACCGCACGAGAGTATGTGGTCGGTGACGACGGCGGTGAAAGTGCTTGCGTACGTGGGATTACCATTGCTGCTGGGGCTGTATTTCCGTTCGCAGCGCGAGTTGGCGGCCCAAGCCGAAGTGCATACCCGCGCAGCCGAGCGAAGTGCTCTCGCGCGAGAACTACACGACCTCGTCGCTCACCATATGGCGTCGATAGTCCTGAGAATTGGTGTCGCTCAACATGTATTGGCACCCCAGGATGAAGCAGTGCAAGAGGTGTTCGCCGACGTGCGAGCGACAGCGTCCGACGCCCTGGCTGATATTCGACGTTTGCTGAGCGCACTGCGCGATCCCTCGCTGGGTGAAGTTGCACTGGTGGAACCGAAGGCTGTCGCTTCGGAACTCGAGGCGGCAGTGCAACGAGTGCGGGCAGCAGGATTCGACGTCGACGCGGCCATCGACGACGACATCACCGGACTCGACGCCATCGGCAGATTGACGCTGCTTCGTGTTGTTCAGGAATCGCTCACGAATGTCATGAAGCATGGTGACCCGACGGCCACCGTTGTGGTGTCGGTACGCCGAGTGGGAGAGGTTGTTGATGTGCGCGTAGTCAACTCGGCTGTGGGGCCGCATCATCAGCCGGGACACGGATTGATCGGTATGGCAGAACGCGTGCAGTTGGTAGGTGGTTCGATGACCTTCGGCGAACAAAGCGACGGGAAATGGGAAGTACACGTGAAGATCCCCGGGAGCGACTCGTGATCGGAGTCTTGATCGTCGACGACCAGCGCTTGGTTCGCGCCGGTCTACGGATGCTGTGTGAATCTGCCGACGGCATCGAGGTGGTCGGGGAAGCATCGAACGGAGTGGAAGCGATTGCGCTGGCCGCTGAGTTCGATCCGGATGTCATTCTGATGGACCTGCGTATGCCCGGACTCGACGGAATCGGTGCGACGCAGCAGATCGTGAAGTCGGGCCGCGGTGCCAGAATCCTCGTGCTGACCACATTCGACGACGACGATCACCTGTATCCGGCGCTCGCGGCCGGGGCGTCGGGATTTCTCGTGAAAGACACAGAACCGTCCGAACTGTTGGACGGTATCCGCCGAACCGCGGAGGGTGAGATGGTGTTCTCGCCCGAGTTACTGCGTCGTGTCGTGGATCGCGCGGTACTCGGCGGGCAGGCTGAATCCACTGTGGTGGAAACAGTTCCGCTCACCGACCGCGAAGCGCAGGTTCTCGCGTTGGTCGCCGAAGGCAAAAGTAATCAGGAAATCGCGGATGCACTTCACCTCGGGGTGACGACGGTGAAGACGCACGTGGCGAACCTGATGTCGAAGACGGGTTGCGACAATCGGGTTCGCCTCGCGGTCCACTACCTGCAGCGAGGTCAGTAACAGGCAGGTCAGTGGCCCGGCATGTCCATCGGCATGTCCATCTGCATCGGTGTGGCTTTCTGTCCCGGTTCGAGGACGAGGAACTGTCCCATCATTCCCTGGTCCTCGTGCATCAATAGGTGGCAGTGGAACATGTAAGGAAACGTCGGATCGCTGTACTCGGACCACTTCAAGGCCAGGCGGATTCGACTTCCCGGCGGTGTGTAGACGGTGTCCTTGAGTCCGCGTAGGTGCGGCGGGGGAGTGCGGCCGTCCACGTCGAGGACTTCGAACTGCACGTCGTGAACGTGAAAGTTGTGCGGCCAGTTGTCCTTGTTAGTGACAGTCCACACTTCGGTGGAACCGACTTCTGCCTCGAAATCGATGCGGTTCATATCCATTCGTTGGTTGTTGATCATGAACCACTGGAGATCGAACTCTCGGTGAACGCTTGCTGCAGTCGGATCGATTCGCGAAATCGTCGCCAGTTTTTCCGGTAGTTCCGAACGTGAAATCCGGGTACCGGTTCCACGCAGTTGGACAATGTCGAAACGATCACTCATCCCGTAACCGGCTGCGTCAGAACGATTCACTCCACCGCCGTCCTCGATCGGGAACGACGTCAGAGTTGGCGTGGTACCAGGATCGACACGAACTACGATCTCGGCACGCTCACCGGGGCTGAGCTGAATTCGCTTCACACTGATGGGAGATTCGAGCAAACCGCCGTCGGTGGCGATCAGATCGAATGCCCGGTCGTCGGGGAATCCGAGGTTGTAGAGGCGTCCCGACGAACCGTTCAACAATCTCAATCGTATTGTGCCCGTGGTGACGTCGAGGTAGGCGTCGGAGATTCCGTTGGTGACTATGGTGTCGCCGAGCAGTCCGACGTCCGTCGGGTCGGATTCGTCGAAGGCACCGGTAGCGGTGAATCGTCGATCTTGAATGACGATCGGAACATCATCGACTCCATAGGTTTTCGGGATGTCGAGGGATTCGGTCTCGGCGTCGTCGATCAGGAACAGACCCGCCAAGCCTCGCATGACGTGCCGTTCGGTAGAACCGTGCGGGTGTGGGTGGTACCAGAGCGTCGACGCCGGCTGATCGATTATCCACTCAGGCTCCCAGCGTCCACCCGCCTCGATGGTCTGGTGTGGTCCGCCGTCGAACTTGGCGGGGAGGTGCATGCCGTGCCAGTGGACGGTCGTTGGCTCGTCGAGTGTGTTGTCGACGGTGAATGTCACCGACTCTCCGCGTTTCGCTCGGATGGTCGGTCCCAGGACCGAGCCGTTGAATCCCCAGGTCTCCGTGAGCGTTCCGGCGACAATTTCTGTGGTCCCCGCGCCTGCGCTGAGAGCGAAGTGACGCACGCCCGCGCTGTCGACGGTTGACGGTGCCAGCGGTGGGATGGGGAGGGGACGTGATGTGCCCGCTTCCGTACCTCGCGATTTCGGACCGACAGTTGTGCCGGTACTGCAACCCAGCGCGAGTCCGAGCGGTGCGGCTGCAAAGCTCCACAGGATTGTGCGTCTGGAAATCCGGTTCATCATGCTCCTGGAAGTAGTACGTGATCGACTACGTCCAGTGTTCGGGGATGACGGATCTGCCGAATCCTGCTTGCGGACCCGTCGCGCATCCTCCCGCGGACCCTTGCGGACCGCTCAAAGTTTTGCTACCGCAGGCGCGCCAGCACATCCTCGTGCAGCAAACCGTTGGTCGCGACGGCACTGCCACCGTGTGGGCCGGCGCCGCCGTCCAAGTCGGTGAACACGCCACCGGCTTCGCGAACCAGTACGTCCAGGGCGGCGAGATCCCAGAGTGAGACTTCGGGTTCGGCAGCGATGTCCACTGCGCCTTCCGCAACGAGGCAGTAGGAGAAGAAGTCGCCGTAGCCGCGCACTCGCCAGACGTGGTCGGTGAGTTCGATGAACTGGTCGCGGATGCCGCGGTCCTTCCATCCGGACAGGCTCGAAAAGCTCAGGCTCGAAGATTCGCTGCGGTCGACGGCAGAGACCTGGATGCGGCGAGCATCGGCGTCGTCATGTGACGTGAATGCGCCCAAACCTGTTGCTGCCCACCAGCGCCGGTTCAGTGCCGGTGCGCTGACGACGCCCACGACCGGTACGCCGTCCTCGAGCAAACTGATCAGGGTTGCCCAGACCGGGACGTTGCGCACGAAGTTCTTGGTGCCGTCGATCGGGTCGACCACCCACTGCCGACCTTCGAAGATCGCGTCGCCGCCGAACTCTTCACCGAGGACGGAGTCGCCCGGCCGTTGTTCCGCAAGAGTTGTGCGCACGGCCCGCTCGACGGCGAGGTCGGCGTCGGATACCGGCGTGAGGTCGGGCTTGTCGTCCACCCGAAGGTCGAGTGCGCCGAAGCGGGCGCGAGTGATCGCATCAGCCTCGTCCGCGATACGGAGGGCCAGAGCAAGGTCGGAAGCAAGATCGGTCACGGGTAGACAACCTACCGCCTCAGCCAGGTGTGGCTTCGTTCAGCTTTCCGGTTGCGACGTCGAAGACAAAACCTCGAAGTGAGGTCGTCGCGGTGATGAACGGACTGCTCTCGATGCGTCGCAGAGATTGACGGACATCTTCTTCCACATCGGGGAAGGACTCGGCGGACCAATTCGGCTTGATTCCGGTTTCGTCCTGGATGGAACGTTTGAAGGCGTCGTCGGTGAATGTCAGCATCCCGCAGTCCGTGTGGTGGATGAGAATGATCTCAGTGGTACCGAGGAGTCGTTGGCTGATCGCCAGCGAACGGATCTCGTCGTCGGTGACCACACCGCCCGCGTTGCGGATGACGTGTGATTCGCCTTCTTTGATGCCGAGCATTCGAAACACGTCGAGGCGGGCATCCATGCAGGCCAGAACTGCGACGTGCTTGCTGGGTGGTAGGGGGAGTGGCCCGGAGAATTGCTCCGCATAGGCGGCATTGTTCTGTAGGTATTCATCGGTGACGGTCATCTCGGACGTGCCTTTCGAGAGTGCGGACTGTTCCCTTTCCAGTAGGTGCTTTCGCCGACGCGACCGCAAGGGTTCGCGTCTTGCTGATCAGAAGGGTGATAGGCGACAGAGCTGTCGGTGACACCCGGTAGCCTTGAGAACCGTGCATCCTGACGTAATTGCAGACCTGAACGCGCTCGACACCACCCTTCGCACCTGCGAATCGGTTGTGGACGTCGAGGAGCTGCGCCGACGCATCGACGAGCTCGAGCATCAGGCCGCAGATCCGGGCCTGTGGAACGACCAGGACCACGCGCAACAGGTCACCAGTGCTCTCTCACACGCGCAGGCAGAACTGCGTCGTATCGTCGCACTGCGTGAGCGGCTCGACGAGATGCCGATTCTCTACGAGTTGGCCGAAGACGAGGGTGCAGATGCACTTGCCGACGCAGACGCCGAGCGGGCAAGCCTGCGCGAGGACATCGCGGCCATGGAAGTCAAGACAATGCTCTCAGGCGAATACGACGAGCGTGACGCGCTGATCAACATCCGCTCCGGTGCCGGCGGCATCGATGCTGCGGACTGGGCCGAGATGCTCATGCGCATGTACATCCGCTGGGCCGAGAAGCATGACTACGGCGTCGAGGTCTACGACACGTCGTATGCCGAAGAAGCCGGTCTCAAGAGTGCGACCTTCGCGATCAAGGGTCCGTACACGTACGGCACCCTGTCTGTGGAGATGGGCACGCACCGGCTCGTCCGTATCAGCCCGTTCGACAACCAGGGCCGTCGTCAGACGTCGTTTGCTGAGGTCGAGGTCCTGCCCGTCGTCGAGACCACCGACCACATCGAGATCAACGAAAACGACATCCGCGTCGACGTCTATCGCTCCTCGGGCCCCGGCGGTCAGTCCGTGAACACCACCGACTCTGCGGTGCGTCTGACACACATCCCGACGGGCATCGTCGTGACGTGTCAGAACGAGAAGTCGCAGCTCCAGAACAAGGTGTCCGCGATGCGCGTCCTGCAGGCCAAGTTGCTGGCCGTCAAGCGTCAGGAAGAGCGCGCCGAGATGGACGCGCTCAAGGGCGACAGCGGCAGTTCGTGGGGTAACCAGATGCGTTCCTACGTCCTGCACCCGTACCAGATGGTCAAGGACCTGCGTACCGAGTACGAGGTCAACAACCCGTCGGCAGTGCTCGACGGCGATATCGACGGTTTCCTCGAGGCCGGCATCCGCTGGCGCATGAGCGAAGACCAGACCACATAGCTTTTACAGAAAGGCACGATGAATTTTCTGCAACCAGGTGAAACACTGGTCGCGTGGCTGAAGGACGATGGGTTGTCGATTCTGACAACCGTGCTCGGAGCGTTGCTCTTGGCTCGTTTTGTCAGTTGGGGCGGCAACAAGGTCACCGATCAGATCGACTCCAACTATCAGTTGGGTGACGCGCTGGTCCGCTCGGAGGCCACCAAGCATCGCCATTCGGTAGCGCAGGTGATCACGTGGGTGATCATCACGTTCATCTACGTCATCGCGACGATGAAGGTGCTCGACCAGTTGAACCTGCCGATCGGAAGTCTGGTTGCGCCGGCGACAGTTCTCGGTGCGGCGCTCGGTTTCGGCGCCCAGCGCGTTGTGCAGGACATTCTTGCTGGATTCTTCATCATCACCGAACGTCAGTACGGGTTCGGTGACACCGTGCGACTAGCCATTACCGGTTCGTCCGACGATGCCGAAGGCGTCATCGAGGACGTGACATTGCGTGTCACCCGTATGCGCAACGCGGATGGCGAGGTGATCACGGTTCCGAACGGTCAGATCGTGAAAGCGACCAACCTGTCCAAGGATTGGGCGCGTGCCGTCATCGACGTCCCGGTTCCGGCGACTGCAGATCTCACCCGAGTCAACGAGGTGTTGCGCCAGGTCGGAGTCGACGCGATGGCCGATCGTGGACTCAAGAAACTGCTCCTCGACGAGCCGACGGTCATGGGCGTCGAAAGCCTCGAAGTCGACCAGGTCATGATTCGAATGGTTGCGCGCACCCTGCCGGGCAAGCAGTTCCAGGTGAGCCGTGCATTGCGAGTTCGCGTTGCTGCGGCATTGCGGCGGCAGGGCATCACCGTCACACCCGGAATTCATACAGCCAGTACGGCCAGTACCGAGGAGGCGGGCGAATGACCGATCAGGAACCTCGTCGTGGCATCGAAAAATTCTTGCATCTGGACTGGTTGCCGGCGATGTTGTTCGGCGGCCGAATGCGGACGTCCACATTCATCTTGATCGTGGCGTGGCTTCTCGCCGGCTTCGCTCACTCGTATTTCAACCCGGCACCGCCGGCGGCAGCGCCGGCACCTGCTGCCGAATCGTCGGTGACGGAGCCGTACGTGCCGCCCCGGGAAAATACGTCGACAGCAAGTACGACGACAACAACGACCGCGGTGCCGACCACCACGGAGTCCACACCCGCCGGCGCCGGTGAATCCACCACCCAACGGGCTCCGGGAGCGTCGACGACTACCGGTGTACCACCGGGACCTCCGCCGGTCCCCGAGGAGATACCGGCGAATCCGGGTCAGGCCAGCGTCACGACGCCCACTGCGACCACCGCGTCACCCCCGGTGACGCAAACTCCGATAGTCACCGAAACGCGGTAAATCGGGCAGTGTCGCAGCGCGTTGCTCCAAGGTCACTGTTATATAACGGCTAGACTGGCTCGTTGTGATCAGCATGAAGAATGTGTCGAAGTCCTACAAGGCCTCCACCAGGCCGGCGCTCGACAACGTCAGTGTGGAGGTGGAAAAGGGGGAGTTCGTCTTCCTCATCGGCCCCTCCGGCTCCGGCAAGTCGACCTTCATGCGCCTACTCCTCAAGATGGAGTCGCCCACGTCGGGTGATATCGAAGTCGGTGAATTCCACGTCAACAAGTTGGCGGCGCGTCGAGTTCCGAAGCTTCGCCAGAGCATGGGATGCGTATTCCAGGACTTCCGGCTGCTCCAGCAGAAGACTGTGTCCGAAAACGTCGCGTTTGCCTTGGAAGTTATCGGCAAACCGCGAAACGTGATCGCCCGAACCGTCCCCGAGGTCCTCGAAATGGTGGGCCTGTCCGGAAAAGCTGATCGCCTTCCGACCGAACTGTCCGGCGGTGAGCAGCAGCGCGTCGCGATTGCACGAGCCTTCGTCAACCGTCCGCTCGTTCTGCTGGCCGACGAACCCACCGGCAACCTGGACCCCGAAACCAGCCAGGACATCATGCTGCTTCTCGAACGGATCAACCGCACGGGAACCACCGTCGTCATGGCAACCCACGACCACCACATCGTCGACTCCATGCGTCGACGCGTCATCGAACTCGATCTCGGCAAGGTCAGCAGAGACGAAGCGCGGGGTGTGTACGGCGTCGGCAGATAAACGCCGACGGCTCTACCTTTCATCCCGTACGCCCACCGGTTGCTGTGAAGCGGCCGATCATTCGAGAAGGAATCGGATTCCCCGATGCGCGCCAGTTTTATTTTCAGCGAGGTCCTGACCGGCCTGCGCCGCAACATCACGATGACTATCGCCATGATCTTGACGACGGCGATTTCGTTGGGTCTCTTCGGTGGCGGACTGCTCGTCGTGCAGATGGCGGGCAAGACGCAGCAGATCTTCCTCGAGCGAGTTGAGGTCCAGATCTTCCTGACCGACGACATTTCGTCGACGGACCCCGGTTGTGAGCAGGAAATCTGCAGCTCTCTGCGGAAAGAGCTCGAGCAGACTCCGTCAGTCGTGGCGGTGCAGTTCCTCAACCGCGACGACGCGGTGAAGGATGCCACCGAGCGAGTGTTCAAGGACCAGCCCGAGCTGGCGGCATTGGTGAGCCCGGACAGCTTCCCGGCGTCGTTCAAGGTCAGGCTCAGCGATCCGGAGCGATTCGGCGTCATCAACGACACCTTCGGCACCAGGCCGGGCGTCGAGAGCGTTCTCAACCAGCGTGAGCTCGTCGACCGTCTGTTCAGCGTTCTCGGGGGAGTGCGCAACGCCGCGTTCGCTATTGCCATCGTTCAGGCTGTTGCTGCAATTCTGTTGATTGCCAACATGGTTCAGATCGCGGCATTCACGCGTCGTACCGAGGTCAGCATTATGCGATTGGTGGGCGCGACGCGTTGGTACACGCAGCTTCCGTTCCTCCTCGAAGCTATGGTTGCCGCGTTGATCGGTGCAGTGCTTGCTATCGCGGGACTGTTCACAGCCAAAAATGTCTTCATCGACGGTGTGCTGGCCGACGTATACGAAGCCAACATCGTCGCCCGGATTTCCAACAGTGACATCCTGTTCGTCTCGCCGTTCCTGGTTCTTGCAGGTGTAGGAATGGCCGCGATTACGTCGTACATCACCTTGCGTCTGTACGTCCGGGAATAATCAGTTTGCGTGAGCTTCTATGCTGGAGCCAGAAGTACAGACATTCGAGAAGATAGACAGCGGACTGAGAGGCCCGGACAGTGAAGGAACAGGGCCGCAAGGTCATTGCGACCAATCGCAAAGCGCGTCACAACTACACGATCATCGACACCTACGAAGCCGGAATCGCGCTCGTCGGTACCGAGGTCAAGAGTTTGCGTGAAGGAAAAGCGTCGCTCGTCGACGCGTTCGCAACAGTCGACAATGGTGAGGTGTGGCTGCGATCGCTGCACATCCCGGAGTACACGCAGGGTAGTTGGACCAACCATTCGCCGCTGCGTGTTCGAAAACTGTTGCTGCACAAGCGTGAGATCGAGCATCTTGTGGGCAAGACCCGCGAGGGCAACCAGACACTGGTTCCGCTGTCGATGTATTTTGTCGACGGCAAGGTCAAGGTCGAGCTGGCTCTCGCGAAGGGCAAGCAGGACTACGACAAGCGTCAGGACATGGCCAAGCGCACCGCTGAGCGTGAGGTGACCCGCGAGTTGGGCCGTCGCATCAAGGGAATGCGCGGATAGTACGTTTCTAGCCGCGCCTCTAGCCTCGGCGATCCGGCGGAGCCGCGCGCAAATGCACGCGTTCGCCTTGTTTGCCGAACAGGCTGATCACTTCTGCCGGCCTGCCGTCAGCGGCGCTGAACCGATGGGGAATGTGCGTGTCGAACTCGGCGGCCTCACCGGCGCCCATCACAAAATCACGGTCACCGAGTTGCAGTCGGACGCGACCGGACAGCACGTAAAGCCACTCGTATCCTTCGTGTGTTCCCTGCGGGTGATCGTCGTCGGTTGGCGCGATGATCATCTTGTAGGCCTGCAGATTTCCCGGCTGGCTGGTCAGCGGGATGATTGTCATCGAACCCACCTCGCGAGGTTCGGCGCGCACTCGCGGATCCTGGATCCCGCTGTTCACCAGGTCGTCCAGAGGAACGCCGTGTGCTTTGGCGATAGGGAGCAGAAGCTCCAAGTTCGCTTTGCGGCTACCGGATTCGAGGCGCGACAACGTGCTGACGCTGATGCCGGTTGCTTCGGATAAATCGGTCAGGGTCATGTCGGATTGCTGACGCAGGTTGCGCAGGCGCGGCCCGATTCCGGCAAGGACAGCTTCGAACGTTGCGTCGGTCATGCCCTCAGTTTGCCAAACTGGCAATAGGGTTTGTCAAGTCTGGGACGCGGTGTCACTCTGGATTCATGACGCAGAACTCCTATGACGTAGCAGTAATCGGTGGCGGCGCAGCAGGGCTGAACGCAGCACTCATCCTCGGCCAGACGCGCAGGTCTGTCGTGGTCTTCGACAACGGCGCACCACGTAACGCGGCCGCCGCCCACATGAACGGATTCCTCTCCCGGGACGGAATGAACCCAGCTGAATTATTGACCGTCGGCCGCGGGGAGGTTCGGAAGTTCGGCGGCGAATTTCACGATGGAACCGTCGTGTCTGTCGACCGTGACGGTGCACGGTTCTCGATCGAACTTGCCGACGGTGCAAGGATTTCCGTGCGCAAGATTCTCGTGGCTACCGGGTTGACGGACCGCCTACCGGAAGAGCTCCGTGGGTTCGGCGAGCGCTGGGGGCAAGACGTCCTGCACTGCCCCTACTGCCACGGATACTCCGTACGCGATCAGCCGCTAGGCGTAATCGGCAAGAGCGCAGAGTTTGCGATGCATCAGGCACTGATGATCCGGCAATGGTCAGACGACGTCGTCCTCTTCCTGCATCGGATTGCAGAGTTGAGCGCCGAGGATCGGGAAAAGCTTGCAGCCCGCGACATTTCGATCGTGGAAGGCGAGGTATCTGGTCCCGTGATCGAAGGAGATCGCCTCGTCGGCGTTCGATTGGCGGACGGCACCACCGTCGCGAGGTCGGCGATCTTTGTCGGCGGCGCGATCACGATGGACCCCAATGACTCGATCCTGCGCGCCTTCGGGGCGGAGCGCGCCGCGAACATGATGGGTGAGTTCGTGGTTGCCGACAATATGGGTGCCACCAGCGTTCCCGGGGTCTGGGCGGCGGGCAACGTCGTCGATCCGAGCGCGCAGGTCATCATGGCTGCAGCGGCCGGAGCTAAGGCCGGAGCGGCGATAAACATGGCGCTGACCACGGACGATCTCGAGGATGCACTCGCGAGACGCTGAGACGCTGATGATGCTGCTGCGTACGGTGGGGTGATGGACGCAGTGAGAGTGTTGATCACAGGCGCGACCGGCTACATCGGCGGACGACTGGTACCCCGCCTCCTGGAGGAGGGGTACCAGGTCCGGGTTCTGGTGCGCAGTCCCGAGAAGTTGCGCGACGTTCCGTGGCGTGATGGCGTTGAGATCGTCCGTGGAGATTTGACTGACAAGTCTTCCCTCGCAGCTGCTTTCGAGGGTATCGACGTTGTCTACTACCTCGTGCACGCGATGGGTGGTGGTGGCTCGTTTTCCGACGTCGACAAACGCAGTGCGGAGAATGTGGCTACGGACGCAGCTGCCGCAGGCGTGCGACGGATTGTCTATCTCGGCGGTCTGCATCCGTCGGACCGAGAGTTGTCGACGCATTTGAAGTCGCGACTCGAAGTCGGCCAAATCCTGCTCGGCTCCGAAGTGCCGACGATCGTCTTCCAAGCGGGGGTCGTGATCGGGTCGGGATCCGCATCCTTCGAAATGGTGCGTCACCTGACTAATCGACTTCCTGTGATGACCACTCCGAAGTGGGTGCACAACAATATTCAGCCGATCGCGGTGCGGGACGTTCTTCACTACCTCGTAGCGGCAGCGGCGGTGGAGCCCGTTATCAATCGCGCCTTCGATATCGGAGGGCCGGACGTTATGCAGTACGGCGAAATGATGAACACGTACGCCGACGTCGCGGGGTTGGTGCGTCGGCGCATTGTGGTTCTTCCGGTGCTGACACCGAGACTTGCCGGCCACTGGGTGGGGCTGGTCACGCCGATTCCGCGACGGCTCGCGATGCCGCTCATCGAGTCACTGCAGAACGACGCGGTGATGGCTAACCACGATATCGACAGCTTCATCCCACCGCCGAAGGGTGGGCTGACTCCCTACCGGGAGGCCGTGCGGTTGGCTCTGCGCAAGATCGAGAACGGTGAGGTCGAGACGGCCTGGTCGGGAGCCTCGATCGAGGGCGCGCCGTCGGATCCCCTTCCGTCGGATCCGGATTGGGCGGGTGAGACTGTGTACGTCGACCATCGGGAACGCGACTGCGCTGCAGATCCACAAACCTTGTGGTCGGTCGTCGAATCCATCGGCGGTGAGAACGGTTGGTACTCATTCCCTTTGGCGTGGGCCATTCGAGGGTGGATGGATCGCGCGGTCGGTGGTGTCGGTCTCCGGCGTGGTCGGCGCGATCGGCGCCGGCTCAATACCGGTGAGGCCTTGGACTTCTGGCGGGTCGAAGAAATCGATCGCGGAAGATTGCTACGACTTCGAGCGGAGATGAAAGTGCCCGGGGGAGCGTGGCTGGAGCTGCGCGTATCCGAGGGGACGGATGGTGGTTCTCACCTCGATCAACGGGCTGTTTTCTTCCCCCGCGGTCTAGCCGGACGGATGTATTGGTACGCGATCCTGCCCTTCCACGGTGTCGTTTTCCAGGGCATGATCACCAACATCACCGGCGCAGCAGAACGTGCCAATTAATTGGTATGACTTCCGAACGTCGGCGCGTTATAGTAGGTGGCCCCACGAAAGACGCGGGGCACACACGGGGCTGAACGGTTTCGACTGCGTGTGTTGAGTTAGGGGAAGCGTGTCGGTGCAGGCAAGAGACCACCGTAAGCGTCGCTGCAAACCTATAAGCGCCGATTCCAATCAGCGCGACTACGCTCTCGCTGCCTAAGTAGCGAAGCGTGTCTGTCAGCCCGGGGTTGCCCTCGACCCGGTTCCTGGCATCAGCTAGAGGGCTTTACTGTTCGGCTCGGTCACGGAGTCGAATGGGACATCAAACAGTGACTGGGATCGTCATCCTGGCTTGTCTGCGAGACTGGGAGATCCAAGTAGAGACTTAGCAGACTGCACACGGAGAAGCCCTAGCGATTCAACGTAGGACCCGGGTTCAATTCCCGGCAGCTCCACAACAGGTCGGGTCGGAGAGTTCACACTCTCCGGCCCGACCTTTTTGTGTTGTCAGCGGCGCTTGCGTTGTCAGTGGCGTTGTCAGTGGCTCTGTGCGGTGAGCGGTGTCGATCAGGAACCGAAGAATCCAAGGTCGATGGAACCGAAGAAGCCGGGAGCTTCCTTCGCCAGCGGCTTTCCGTCGAGCGTTGCGGGCAATGCCATGCCGGGGCTCCGCAGAACGGTCGGGGTAGTGTCGAGGTTTCCGGGTACTGATATATCGAGGCTCCGCAGAATGGTCGGGGTAATGTCCGCGATCGTGTAGTCGCCCGTGGCCTTGCCTGGCATGTATCCGGCGCCGCGTGCGATCACAAATGAGGTTGCCTCTGCTGCGGATTGTCCGCCGTGGCCGCCCCACGGCTTGTGACCGTGATCGGCGGTGACGAGGACCGTCCACTGCTCGCCGGTCGTCGCGGCCCGGGCATCGACAGCGGCGACGATTTTTCCGACCTCTACGTCGACAGTCTCGATGCCCTTTTTGTATCCAGGTCCGTTGGTGCCGGCAGCGTGCCCCGCACCGTCGACCTGATCCAGTTGGGTGAAGATGAGGTCTGGGCCTCTGTCTGTGATGGCAGCAACGACTGCGTTTGCCGTCGCAATGTCCGTGGCAGCAATCGATCCGGCGTCGGGTGTGGTGATGACGACGTCGGCCTTCGGCGTGCCGCTGGATGCGATGTTGCTGATGCCGCCCCAGGTGGAGATCGACTCGGTCACCAGAGCGGGGTTGGCTGCTTCGATCCGGGTGAAGACAGTGGGGTAGAGATCGTAGCGAGCACCGGCAAACGTGTTGTCCATCACGCGGTGCTTGGTGTCCCAGACACCGGTGAGGATCGTGGACCACGACGGCCCGGAGATGGTGGTGTGGCCGAGGATGGACGATTCTCCGCTGGTGCCTTCGGCGATCAGCTTGTGCAGGTTGGGTGCATCAGCGGTCTTGACGTGGCTGAGCATTGTGCCGTCGAGTCCGATGACTACCGTCTTCTGGGTGGCAGCCGGAGTGAGCGCGGATGAGCCGGGACTGGCTGCAGCAGTCATAGTTCCGGCGACTACCGCGCCGGCAAAGAGGAATGTGAGAGCGGCTGAGGTACGTGCGATTTTCTGGGTCACGCGACGGATCCTAAGCCCGTTGCACTACCGGAATGTGAGGATGATCCGATTGTCTATTTTGGGGCCCAACCGTCGAGAATGACACTGACTGCATGGTCCAGGTGCAGGGGTTCGCCTCCCCAGTTCGGAATGATCGCGTTGTCGGGGATACCGTCGCGCAAGAGTTGATCTGCCAGGCCGCTGATTGGCGGGGAGGGCGCCAAAACATCTCCGTCCGGGGTGTGAAACTCGAATTGTTGATCGCCGTGTGCAGTGATCGTGAATTGGTCGCGGTGCAAAGCCCGATGGCACGTGCCGCACAGCAGAATCAGATTGTCGAGATCGGTCTTTCCGCCGCGCCCCCAGAATTGGACGTGGTGAGCGTGTAGAAATCTGGTGCGCCCGCAACCTGGTGTGCGGCAGTAGCCGTCGCGGTAGGTGAGAGCCAGCATCTGTTTGGCGCTGGTGACACGGGTCCGTCGGCCCAGGCTCAGGACGCAGCCCTTTTTGGTTTTCGCCAGTCGGAGGCGGGCGTTGCAGAGTACTTCCTCCGTGTCGTTTTCGGGCAATGCTGGTCCGCCGGGTATCCGGACGGTGTCGTGTTCATGGAAAAACACCACTTCGGCGGCGCTACTGGCTCCCGTTGCAGGGTTTGCGACGGCTGCCGCGGAGAGGTCAGCCATCGTGAGGAGTGCGGGCCCGATATCGCCCGGCGGTTTCTTGGCTGCATTCGCGTGTGTAACAGGTTCTTCCGGCGCGGCTTGTTCTGGCCCGGCTTGTTCCGGCGATGTGCGGGTGCGCTCACGCTCGGATGCGGTGATTGCTGCCATGAGTCGGGCTCCGTCTTGCGCCGGGAGTCGGCCTTTGAGGACAAAATCTCCGGTGTCCGGATCCCAATGCCAGCGGATCTGGAAGCGATCGGGTGATTTCCGGCGTGCGATTTCCTTATCGGAGGCGGTATGGAGGCCGGCGACAAGGCGGTCGATCTGGGCGGCGGGCGCTTCGCGGCCCATACGGACCATTTGCGCCTCGTTGGCCGGCGTGGCGACGCGGGTGAGGGCACGAACCTTGGAATACGACAATCGACCTTGCTCGAATGCCTGTTGCATCTTCGGTAGAGGGCGGAGCGCTTTGGCCACGCGCACGTATTCGCGACCGGTATGCAGACTTAGTCCGCATTTCCAGGACAGCCAGTGGGCGCAGGAGTGAAGGCCGGGGCCGGTCCATCCGCGCTGTTCGTCGAAGTCGCCGAGGAGTGCGAGGAATCGGGCGGTAGCCGCCGCAATTTGGCCGGCGAGTGCACAGATTTCCACACCGATATTGTCGACAGCCGCCCTCTCGGATTCCTTGTCAGCACCCCTCTCCGTGACTCCGTCTGCTGCTCTGTCCAATTCCATCGTGTTCATCGCCAACCCCCTGGCTCGAATATTCGTTCGACAGTAAACCGGGGTACCGACAAACTTCGACAGACACTGAAAAGCGTCCCCGCGGGGACGTGGACAAAAAATCATTGCAGTCCCCATCCAAGTGGCTTGCGGCTCCGAATACTGCCTATGACGCCTCAACATTCGACGACGCCTGGCAAAAGACCCAGGGTGGTGGTGATGGTTCTGCCTGGTGGCAAGGTTTTGAGTCGCCGACGGTCGAGATTGTGGCACCTGTCGAACCTGCGGATGCTTCCGTTCACTGCCGCACTTCGGCGGCAGGGGTTCGAGGCAGTTCAGGTCCGATATCGCACACGTGGGTGGAACGGGGCCGAGCAAAGTCCAGTGGCAGATGCTCGGCAGGCGCTCAATCGGATCACAGCGAGCGACCCTGGCGCCACAGTGGTTTTGCTCGGTCATTCGATGGGTGGGCGGGTGGCTGCCGCTTTGCTGAGTGACGGGTTGTCGGGTGACGCGGCAATTGCCGGCGTCGTCGCACTTGCGCCGTGGTGGCCCGCCGGGACGTCACTGGAACTTGATCAAGGCACTCGACTGCTGGTCATCCACGGCACTGCGGATCGCTGGACCGATCCGGCCGCTTCACAATCGACGGTCGAGATGGCGCAGCGGTCCGGTGCCGACGCCGAGTGGATCGGCGTCGAAGGTGCGGGGCACTTCATGTTGAGTCGACCCCGTTGCTGGCACCGATTGGCCATCATCGCTGTTTCGGGCATGGCGCGGGGAGTAACCGAATTGAAGCAAGGAGAACGACGATGAGTTCGGAAAAGCGCAAGGTTGCCGTTGTGGGCAGCGGAGTCGCCGGGCTGACTGCAGCGTGGGTGCTGAGCAAAGACTCGGATGTGACTTTGTACGAGGTGGACTCGCGCTTGGGCGGGCATGCGGACACCCACTCGGTGACGGACCCTGAGGGTCGGTATCTTGCAATCGACACCGGGTTCATCGTCCACAACGACCGTACCTATCCGACGTTGCTGCGACTCTTCTCCGAACTCGGTGTCGTAACGCAGGAGTCGGACATGAGTATGTCGGTGCGTTGTGGAGGTTGTGGTCTCGAATACTCCGGTGGGCAGGGTTTGCGCGGAGTGCTCCCCACGCCCGGGTTGTTGGTCAACGGCAGCTTCCTCTCGATGCTGATGGAGGTCAAGCGGTTTCATCGGCGAGCGCGTGCTGTGCTGGATTCGACAGATGCATCGATGCCGGATCAGACGCTGGGTGCCTTCTTGCAGAAGGGTCGATTCTCCGAATACTTCACGGCGCATTTCATGACACCGTTGGTGTCAGCGGTGTGGTCGTGCAATCCGTCATCGGCGCTCGAGTATCCGGCGCGATACTTGTTTTCCTTCCTCGACCATCACGGGATGCTCAGCATTGCCGGCTCGCCGAGCTGGAGAACGGTCACGGGCGGCTCGGTCGAGTACGTGAACGCTGTGGCCCGGGGCATCGGTGATGTTCGGCTCAGCACTCCCGCGCGGGCGATATACCGGCACAACGATTCCGTTGAAATTCGTGGGGGAGACGATCGGCTGGAGAGCTACGCCGCCGTGGTTGTCGCAACGCATCCCCAGCAGGCGTTGAAGATTCTGGCGGATCCGACGGCGACGGAACACGAGGTGCTCGGTGCTATGCCGTACACAATCAATCACACGCAGTTGCACACGGATGAGACTGTACTGCCGCAGAATTGGAATGCTCGGGCGTCGTGGAACTACTATCTTCCGGATTGTGGCGCGCCGTCCGATCATGTTCTGGTGAGTTACGACATGACTCGCCTGCAGCGTCTCCCCGACACGGGTCGTCGGTACATGGTGACCTTGGGTGGGGATGACATGGTGGCTGCGGATTCCGTGATCGACAAGATGATGTATGAGCACCCGCAGTACACGCCGGCTTCTGTTGCGGCGCAGGGGCGCCTTCCCGAACTCGACACGAATGTACTCGCCTTTGCGGGCGCCTATCACGGTTGGGGGTTTCACGAGGACGGTGCGTTGTCCGGATTGCGTGCTGCTGAACGAGTGGGCGGGCGATGGTCATGAGCATGCCTTGTCTACCTGCCATCATTCACATGAGCATTCGGCACGTGCGATCCGAACCGCTGCGCAACGAGTTCGAATACCGGAGCTACAGTTGGCTTGTCGATGTCGACCAGCTCCCGGTACTCCCGAAACCTCTGCGGCCGTTGGCCGGATTCGATACCGGAGATCACTTGGGTGATCCGATGAAGACCCTTCGAGGAAATGTTGAAGCGTTCCTCGCCGCCAACAACACAGATTTTTCCGGTGGGCGCATCGTGATGCTAGCGAATGCGCGGGTGTTCGGTTATGTGTTCAACCCGTTGAGTGTTTTCTGGTGCTTGGACGACGTCGGCAGTGTGGTTGCTGTGGTGGCAGAAGTTCACAACACCTACGGGGAACGGCATTGTTACCTGCTCAATCCCGACGACCGGGGTTCGGCCCGAACGGCTAAGGCTTTCTACGTCTCGCCGTTCAACGACGTCTCGGGCGAGTATCGAATGCACTTGCCTCTGCCGGAGGAGTCTTTGAATCTGTCGATCGTGCTCGCTCGCGACGGGCAGGCACCGTTCGTGGCAACGGTGTCCGGTCGGTGTTCGCCGGCAACCACGAGCGAAATTCTGCGCAGTGCGTTGGCTATCCCACTCGCACCACTTCTGGCATCCGCGCAGATCCGATACCAGGGAATCCGATTGTGGGCCAAACGCTTACCGATAGTTCCCAGACCTCGACACCAACCACAGGAGGCAGTGCAATGACCACAACCACTCTGGCCGCTGAGGTTGATCGATGGCCCGGCGTTGCTACAGTTCCGGGCGGTCTGAAGGTGCGTATCGCGGCACCAGTTGCACGATCGCTGTTCCATAAAGCTGTGGCGCGCTTGCCCTTGCGGGTCCAGATGCCGAACGGTGACGTCTCCGGCGGTGGGGGCGTCGGCGCTCCGTTGATGATCATTCATCGACCTGAGGATTTTGCAGCGAGGGTCGGTGACAGTGGCCTGATCGGTTTCGGCGAATCGTATATGGCCGGGGACTGGGAGGCGTCGGATCTCACTGCAGTCCTCGAAGTGTTTGCATCTCGCGTCGCGACATTGATTCCCGGGTTCTTGCAGCGTCTGCGTGGATTGTACATTCCGAAACAGCCTCGTAATGAACGTAATTCGACGCAGAACACACGCTCGAACATATCCCGGCACTACGACCTGTCCAACGAGTTGTTCGAACTTTTCCTCGACGACACGATGACTTACTCGAGTGCGTTGTTCGAGAACCTCGCGACGGGAGCGTTGCCGTCGTGGAACGTGTTTGCCGCCGCGCAGCACCGCAAGATAGATCGACTCCTCGACGGCGCCGGCGTGGGGCCAGGCTCACGGGTTCTCGAGATCGGAACGGGCTGGGGTGAACTGGCGCTTCGCGCGGCGCAACGTGGTGCGACGGTGCGATCGGTGACCTTGTCGGTGGAGCAACAGGAGTTGGCATCCAAGCGGATCAGTGCTGTTGGCCTTGCCGATCGCGTGCAGGTGGACCTCCTGGATTACCGGCTGGTGGAGGGTGAGTACGACGCGGTGGTGTCGGTCGAGATGATCGAGGCCGTCGGCCACCAGTATTGGGGGAGCTACTTCCAGAAAATCGATTCTCTGTTGGCTCCCGGCGGACGGGCCGCGATTCAGGCCATCACCATGCCGCATGATCGAATGTTGGCTACCCGCAACACCTATACGTGGGTACACAAGTACATTTTCCCCGGCGGATTCCTGCCTTCGGTACGCGCGATCGAGGATGTGACCGAACGGCTGACCACGCTGCGGGTGCGTGAGCGAATGTCCATGGGTGATCACTATGCACAAACCTTGCGTCTGTGGGATGAGAAGTTCACTGCCAGAACCGAAGAAGTCGAAGAACTCGGATTTGATGCGGTGTTCGCCCGGATGTGGCACTTCTATCTCTGCTACTCCGAAGCCGGATTCCGGTCCGGGTATCTCGACGTCCAGCAAGTGATTCTCGATCGGAGGAACCCGCAATGACTGCCACTGTTGCTGCTCGATTGGCCGAATTGATAGAGCCGCTTGTCGGGGGTGAGCTTCCGGTTCGTCTCACCGCCTGGGACGGTAGCTCTGCAGGGCCGTCAAACGCGCCGAAAGTGACTCTGCGCAACGCGAATGTGTTGCGTCGGCTCCTGTGGAATCCTGGCGAGTTGGGCGCCGCGCAGGCGTATGTTCTGGGAGAGTTGGACGTCGAAGGTGATCTCGGCGACGCGCTTACCCACGTGTGGAAAGTCTCGGCCGAGCGCGGGTTGGGTTCGGTGACAACGACTCCGGCCGTTGTACTCGCGGCAGTCAAGGCTGCGCGTTCGCTGGGGGCATTCGGACGGCCGCTACCGCCGCCGAATTCGCAGGCTCAGGTCAGGGGGCGTCTGCACAGTCTCGCAAGGGATCGGGCTGCGATCGGGCACCATTACGACCTCTCCAATGACTTCTACCAGCTAATTCTCGACGAGAACATGGCCTACTCCTCCGGGTACTGGACGTCGGAGGATCCCGATTACACGCTCGAGGATTCTCAGCGCGACAAACTGGACCTGGTGTGTCGCAAGATCGGCCTCGATCAGTCCCGAGGACGTCGTCTGCTTGACGTTGGCTGCGGTTGGGGTTCCCTGAGCTTGCAAGCTGCCCGTGAATACGGTGCACATGTTGTCGGAGTAACGATTTCGGCGGAGCAGAAGGCTTTCATAGACGCGAAGGTCCGGATGCTCGGACTCGAGGATTGGGTGGAGATCCGTTTGCAGGACTACCGCGAAATTCCCGACGGTCCGTTTGACGCTGTTGCTTCGATCGAGATGGGTGAGCATGTCGGTGAAGACAACTATCCGACTTACGTGAAAGCGCTGCATGACAACGTAATCGAGGGTGGTCGAGTGCTGATTCAGCAAATGTCCCGTACGGGCGCGTATCCCGGCGGCGGGCCTTTCATCGAATCATTCATCGCGCCCGATATGTTCATGCGCCCGCTGGGGCGCACGGTCGCGATGATCGAGGAGGGTGGCCTCGAGGTGCGTGACGTCCAGGGCCTCCGTGAGCACTATGTGCGGACTGTGGACGCATGGATCGACACCTTCGAATCCAACTTCGAGCGGGTTGTCGAACTGGTCGGACTCGAGGTTGCTCGCGTCTGGCGCCTCTATCTTGTGGGCGGCGGTATGGCTTTCCGGGACGGCCGTATGGGCGTTCACCAGATTCTTTCGGTGCGACCGTAATGGGTACGGTTGCGCTCGCGAGTCTGCTGGCGATTGTTGTCACTATGGCGGTGACGGCGGTGATCGGTGTGCGGATCGGCCGCCACAACGTCGTCGACGTGTCCTGGGGTGTTGGCTTTGTGGTGATCGCTGCTGTGTCCGCGGCGGTGGGTACGGGCGATCTGTGGCGTCGACTCTTGATGCTTGCGCTGGTGGGGATGTGGGGATTGCGATTGGCGTCGCACATGGCTGTGCGTTCCCGAGGAAAGGGTGAAGACCCGCGCTACGAGGAACTGCTGGGCAAAGCGAGTGGCAATCGCACTCTCCATGCGATTCGGAAAATCTATGTGACACAAGGTATTTCCTTATGGTTTGTCTCGCTTCCGGTGCAGGTGTCGGCACAGTCGAGTGGCGGGTTCAACGTCATTGTTGTGCTCGGCGTGCTGTTGTGGCTGCTGGGAGTGACATTCGAGGCGGTGGGTGACCGGCAGATGGCGGCCTTCAAATCCGATCCCGGTAGTCGCGGGCACATCATGGATCAGGGACTGTGGGCCTGGACGCGTCATCCGAACTATTTCGGTGACGCGTGCGTGTGGTGGGGGATCTTCCTCGTCGCTGCATCCGCCTGGCCGGGAGTGCTGACAATTCTCTCGCCCGTCGCAATGACGTATTTTCTGGTGTTCGCCACCGGAGCGCGACTCCTCGAAAGGCATATGGCTCAGCGTCCCGGGTATCGGGAGTATCAGGAGCGCACAAGCTACTTCGTTCCGCGACGCCCACGATCCGCACCCGGGGCTTGACTCTCGGCCTAGCTCTCGCCGAATCGGTCGAACAGTGCAAAGGTAGTCGTGTGAGCGTGAGTGAATTGAAACTACCGGCGGCCATCGGTGCGGTGGCCGCCGGCGGCGCGCTCGGGGCGCTGACACGATATGGCCTCGGTGAGCTGTTCCCGCACATCTGGACGACGCTCGTCATCAATGTGGTCGGCTCGTTGATCCTCGGAATCCTTGCCGCACTGTTGGTTCACAACAAGGGGTGGTACGTCTTCCTCGGTACAGGATTTTGTGGCGGCTTCACTACGTTCTCGTCGTTCGCGGTTCATGCGGTGACCGAAAGCCCGATTCGATCGATCCTGTACGTGCTCGGCACGTTGATTCCGGCCATTCTTGCTGCGGCGTTGGGCAAGGAACTCGGTGAGCGGTGGATACGTAATCGTGAAGGGGCAGTGGCATGACCGTTGTCCTCGTAGCTCTCGGCGGAGGTGCCGGTGCCACCGGCCGATACCTCCTTGCGAAATACGTCCCTGCCTACAAGGGATTTCCGGCCGCAACATTCGCGGCTAACGTCCTGGGTTGCTTCCTGCTCGGATTGTTCACCGGCGCAACGCTCTCCACCCCGTTGGCTGCCTTGCTCGCGACGGGCTTTTGTGGCGGTTTGTCCACGTACTCGAC
Source organism: Rhodococcus sp. OK302 (assembly GCF_002245895.1). NCBI lineage: Bacteria > Bacillati > Actinomycetota > Actinomycetes > Mycobacteriales > Nocardiaceae > Rhodococcus > Rhodococcus sp. OK302. The sequence goes on from NZ_NPJZ01000001.1 coordinate 3,059,267, forward strand.
CTTTTCGAACGAAAATGTCGGCATGCTCGAGAAGCGTCAGACGGCCCTCTCGTTGGTGTACATCATCGTCAGTCTTGTCGTCGGTCTCAGCGCTGCCTGGTTGGGAATTCAGATCACAGAGTAGAGAATGGGCTTCAGTCGTGTCGGCTTCGTGGCCGACCACCGTGCTTAGGGGGAGTCGTGGCGCACGAACGAGCAGGACAGGTGGCACTGCCACAGGATTTGGTGGATGTACCGCATCTGGTCACTGCCTATTACGTCCGCACGCCGGACCCCGAGAATCCTCTGCAGCAGGTGGTATTCGGGACGTCGGGCCACCGAGGTTCCAGTCTCGACAACGCATTCAACGAAGCCCACATTCTTGCCACGACGCAGGCGATCGTCGAGTATCGAGCGTCGCAGGGCATCGACGGGCCGTTGTTCATCGGACGCGACACCCATGCACTTTCCTTGCCGGCTTGGACATCCGCGTTGGAAGTTCTGGTTGCCAATGACGTAGTGGTGCTTGTTGATTCGCGTGACGGATACACGCCCACGCCCGCTGTCAGCCATGCGATCCTGCGTTACAACTCCACTCGTCCCGAAGCCCGAGCCGACGGAATCGTCGTCACGCCTTCGCACAATCCGCCGCGTGACGGCGGATTCAAATACAACCCTCCGCACGGCGGCCCGGCCGATACCGATGCCACATCCGTGATCGCTGCACGCGCCAATGAACTGATCAGAAACGGACTTTCGGGCGTACGACGCGTCACTGCGAAGCAGGCACACGCCCGCGTCGAGCGATACGATTTTCTGCGTCACTACGTCGACGACCTCCCGTCGGTGCTCGATCTGGCAGCGATCCGCGACGCCGGTATCCGGATCGGCGCAGACCCGTTGGGCGGAGCGAGCGTCGACTACTGGGGCGCAATCGCAGAAACACATCGCCTCGATCTCGAAGTGGTGAATCCGTTGGTCGATCCCACGTGGCGATTCATGACGCTCGACACGGACGGAAAGATCCGCATGGATTGTTCCTCTCCGGACGCCATGGCGTCGTTGATCGGGATCCGCGATCGGTACGACATCGCCACCGGCAACGACGCCGATTCCGATCGCCACGGCATCGTCACACCCGATGGTGGATTGATGAATCCCAATCACTATCTGGCTGTCGCCATCGAGTACCTGTTCGCTCATCGACCGAATTGGGGCGCCGATACCAAGGTCGGCAAGACTCTGGTGAGTTCGTCGATGATCGACCGGGTTGTCGACGGGTTGGGGCGTCAACTCCTCGAAGTTCCGGTCGGCTTCAAGTGGTTCGTGCCGGGTCTGCTCGACGGTTCTGTGGGATTTGGCGGCGAAGAGAGCGCGGGGGCGTCGTTCCTGCGCCACGACGGTTCGGTGTGGACGACGGACAAGGACGGGATCATCCTTGCGCTGCTGGCGTCGGAGATCACAGCGGTAACGGGTAAGACGCCGTCGCAGCATTACACGGCGCTGACCGAGAAGTTCGGCACTCCCGCCTATGCGCGCATCGATGCTCCGGCGACCCGCGAGCAGAAGGCGGTGCTGGCAAAGCTGTCGCCGGATCAGGTCACTGCCACCGAATTGGCGGGTGAGCCGATTACTGCGGCGCTCACGGCAGCTCACGGAAACGGCGCCGCGATCGGCGGTTTGAAAGTCACCACCGAGAATGCGTGGTTTGCCGCGAGACCGTCGGGCACCGAGGACGTCTACAAGATCTACGCCGAGTCGATGAAGGGCGCCGAGCATCTCGCACAGGTGCAGGCGGCGGCCAAGGACCTGGTGTCGAGCGTTCTGAAACCCGGCTAAAATCCTGGGCGACATGAAAACTCGCGCAGCCAGACTGCCACAGGAAATCTGGGTACTGGTTTCCGCCAGCTTCGTCATTGCCCTCGGGTTCGGTGTAGTTGCCCCGGCGCTACCGCAGTTCGCCCGCAGCTTCGACGTATCGGTGACCGCCGCCACCGTCGTCATCTCGTCGTTTGCATTCATGCGTTTGGTGTTTGCGCCGATGAGCGGCACCTTGGTGCAAAAGCTCGGTGAGCGGCCCGTCTACATCACCGGACTTCTGATCGTTGCGTTGTCCACCGGTGCGTGTGCGTTTGCGCAGGATTACTGGCAACTGCTGCTGTTCCGTTCGGCCGGCGGCATCGGTTCGACCATGTTCACGGTCTCCGCGCTGGGGTTGCTCATCCGGATCTCACCGCCGGACAGCCGGGGCAGGGTCTCCGGCCTGTACGCGACGAGTTTCCTGATGGGCTCGATCACGGGTCCGATCTTCGGTGGTGCGCTCCTGCAGTTCGGTCTGCGGATGCCGTTCATCATCTACGCGGTCACGCTTGTCGTCGCCGCTGCGGTGGTGTTTGTCAGCTTGCGCGGCTCGCATCTGGCGTCGCCGGAGAAGGGCGAGGTCGTCACACCGATGACGTTGGCCGAGGGTTTGCGTTCGCCGGTGTATCGGGCGGCGCTGGGCTCGAACCTGGCCTTCGGTGGTGTCATCTTCGGCGTCCGCGTCGCCATGGTTCCGCTCTTCGTGGTGGAGGCACTGGAGCGCGAGGATTCGGTCGCGGCCTACGCGTTGGCGGTCTTCGCCGTCGGAAATGCGTTGGTCTTGACGTTCTCCGGTCGACTATCCGATAAGTACGGGCGCAAGCCGTTTGTCATCGCGGGCTTGCTTGTGTGCGGGTTCGGCACCATCGCGATCGGATTCACCGAAAACTTGGTTGCGTTCTTCGTGATCGCCGCGATTACCGGCGCAGGTTCGGGTTTGATGAGTCCGTCGCAGCAGGCTGCGGTTGCCGACGTTGTCGGTTCGAAGGCTCGCGGAGGCCCGGTTCTGGCGGTGTTCCAGATGATGTCCGACGTCGGCGGGGTTGTTGCTCCGATCTGTGCGGGCCTGCTGGCTCAGAATTTCTCGTACTCCGTGGCGTTCGCCGCGATGGGATCCGTGGTTGTCCTCGCTACGGTGGGCTGGCTTCTGGTGCCGGGGAAGTCAGTGACTGCCAAGGCAGTCAGCTCTGAGCCTGCTCACTAGGTCGCTCTGTAGGCTCGGCTCGTGGCGATTCGCATCGTGAGTCTTGTGGCCCGGTTGGGCTTGGCGGCTGTCTGGTTGATTTCGGGTGGGCTGAAGTTCCTCGATCCCGTGCAGACGAAGATCGCTGTCCGGGCGTACCAACTTCTGCCCGAGAGCCTCGTCGGACCCGTTGCGATGGCATTGCCGTTGATCGAGATCATCCTCGGATTGCTTCTGCTCGTCGGTCTTGCCGTCCGGGCATCGGCCGTTGTCTCCGTGCTGGTACTCGTCGTGTTGATCGGCGTGATCATTTCGGTGTGGGCCCGTGGATTGTCCATCGACTGTGGTTGTTTCGGCGGTGGTGGAGCGGCCGACGTGGGCGCGTGGGATTACCTCAGCGAGATCTTGCGGGACATCGGTTTCTTGGCGCTGGCAGTGTGGTTGTGTGTCTTCCCGCGCTCACCGTTGGCATTGGGACAGGGATCACGTGTGGGTTTCTCAGTTGAAGCTCAGTCTTCAGTGGCAAGGTAGACAAAACTACCGACGCACGAAGGACTGCATCAGCGTGAGCGCCCAGAACAAGAAGTACACCCCGGAACCGGTATCGAGTCGTTCTACCTACATCATCGGCGGGTTGGCGATCGTAGTCATCGCAGCCTTGGTGTTCGGCGGCATCTGGTGGCAGAGCAGCAAGAACAAAGTGCAGAACGAGGGCTACGGCTCGGTGCAGAACTCCGAGGTTGTGGTCACAGTCCAGGACAACGGCGTCGTACTGCTCGGAAAGCCTGATGCGCGTACCACTCTCGACATCTTCGAGGATCCGCTGTGCCCAGCGTGCGCGGCACTCGAGCACCTGAGCGGACAGGCAGTCGCGCAGGCAATCGACAACGGTGACATCGCCGTTCGCTATCACATGCTCAACTTCCTCAACAAGGCATCGAGTAGCGGCGACTACTCCACCCGCGCCGGCGCTGCGTTGATGTGCGTCGCGCAGGACGGCAACGCCATCGCGTACTCACGCTTGCACACGGCACTGTTTTCGCCGGACAACCAGCCGGCCGAGAGCGGAAAGAGTGATCACAGCAACGACGAACTGGCGAGCCTCGCCACCGAGAACGGTGCGTCTCCGGCCGCAGCCACCTGCATCTCCTCGGGAGTGAACGTAGAGGCCGCTGCGGCCAACGCAGCTGCAGCCAGTGAAGCGCTCTCGGCGGCCGGCAGCACTGGCACCCCGACGGTGGTTGCGGACGGCAAGATCGTCAGCACCAAGAACAGCGACTGGGTCTCGCAGTTCACTTCCTGAGGCGATTGCGGCCGCTCTGAAGTGAGAGCGGCCGCACCCTTCTGACCAGCCGATTTGTAGCCCGACGCGCAAGTGGTGTAACTTTCTTCGAGCAAGCGGAAAGCAGAACAGTCGCCTGCAAGATCAACTGAATACGGGGCTATGGCGCAGCTGGTAGCGCACCACACTGGCAGTGTGGGGGTCAGGGGTTCGAGTCCCCTTAGCTCCACCCGAGAAAAAGCTCCTCACTTGCGAACCTTCGCGAGTGAGGAGCTTTTTTGTGTCTCGAGCTTGGTAGTACTCGCCGCAGCAGGCGGTTAAGGGGGACACGCCTGCTGCGGGAGGATTATGTGCGGATTCCCGCGGTCTGTGACGCCAGGGCGCGCTCGACGGCCTCGCCGGCAGCAACTGCGTACGGGGCCCGCAGGATGTCCTCATGGGATCCGAGGATGTCTTCGAAGGTGACACGGCCTGTGGCGACAGCCGACCAGTCAGCGGCGCTCTGACGGTTGTCCTCACCGCGGATGACGGTTACCGCACCGCGGTACGGGCACGGGACGTAGTTTCGAAGCGAGGCGAGTCCGCGGTGATAGAAGAGGTACCACTGCATCGAGGTGTCGAACTGCATGACTCCGGCAAACTGGTATCGGAACCAAATTCCCAGGACTGATTTCCGCGACGTGCGTGCTCGCGCATTGAGAACGGGTTCGGGGCTCGTTGTCTCGGGGCCTTCTTCTTCGCGCACAGCGTCAGGGTTCGGCGCAATCATGTTCTCGCGCAGGTGGGTGTCCAGAATGACAACGTGCTCGACGGTCTCGCCTTCGTCGTGGAGGCGACTGGCGATTTCCAGGGCAACGAAACCGCCGTGCGAGTAGCCGCCGAGGACATAGGGTCCGTGCTGCTGGACCTTCCTGATCTCACGGATATACCGATCAGCCATCTTCGAGATAGTTCGATCGGGGAGGCCGCGCGATTCCATTCCATGCGCTTGCAGGGCGTACACCGGTCGGTTTCCGGACATTGCCTGCGTCATTGCGAGGAAGCTCAGTGCCGGCGCTCCGGCACCGGTGATCAGGAAGAGCGGGGTTCGCGAACCTTCGGTGGTGAGAGGAACCAAGTCGGAAGCCCGACCTTCGTCACGTTTCCTGTTGCAGAGCATGGCGTCGACGAGCGCAGCCAGTTCTCGAATGGTTGTGGCCGTGGCAAATTGGGCTCCGGTGACGGTGACCAGGACCGCTGCCCGAACGGCAGTCAGCATCTCGGCGGCAGCCAGTGAATCGCCGCCGAGCGCGAAGAAATCGTCGTCGCGGTCCAAGCTTTCGAGGCCGATGATCTTGGACCAGATGATGGCAATGCGAAATTCGGTGATGGTTTCCAGCGTCGGTCCGGCCGTCGTGGTGGTGACGGGTGCCGGCGCGGGAAGTGCGGCGCGGTCGATCTTTCCGCGTTCGGTGCGAGGGATAGAAGTCAGCATGATGATGTGGCGGGGCACCATCCAGCCCGGCAGCCGTTGGGAAAGTTCACGTCGAACTTCGGCGGGGGACAAGGTAATTCGATTCGGATTGCTGACGACGTAGGCGCACAGAACCGGGTCGTCGTTCTCGGTTTGCACAATGACGGCAACGTCCACGACGCCGGAGATCGCGCGGAGTGAGGCGTCGACTTCGGTGGGTTCGACGAGATACCCGCGGATCTTCACAGCGTCGTCGAGACGGCCCCTGAGTTGTAGTTCCCCCTGGGTATCGATGCATCCACGGTCGCCCGTCCGGTAGCGGCTGACACCGTCAGCGAGGGCGGTGAAGCGTTGCGATGTCCGCTCAGGATCGCCGTGGTAGCCGTCGGCCAAGTCGCTGGAGATGATGTGGATTTCGCCGACCTCGCCGTCGGGGAGTGGGTTGCCATCGAGGTCGACGATCTGGACGTCTTTCCCGTCGCGAGCACGACCGGCCGGGACGATGCCCGACGGGAATGCCGAACCCGGAGGAAAAGCGTTGTACGCGACCACGCCGGTCTCGGTGGTGGCCATCCAGTTGACGTAGGTGACACCCGAGAATCCGTGATCGCGGTGTTGTTGGTAGTCACGGCCGTGCGCGGCCTCGCCGTACGTGACGACGACGCGCAGAGCGTTATCGGAACTATCGCGCCGATCAGTGGGTTCGGCGGCGGTCCAGGCACGCAGGAAGGAGGGCGCGCAGTGGGCTGTGGTGATTGCGTTCCTGCGGAGCCAGTGGTCCAGGTTGGATGTGCCGTCGACCCGCGGGTCCCAGCAGTACACGGTGACGCCGTTCATCAGTCCCATGATGAGAGCGGTGATGCCGGCGCCGAAGCTGACAGGCAGGAGGTTTCCGATGTGATCGTCCGGACGCAGATCAATTGCAGCGGCGAGTTCGTCGGCCTTGTTGAGACACATCGAGTGGCTGAGCACGACACCTTTGGGAGCGCCGCTGGTACCGGAGGTGAACGCGATCATCGCCGGATCGGAACTGAGGGGCTCGAGTGCATTGCCGAACCGGAATTCGGTGGCTGCAGCTTCCTCGAGAACGGTGTGCAGGGCGACGGCTCCCGAGGTGGCGAGAATGTGTTCGCGTCGGGCGTCGGGTAGTTGCGGATCGATCATGACCAACGGTCGGCCGGAGATCAGGGTTGCGAGTAGGTAGACGACGGCCTGGGCGGTGGGCTCGAGGTCTACTGCGACGGGGCAGCTTCCGTGTGGGCCTCGAATGTCGAGTTCACGGGCGATTGCGTCGGCGCGCACTTCGAGATCGGCGAAGGTAATCTGATCGCGTGGGGTGACTATGGCTACGGTGTCGTGCTGCATCGAGGTGACACGGCGCCACCGGGATTCGATGGTCTCGTCGATGACGGCGTATCTCGTACGCTCGAGTCCCAAATCGACAACGTTCATGTCTGAAGCTCCGTTCCAGCTATCAGTTACCGTAGAGCAAATACTACAGAAGGTTTGCTACAAAGGTCTATAACAAACCAAAAGTAGTTTTCCATACCGGCCCATCCGTGCGGTAGTCCGCTCCGAATGCCCTGTAGGAAGTCGAGCTGGAGCAGTGCTCGGCCAGAGCTGTGTGGTGAACAGGAGTGGGACATGAAACTGTCGGGGCGAAGTGTAATCATGCTGTTCGGAGCGTGTGCGTCTCTGGCGCTGCTGCCCGGTACGGCGCGGGCGGTGCCGATCTGGGAGCCGCTACAACCGGTGCAATCGCTGGACGTGGAGCGTTACGTGGGCGATTGGTACCAATTGGCTGCTGTGCCGCAGCCGTTCAACCTGATGTGCGCAAAAGATACGCAGGCTCGATACGAGGTGCTTGATGCGTCGAATGTGAGCGTTCGGAACACATGTACAACGTGGGCCGGGCAGCAGAGCGGCATCGCCGGTAATGCTCGAGTTATCGATTTGGTAACGAATGCCCAGTTGCATGTGAGCTTTCCGAGCGTTCCCACACAAGACGGTCTGGACGGGCCACCCAATTACATCGTCACCTACATAGCCGACGACTATTCCTGGGCACTCGTGGGCGATCCGCTTCGACTTTCGGGTTTCGTGCTTTCACGGTCACCGGTCGTCGATGCTGCACGATGGAATGAGATCCGCCGAGTGGCCGAGACTCACGGATACAACGCCTGCACCATCCTGACGTCGCCGACTACGGAGGGGATGAAGGATATTCGACCGCTCTGTGTCCAATAGGTTGGCCCACTCTGCTCCCGATAGAGTGGCCTCGTGAAGAAACAGATTCCCGTGATCGTGGTCGCCGGATTTCTGGGCTCGGGCAAGACGACACTGCTCAATCACCTGCTCCGCAACAACAACGGCGTCCGCATCGGTGTGATCGTCAACGATTTCGGGGCAGTCAACATCGATTCGATGATGGTTGCCGGTCAGGTCGACTCGATGGTCTCCCTCAGCAACGGGTGCATGTGCTGCGCCGTCGACGTCTCCGATATGGACGAGATGCTCGACAAGTTGGCGCACCGCCAGTCCGAGATCGATGTCATCGTCATCGAAGCCAGCGGACTTGCCGAGCCGCGCAACATGATTCGACTGGTACTCGGCAGTGAGAATCCTCGTGTTGCCTACGGCGGACTGGTGGTTGTTGTCGACGGGGCAAATTTCCGCTCGACGCGCCGCGACCATCCGGAACTGGATCAGCACGTCGCCCTGGCGGATTTGTTGGTCGTCAACAAGATCGACTGCATCGGCGACGAGGATCGCACGGAGTTCACCGCGGTGATTCGTGGTCTTAACCCGAGAGCGCCTATCGCGGAGGCGACGCAGTCGAGGATCGATCCCGGACTGTTGTTCGACGCCGGCGCACCGTCTGCTCCGCGTCCGGGTGAGCAACTCAGCCTCGAGGAGTTGATGCGGGAGGATCACGACTCCTGCGGGCACGATCACGTGCATACACGATACGAGGCAGTCGATTTTGTTTCCGCCGCACCGCTCGACGCCAAGGCGGTCACCCGGTTTCTCGAGAATCAACCGGCAGGTGTCTACCGCATCAAGGGATACCTGAACTTCGAGATTCCTGGGTACACAGGCAAATTCGAGGTTCAGACGGTGGGGGATCATGTGCGGATCACGCCGCTGCGCTGGAAGGCCGGTGAACCCCGAACAACGCAGTTGGTTGTGATCGGCACCGGTATGGACAGTGCGGCCGTAGACGAGGCCCTACGCGAGTGTGTTCGAGGCGTCGGCGTCGAACCCCACCCGGACGCCATGTTGGGATTACATCGCTATACCGTCGGAGCGTGAGTGAATCAGCTGTATCTGTATACGAAGCGATCCGGCGCCGACGTGATGTGCGCGCAGAGTTCTCAGGCGAGGTAATTCCGGACGACGTCTTGATGCGCATCCTCGACGCGGCTCACCGGGCACCGAGCGTCGGGAACACGCAACCCTGGGATTTTGTCGTCGTCCGCAAGCCCGAAACGCTCGAGACATTCGCTGCCCATGTGGCGGATGCGCGGGTGAATTTCGCGAAGTCTTTGCCCGAGGACCGGCGCGAAACATTCGATCCCATCAAGATCGAGGGGATCACGGAAAGCGGCACCGGGATCGTGGTCACCTACGACCCGTCGCGGGGCGGCCCCAATATCCTCGGTCGTCATACCGTCGACGACACGGGACTGTTTTCCGCGGTACTCGCGATTCAGAACCTGTGGCTGGCGGCGGTCGCCGAGGACATCGGGATCGGGTGGGTGTCGTTCTACGACGAGGCCTATCTCACCGAACTGATGAACATTCCCGCGCCGGTGAGGCCGATCGCTTGGCTGTGTATCGGGAAAGTGACCGAGTTCCAACAGGTTCCGGACCTCGAACGTTTCGGATGGAAACAGCGCCGGCCATTGGCCGACGCTGTCCATTTCGAAACGTATTGAGTTGTAAGGCGGGCGTTTAGCGCGCTGCGGGCCGTGCGCCACCGGTGCGGGGACGGCCTGCGCCGCCGGTGCGGGCACCACGCGACTGTCCGCCCTGTCCGGAACGTGCCTGTCCGCCCTGTCCGGAACGAGCCTGTCCGGAGCGTGCCGGGCGCGCTCCGCGGCCGGGGCCCTGCGGCTGAACCGGCGCCTTGGGGGCCGGGGTGACGTGCGGGGCGATGTCGCCGACAAGCGCGATGACGTGCTCGGAGTTGGCCGTCGAACGAATCGAGGTCACCTTGATGGAGGCCTTGCGCATGAGGATCGCGAGATCCTTGCGCTGCTCCGGCAGGACGACGGTGACAACGTCACCGGCACTGCCGGCGCGAGCGGTACGGCCACTGCGGTGCAGGTATGCCTTGTGCTCGGCCGGGGGATCGACGTGGACAACCAGCTGGACGTCATCGACGTGAACGCCGCGAGCGGCAACGTCGGTGGCGACGAGGACGCGGGCTTCGCCGGCGGAGAACGCAGCGAGGTTGCGGTCACGAGCAGCCTGCGACAGGTTGCCGTGCAGGTCGACGGACGGGATACCCGATTCGGTGAGCTGGCGAGCCAGCTTGCGAGCCTGGTGCTTGGTGCGCATGAAGAGGATGCGTCGGCCGGTGCCGGAAGCGAGCTTCTCGACGAGAGCCTTCTTGGCTTCGACGCCGTCGACGTCGAAAATGTGGTGCGTCATTGCGGCGACGGGGGAGTTGGCCTCGTCGACGGAGTGCATGACCTCGTTCTTGAGGAAACGCTTGACGAGCTTGTCGACGCCGTTGTCCAGGGTGGCGGAGAACAGCAGGCGCTGACCGTTGGCCGGGGTGGCGGACAAGATGCGGGTGACGACGGGCAGGAAGCCGAGGTCGGCCATGTGATCGGCCTCGTCGAGGACGGTGATCTCGATGGCGTCGAGGCTGACGAACTTCTGCTTCATGAGGTCTTCGAGGCGCCCGGGGCAGGCGACGACGATGTCGACGCCGGCCTTGAGTGCCTGGACCTGACGGTGCTGCGAGACGCCACCGAAGATGGTGGTGACGCGCAGGTCGTACGCGGAGGCCAGCGGCTCGAGGGCTGCGGTGATCTGGGTTGCGAGCTCGCGGGTCGGCGCGAGGATCAGTCCGAGCGGGCGACCCGGGCGACGCTTGCCACCGGCGAGGTCGCCGGCGAGGCGCGAGACCATGGGGATGGAGAAGGCAAGCGTCTTACCGCTGCCGGTCTTTCCGCGGCCCAGGACGTCGCGTCCCGACAGGGTGTCGGGGAGGGTGTCGATCTGGATCGGGAAGGGGGAGGTGATTCCGCCGTCTTCGAGGGCCTTGACCAAGGGTGCGCGTACACCGAGGGAAGCGAAGGTGGCAGTCGAGGTGTCAGACAAGTGTGTTCAGAGCCTTTCGGGGCACTTTGCGTGCCCGGATGTCGACACGGCAATATCCCGGTCTGACAATCAAGCACAATGGTGGCGGCGCTGCCGGTCGGCAGGCTTCTTCGCCGTAAGAAGTTCGGGTGCGTTAAGCACTCTGCGCGAACTGAAGTTGCGTTCTTTCGACGCTGGGTGCCCACTTTCGGACACCTAGTAGCGGCAACTCTACCTGCAGATGACCGTCCTCCTACAACCCGACCCACTCGGAAATGCCGCTGGAGAAGTGTTGACGCTTCCAGATCGGGACTTCGGCTTTGATTCGCTCGACCAGTTCGGCGCACGCCGCAAATGCTTCGGCCCGATGCGGCGCAGCGACGGCAGCGACCAGTGCGAGGTCGCCGATTTCGAGATGCCCGACGCGATGAATTGCAGCGACAGGCAGACCGGTGGAGGCTGATACCTCCTCACAGCAGGTGCGCAGAAATCGTTCGGCGTCGGGATGCGCCTGGTATTCGAGGGCTGAAACTTCTTGCCCGCCATCATGATTGCGGACCGTTCCGGTAAAGGCGACGACGGCACCGTTTTTCGGCCCGGCAACGGCGGCGTCGACGGTTGCGGCCGAGATGGGGTGCTCGGAGATCTGTGCCAGTAATTCACTCATCGTGCATTCCTTCGCCTGCAACCTGCGCGAGCAGGTGATCGATGATGGGTTCGAGGACGGAAAGTCCGTCCTTCACACCGCCCGGTGAACCGGGCAGATTGACGATGACAGTGGTGTCTGTTGGGCCGCCTGTGAGTCCTGCCACTCCACGACTGAGGGAAGCGTGAGGGGTCTTTTCGACGCCCTTGTTCCGGATAGCTTCGGCGATGCCTGGCAGTTCGCGGGTGAGCACCGCGAGGGTGGCTTCGGGGGTTGCGTCGGTGGGGGATGCGCCGGTTCCGCCGGTACTGATGATCAGGGCGGGGGCACCTGATTTGGCATCCGTGATGCCGGCGGCGATCTCGGCATCTGCGTAGACCAGCGGCCCGCGGACCTCGAAATCGCGATCTCGGAGCCACTGCGCGATGGCCGGTCCGGTGGTGTCGGGACGAGTGCCGGCGGCGCCGCCGGTGGAGGCGACCAGCACGACTGCGGACCGGGTGCTGGTGAAGGTGACTGGTGCAGTGGTTGGTGTAGCGGTTGGTGCAGCGGCTGGGGCCGGTTCGCTCGCACGCGTCCAATGTCCGCGTTTACCACCGTCTTTGGTGAGAAGGCGGACCCCGTTCATCGTGGCACCCGGGTCGATTGCCTTGACCATGTCGTGCAAGGTGAGTCCGGCAATCGCCACTGCGGTGAGGGCTTCCATCTCGACGCCGGTCTGCCCACGAGTCTTAGCCGTTGCCTCGACGGTGATGGAGTTGTCCGTGAACCCGAATTCCACCTTGACGGACGAAAGGGCCAGTTGGTGGCACAGGGGAATGAGTTCCGATGTTCTCTTGGCCCCGGAGATTCCGGCGATTCGGGCCGTCGACAGCACGTCGGCCTTGGGCATGCCGTCAGCGCGGACAAGTCGAACCACCTCGGGCGTCGTCACCAGCTCGCCGGCAGCGACGGCAATGCGCGTCGTCTCGGCTTTGGCGCTCACGTCGACCATGCGGGCGCGGCCTTCACCGTCGACGTGTGTCAGTTCTGTCATCAAATCCTCTTCTTCAGTACCAGGTGGAGAGCGGAATGACGTCGACGAGCGTACCGGCGTCGAGTTCGGTGACGTCGGCCGCAATGTCGAGTAGTGCGTCGGCCCAGGCCATTGCGGCCACGAGGTGAGAACCGGCACCCGAGACGAGTTCGACGCCGTCGTTGGTGCGTCGTGCTCGCAGGAATTGGCGCTTACCGGGAATGGATCGCAGGGGAGTGGTCAGGGCGTGACGCTGCGGTGCGATGGACGGGAGTCCGGCGGCATGTCGGATGTCGCCGCGCGCAAAGACTTCGAACGAGATCATCGTGCTCACCGGGTTGCCGGGGAAGCTCAGTATCGGAACTTCGTTGACGACGGCGGTGCCCTGAGGCCCGCCCGGTTGCATGGCGACGTGGCCGAACTGGGCACCTAGTGGTCCCAGTGTTTCCTTGACCACTTCGAAGTCGCCCATGGACACCCCGCCCGAGGTGAAAACCAGATCTGCGACAGATGTTGCGTACGAGAGTAGTTCGCGGAACATGTCAGGATCGTCGGTGCTGCGCGCAACGGATACGACGTCAGCGCCGTTGGCTCGGGCCAACGTCGCCAGGGCCGGACCGTTGGAATCGTAGATCTCGCCCGGTTCGAGTTGCGTTCCCGCACTCTTCAATTCGGCACCCGTGGTGATGATTGCGACCCGCGGCGGCGTGTACACGGTGACGGTGGCAGCGCCGACGGCGGCGAGTGCCGCGATGTGTCGAGGTTCGAGGCGAGTGCCTGACCGGACCAGCAGCATTCCCGCGGTGATATCGCTGCCGCGTTCGCGCACGTATTCACCCGCGGTGCGTCCACGCTCGATGGTGACCGTGTGCTCCGAGTGGTTGGTGGTGTCCTCGACCGGGATGACGGCGTCCGCACCTTCCGGGATGGGCGCTCCGGTCATGATCCGAAAAGCTGAGCCTGCGAGGTGCTTCGGGGGCTTACCGCTGCCGGCTGCCAGAACTCCTCGCACAGTAAGCGTGACGGGAACTGTGCGCACCGACTGCGCGTCGACGGCATATCCGTCCATCTGCGAGTTACGAAACAACGGTAGATCGACGGGTGAGTTGATGTCTGTCGCGACGATGGAACCGAGGGATTCGACGACGGGGAGTTCAGTGGGCGCAAGGGTATGCAACGCGGCCAGTAATCCGGACACATGGGCGCGATGATCTTCGACGGAACGTGCGCTCACAGCAGTAGCAGCCTCTTTCATCTTCTGATTCTAGGCGGAGTGATCCGTCCGACACATCAGGCTCTGTCACATCCCGTTGAACGCATGCTGTTGAATGCTGCGCCATACTGGAGTGATGCGGAACCTGGTGCGGCAATGACTCCCGTGGTGATGGGGATTCCCACTGTCCGTGGCGATTCTGTATCAATGGCAGGTCGACCCGATACCGCTGTGTTGATCGACAAGTTCGGGCGCGTTGCCCGCGACTTCCGCGTCTCGATCACCGAAAAGTGTTCACTGCGTTGCACTTACTGCATGCCGGAAGAGGGCTTACCGGCCATCTCGCCACAAGATTTGCTGTCTGCGGACGAGATTGTTCGGGTAGTAGGTATCGGCGTTGACCTAGTCGGTATTCGGGAAGTTCGATTTACTGGCGGTGAACCGCTGATGCGTAAGGATCTCGAGAAAATCATTTCGGGTTGCGCCCAGCGGGTTCCGGGAATTCCTTTGGCAATGACCACTAATGCTGTCGGTTTGGAACATCGCGCAGCGCAATTAGCGGCAGCCGGGTTGACGCGGGTGAATGTGTCCCTGGATTCAGTAGACCGCGCGCATTTTGCAGAATTGACGCGCCGCGACAGACTGCCTTCGGTATTAGCAGGTATTCGTGCCGCAGCGAAGGTCGGGCTGGCGCCACTGAAAGTTAACGCCGTGCTGATGCGCGAGACTCTCGCCGGAGCACGCGAACTACTTCAGTGGTGTTTGGATGCGGGCGTGGAGTTGCGATTCATCGAGCAGATGCCGCTGGACGCCGATCACACTTGGGCACGGGCAAACATGGTGACTGCCGACGAGCTTCTTGCGGAGTTGGGCACACAATTCGAATTGGCGGAAATCGGCCGTGACGATCCCAGTGCACCGGCCGAGGAGTGGAGCGTCGACGGCGGGCCGGCCACGGTCGGAATCATTGCGTCGGTGACTCGCTCTTTCTGCGCGGATTGTGATCGCACTCGAATGACGGCGGAGGGCACGATTCGGTCCTGTCTGTTCAGTGACCGTGAGGTGGATCTGCGGGCAGCGCTGCGGTCCGGTGCCTCGGACCAGGAACTCGCAGATCTGTGGCGAGGCGCGATGTGGAATAAATGGGCAGGTCATGGGATCGCATCTGCGGATTTTGTGCCCCCGGAAAGAAGTATGGGTGCAATCGGTGGTTGATTCGGAAGCGATCTCGGTTCGGTATTTTGCGGCTGCAGTCGACATAACCGGTTGCAGTGAAGAGAGTGTTGCTCTGACGCAATCGAGCACTCTTGCCGATCTTGTTGCGGTGTTGACCGACAAATACGGCACCGAGATGGCTCGCATCTTGTCGGTGTCAGCGTTCCTCGTCGGAGACGAGTTGACTCGTGATGTCGAAAGGGCCACGGGGCCTGTCGTGGATGTCCTGCCGCCCTTTGCCGGCGGTTAAAGAACCCTGTTTTCTACGTTTCTTCGGAATATTCCAGATGCGACCTCATTGTGTAGATACCGACCGAAATGATGAGAACACTTGTTCTGGTCAGATTTCTAGTTCATGACTCCGATTTCGTAGAATTTCCTCATTTTCGCTGGATGTGCTGGTGATTCGCATTTTTATTGCGAATTTTGCCGGTAGGTCGCAATGAACCTTGGTACCAACGGATTAGTACTTTTGGGGGGTGTGCGCTGTTCTAGCTTTTCCGGGAGCGTGTCATTCAATTGAATGACGTCAGTATTTTCGGCGTGCGGAATGGTCGAATTGCCGTGCTAGGTTTTGTTTCAAATCCGATCCCCGAAAAGTCCTGTGAAAGGGAATTCTTTTATGTCTGTCAATTCCAAGCGCCGCGTTGGCTTCGTTTTTGCACTCGTCAGCGCAGCAGCCCTCACCGCTCCGGCAATGGCCGGCGCGACCACCGGTTCACTCGGTTCTTTGGGTGGCGGTTCTTTGAGCGGCGGCTCGCTCGGTTCTGCTGCGGAAGCTCCCACCGCAGCCCCGTGCTCGGCACTTTCGACCGGAACCACTCCGGCCGGCTGGGGAAATCCGTTCGGCGACGAGAAGGATTACGCATCCATCTACGTGACTGACAAGGTCAAGGACGACGATGGTTCGCTGAAGCTTCACGTTCAGTCGATCACTGATCGTTCGGCGTCGTACCACTCGGCCGGCTCGATCAAGCTCGCAGAAATTGCCAAATCACCGATCAGCTTCTCCGAAAAGAGTCCGACCTCCATCGCGTCGTTCCAGTTGCGTCTGCTCGGCACCAAGGGTGGCAAGTGGGAAGACGGATTCACCACGCTCGTGTGGGAAGCCGGCAACAACACCGGCGCGGTGCCCACCGTTGACGGTGGAATTCACGCCGATCTGGAAGATGGCAAGTGGTGGAGCACCTCGAACATCAATGGCGCAAAGGACCGCGTGCCGGTGACGTTGGCTGAGATTGTCGCCGAGAACCCCAACGCTACGGTTGAGCACTACGGAGTCGCGATCGGCAGCGGTTTGGCGGCCGACACGTTCACACTGGTTGACCAGGTGAAGTTCAACGGCTGCACCACCAACTTCGCAGCGAAGGACGTGGAGACCTCTGCCGGTTCGCTCGGCAGCTTGGGCTTCGGGAGCCTCTTCGGGAGCCTCGGCAGCTGACTACAGCTTGGTATCTGAATGCAGCTTGGCGTCAGCGCCACCAGGTGTCTAGCGGTGTGACAGGCACAGTCCGCTTGTGACGCGTGTTCGTGTACATCTTCTCCAGTTTTTCGGCTACCTCGTCGGCAACATCCTTGCCTTCGAGGTAGTCGTCTATCTGGGTGTAGGTGAGCCCCAGTGCCACCTCGTCGGGAAGGGCCGGGCGGTCGTCCTCGAGATCGGCGGTGGGTACTTTGCGCCACGTGCTCTCCGGTGCGCCCAATTCCTGCAAGAGTGCGGCGCCCTGACGCTTGCTCAGGCCCGTCAGTGGAGTGATGTCGACTCCGCCGTCACCGAATTTGGTGAAGAAGCCGGTGATGGCCTCGGCGGCGTGGTCGGTACCGATCACCAGGTACCCCAGCTGACCGGCGATGGAGTACTGGATCATCATGCGCTCGCGGGCTTTGATGTTGCCGCGCACGAAGTCGCGAAGTTCGCCGTTACCCAGTGCCTCGGATGCTTCGCGGGCGGTGGCGTCGGCACCCGGCTTGACGTTGACGGTCAAGGAACGGTCGGGCTTGATGAAGCCGAGCGCGATCTGAGCGTCGGACTCGTCGGCTTGCTCGCCGTAGGGGAGTCGGACGGCCACGAACTCGGCGTTGTGGCCTTCTTCTCGCAGTTCGGTCACCGCGCGCTGAGCGAGTGCGCCCGCCAATGTGCTGTCCTGGCCACCGCTGATTCCGAGGACGAATCCCTGTGCCGGAGTGGAGAGTAGGTACTCCTTGAGGAATTGGACGCGCGCAGCGATTTCCGGGGCGGCGTCGACGGACGGCTTGGCGCCCAGTTCTTCGATGATGCTCTCGCGCAATGTGGCCATGGGTAGAACTCTAGCGAGCGGTATCGTCTCGCGCATGAGTGCTCAGCAGGTTCTGGTGGTCAGTGCGACAGTGGCAGAAGCGGCCTATGTTCCGCAGGAATTCGAGTTGGTGATTACCGGCATTGGAAAGGTCAGTGCGGCAACGGCTGTCGCGTCGGCGCTGGCCAGGTTCAGTTCGGACGCGTTGCCGCTGGTGGTCAATATCGGTACCGCCGGCGCGCTACATACTCATCACGGTGGACTGTTCGTGCCGGGTGTTGTCATCAATCACGACATCAGCAGCGCGGCAATTCGATCCTTCGGTCATGAGGTTGCTGATCGGCTGGAACTGCTCGGCGGCGACGATTCAGTGCTCGCGACCGGCGACGCGTTCATCTCCGATGCCGCGGTCCGTGATGCGCTCGCCGAGCGTGCCGACCTCGTGGACATGGAAGGTTTTGCCGTTGCCTACGCGGCCACTGCCGCCGGGGCGCGTTGCCGATTGGTGAAGCATGTGAGTGACCAGGCTGACGATTCCGCAATGGACTGGCCGGCCCAAATCGATGCCAGCGCCCGCGAATTGGGGCGCTGGCTGATCGACAACGTGTGAGCTAGCCCTGTGCGGTGAGGATCAATCCGTTGCCGTCCGGCTTGCGGAGCGTCAGGGTGTCGGCGTCGAGTGTGTAGGCAACCTCGCCGTCGAGCACAGTCAGAACCTGGCGTTCGATGACGGCCACGTCCTCCGTGCACGCCATCATCGTGGCGCCCATCGGGGTGAAGGTGATGGTGGTGTCGGTTACCGTTGCCGATCCCGTCATACGGTTGCATCCGGAACTGCCACTGACCGTGCCGTCGGCTGCAATCGTGAAGTTCGGCGCTGAGGCTTCGAGCGCGGTGCTGGTGCTGATGGCGTTGGGAGTGATCAGCGACGTCACCGTCCACGTGGTGCCCTGGACGGGACGGTCCGGATCGACAACCTTCTTGTCGGCCAGTGTGACTGTGGCGTCGGCCGTCGTGAGGGTCAATGTGTCACCGGAAAGCGCCCACGCCGGCGTTGCGCCGATGAGTGTGGCAACCCAGGCGTCGGATTCCATGACTCCGGGTTCGCACGCCATCATGGTCGAGGCCAAGGCGTCGGCCGTGATCTTGCCGCCGGTGAATGTCACTGTGCCCGTGGCGTTGTTGCATCCGGCAGTCGCGAGAATCCGGCCGGGAGCGGTGAAGTCGAGGGTGAGGGGTCCGCCGCCGGGAATGGGGGTTCCGTCGACCGCGGTGGAAATGAATACCCGACCGGTTGGGTCGGAGCCTGCAACTGCCGCACTGGAAGTGGCGGTAGAAGTGGTCTCGGAACCACCCGGCGAGTCGGAATTGCTGGAACAGCCGCTCACGGCTGCGATGGCGAGGAGGCCGATGACGGCGGCTGCGATGCGCATTTGCTCAGACTAGGGGTGAATTGGGCTCGATGGCATCAACATCGAGTAACGCGCCGGACAAGATGTTCCCAGCCTTCGGTAAGGCGTGCCGGTGTCATTCCGAGGTCCCGAACTTGGTGCAAGACGAGTGACGCTTCGAGTGGTGCGAGGAGCGCGGAGGCAAGTAGTTCCAGATCGCCGTCGACACCAGCTCCTCGAAGCAGGCTGATCACATGCATGATGCCGAGGCTGCGGGCCGGTCCGCCGAAGCGGAACTCCGGTGCATTCTCAGCGGCTCGAAGCACGTCGCCTTGCACTTCCATCATTTCGATCCGAGCGCGCCCGAAGGCGACCAGTCGGTCTATCGGCGGCGCTCCGGGGCCTAGTGGCGGCGGTCCGAACATGAACTGCTGCTGGAGTTCTCGTTCCGTATGGTCGAGGAGGGCCTGCATCAGTCCGGACCGACTGCCGAAGCGTCGAAATACTGTGCCCTTGCCCACACCCGCACGGCAGGCGACGGCGTCCATGGTGAGTGCGTCGACACCTCGTTCGGCAACAAGCGCGGCTGCGGCATCGAGCAGAAGTGCCCGGTTACGTGCAGCGTCGCCGCGCTCGACCGGTTGCACGCCGATCCGGGGGAGAGGGGTTGGGGTCACTCGACGAAGGTTACAGGGCGCAGGAATACAAGTGGACCGTGGTCCGTTTAGGCTGATATAACTTTCAATCAGATCCACCCACCGCACCAATCTCGAAGGAAGCACCTCATGTCTCAGAGCAATGTTCTCGTTCTCGTCGGCAGCCTGCGCGCCGGATCCGTCAACCGCCAGCTCGCCGAAACTGCAGTCTCCGCTGCGCCTGAGGATGCTGCGCTGACGATCTTCGAAGGCCTCGCGGACGTGCCGTTCTACAACGAAGACCTCGACGTCGAGGGTGCATCCATCCCGGCCGTCGACGCTCTGCGTAACGCTGCGGGCGACGCTGACGGCTTCCTCCTCGTCACCCCCGAGTACAACGGCACCATCCCCGCCGTCCTCAAGAATGCCATCGACTGGATCTCGCGTCCCTACGGCGTCGGTGCTGTTTCGGGCAAGCCTGTTGCAATCATCAGCGCATCCCCGAGTGGCAACGGCGCGAAGTGGGCTCTCGAAGACTCCACCAAGGCTGTCGGCATTGCCGGTGGCAATGTGCTCGCGGATTCGGCTCTGGTCGTCGCCAGCACCTTCGACAAGTTCGGCACCGCGCACCCGCGTGAAAACGCTGAGGTTGTTGCTCAGGTCTCCAAGGTTGTTGCAGATCTGGTCGGCGCAACCAAGACGCTCGTCGACGCCTGATTTTTTCGTTCTCCACTCGGGGGCCGTGCCGGAAGGTGCGGCCCCCGAGTGCTGTTCTGGATCACAAACCCTCGCGTTCCATGGCTGCGTCGACGGCATCTCTTACGGCCTCGAAGTCCTTGCCTGCCAACATCGCTTCGCCCATTGCCTCATCGATGCGATCCGACACGGCCGCGTACAGGCGTTCCCAATTCTCTTTGTCGCGGCGCCAGTAACCCATGACGTGCATGTCGGTGGCCGGGATTTTCAGAGTGTGCCGAAGGTAGTTGCGTAGGCGGCGCGCGTCAGCTGCCTCGACGGCGCACCAGATGTAGCCGGTGCCGTCCGGTCGGGGATTTTCGGTCAGGGCGGCGGCCAGCGCCTCGAGGGTTGAGTCTGTGTCTCTGATCCATCGGTAGTCGACGACGGCGTCTGTTGTGATGGTCTGCTGTTCGCGCGCATCCGGAATCTGCGCGATGACGTGGACGGAGAGTCCGGCGGGCGCTGTCTCGAGAATTCGGCCGAGCGCGGGTAGTGCGGCGTGGTCGGCGACGAGTACGAGTCGCTCTGCGTTCTCGGGCGGCCGGAACCATCCACTGGCCGGTCCGAGTTCGACGGTATCGCCGGGAGCGGCCGACTCGGCCCAGTGTGCCGCCCCGCCGTGGCCGTGGAGAACGAAGTCGATATCGACTTCGCCCGACGAGGGTGTCCATCGACGCACTGTGTAACTGCGGGCATGTGGTGGATCGAGGGGAATCTGACGAGGACTCGTTCGTCGGGCAAACCGCTCGATTCGAAGGTCTTCAAGCCTGATCCGCCGAAGGTTATTCGGCGCATCAGTGGGGTTACCTGCAGCGTTCGTAGGACGGTCGCCTGGTGGTGCTGAGATTCGTCGATCGGGAGTGATTCCACCCCTCTCATGGTAGGGGTGAGACGGCGTTGTGAGGCGTGGTCGGACCCCGAGTAGGAATGTGACGGGCGACACGCCGACGCGCGGGAAAAGTGCTTGGAAATATCGGCTCTGATCTGGGTCGACCTGGGAATTCCACCTTTGTGACTCACAACATGTCGCGTTATGTGTTTCTGTCGGCCACTAGGTGTAGTGTCTTGAGCACTGAGAGACCACAACGCGGAACGCTTGAAGCGAGACTCCGGCAATCGGTCTAATCGGTGCTGAACATCACTACATCGGCCTTTGTTGGCTACGCGAAAGAGGGACTCTCAATGAGCATCACCGTCTACACCAAGCCCGCTTGCGTTCAGTGCAATGCCACCTACCGTGCGCTCGACAAGGCCGGTATCGAATACGACATCATCGACATCACCGAGGATGCCGAAGCCCGTGACTACGTCATGGCGCTCGGATACCTCCAGGCGCCCGTCGTGGTTGCCGGTGAAGATCACTGGTCGGGGTTCCGCCCTGATCGCATCAAGACCCTGGCCGTCGCTGCTTGAAGTGCATCCGCGCCAGCCGTCGACGAGACAGTCGAGACTGCCGGTGCGTCCGAGTAAGTCCTTCCAGGCACCGTAATGGGAAATGGTGACAACCGATGACTTCGCTGGTCTACTTTTCCAGCGTGTCGGAGAACACCCACCGATTCGTTCAACGTCTCGGACTGCCTGCGACACGTATACCTATCCATGACCGTGACGGCTCATTTCGTGTTGACGAGCCCTATGTACTGATCCTGCCCACCTACGGTGGCGGGGTTACAGTGACAGGCCGCGACACCAGTTATGTGCCCAAGCCGGTCATTCGTTTTTGAACAATCCACACAACAGGTCGTTGATCAGAGCGGTGATCGCGGCGGGAAACACCAATTTCGGTGAATCCTTTTGCTATGCAGGAAACATCATTTCCCAGAAATGCCACGTTCCTTTTCTGTACCGGTTCGAACTCATGGGCACTGCCGAGGACGTCGAACGGGTACGAGAAGGATTGGGGGAGTTCTGGAATCATCTCGAAGCAGAGAAGGAGAACGGGCAGTGGCGCCAACCATCACTGACACGATCGCGGCTGGAAGCGTAGAGCGTGATGTACGCGGCGGTGATTCCACCAACGGTCTCGACTACCACGCACTCAATGCCATGCTCAACCTGTACGGCACGAACGGCGAGATCCAGTTCGAGATGGATGTCGCGGCAGCTCGTCAGTACTTCCTGCAGCACGTCAACCAGAACACCGTGTTCTTCCACAATCTCGACGAGAAGCTCGATTACCTCGTCGAGGAGAACTACTACGACGCCGAGGTTCTCGACCAGTACTCACGTACGTTCGTGAAGTTCCTGATCGACCACGCGTACTCCAAGAAGTTCCGCTTCCCGACGTTCCTGGGCGCGTTCAAGTACTACACGTCCTACACGCTCAAGACATTTGACGGTAAGCGTTACCTCGAGCGTTTCGAAGATCGTGTGTGCATGGTGGCGCTGACGTTGGCTGCCGGTAACGAAGATCTGGCCGTCGAGCTCGTCAACGAGATCATCGCCGGACGCTTCCAGCCCGCCACCCCCACGTTCCTCAACTCCGGCAAGAAGCAGCGCGGCGAGCCCGTGTCCTGCTTCCTGCTGCGCATCGAAGACAACATGGAGTCCATCGGACGTTCCATCAACTCGGCCCTGCAGCTGTCCAAGCGCGGCGGCGGAGTTGCCTTGCTGCTCACCAACATTCGTGAGCACGGCGCCCCCATCAAGAAGATCGAGAACCAGAGCTCGGGTGTCATCCCGATCATGAAGCTCCTCGAAGACTCCTTCTCCTACGCCAACCAGCTCGGAGCCCGTCAGGGTGCCGGTGCCGTGTACCTGCACGCGCACCACCCCGACATCTACCGTTTCCTCGACACCAAGCGTGAAAACGCCGACGAGAAGATCCGCATCAAGACGCTCTCCCTCGGCGTCGTCATCCCGGACATCACGTTCGAGCTGGCGAAGAAGAACGAAGACATGTACCTGTTCTCGCCGTACGACGTCGAGCGCATCTACGGTGTCCCGTTCTCCGACATCAACGTCTCCGAGAAGTACTACGAGATGGTCGACGACAAGCGAATTCGCAAGTCCAAGATCAAGGCTCGCGAATTCTTCCAGACCGTCGCCGAGCTGCAGTTCGAATCCGGCTACCCGTACATCATGTTCGAGGACACGGTGAACAAGGCCAACCCCATCGCCGGCAAGATCACGCACTCCAACCTGTGCTCCGAGATCCTGCAGGTCTCCACCCCGTCCGAGTTCAACGAGGACCTGACCTACAGCCACGTCGGCAAGGACATCTCCTGCAACCTGGGCTCGCTGAATATCGCGAAGACCATGGACTCACCGGACTTCGCCAAGACCATCGAGGTCGCGATCCGCGGTTTGACCGCCGTATCGGATCAGACGCACATCTACTCCGTGCCGTCGATCGAGCAGGGCAACAACGATTCCCATGCCATCGGCCTCGGCCAGATGAACCTGCACGGGTACCTCGCACGTGAGCGAATCTTCTACGGCAGCGAAGAAGGCATCGACTTCACGAACATCTACTTCTACACGGTGCTGTTCCACGCCCTGCAGGCATCCAACCGGATTGCCATCGAGCGCGGCTCCTACTTCAAGGGCTTCCCCGAATCGCAGTACGCGTCGGGCGAATTCTTCGACAAGTACACCGACCAGGTGTGGGAGCCGGCCACCGACAAGGTCCGCGGACTCTTCGCCGACGCCGAAC
Source organism: Rhodococcus sp. OK302 (assembly GCF_002245895.1). Lineage (NCBI taxonomy): Bacteria > Bacillati > Actinomycetota > Actinomycetes > Mycobacteriales > Nocardiaceae > Rhodococcus > Rhodococcus sp. OK302. The sequence goes on from NZ_NPJZ01000001.1 coordinate 3,083,121, forward strand.
TTCACATCCCCACCCAGGATGACTGGCGCGAGCTGAAGGCGTCGGTGCAGAAGCACGGCATCTACAACCAGAACCTGCAGGCCGTACCGCCCACCGGCTCGATCTCGTACATCAACTACTCCACCAGCTCCATTCACCCGGTGGCGTCGAAGATCGAGATCCGCAAGGAAGGCAAGATCGGCCGCGTCTACTACCCGGCGCCCTACCTGACCAACGACAACCTGGAGTACTACCAGGATGCCTACGAAATCGGGTACGAGAAGATCATCGACACCTACGCTGCCGCAACGCAGCACGTCGACCAGGGCCTGTCCCTGACCCTGTTCTTCAAGGACACCGCCACCACCCGCGACATCAACAAGGCGCAGATCTACGCCTGGCGTAAGGGCATCAAGACGCTCTACTACATCCGCCTGCGTCAGATGGCACTCGAAGGCACCGAGGTCGAGGGCTGCGTTTCCTGCATGCTGTAGGTCGCTCCGCCCCCAACCGAACGAAGTGAGGAACTAATGGTCAAGCTGGTCAGTCGCGTTTCCGCGATCAACTGGAATCGCGTCCAGGACGAGAAGGATGCCGAGGTGTGGGATCGCCTCGTCAGCAACTTCTGGCTGCCCGAAAAGGTGCCGGTCTCCAACGACATCCCGTCCTGGGGAACTCTGACCGCTCCCGAGAAGCAGCTCACGATGCGTGTTTTCACGGGTCTGACACTGCTCGACACCATCCAGGGAACCGTCGGCGCCGTCAGCCTCATCCCGGACGCCATCACCCCCACGAAGAAGCGGTGTACACCAACATTGCCTTCATGGAATCGGTGCACGCCAAGAGCTACAGCTCGATCTTCTCGACGCTGTGCTCCACCCCGGACATCGATGACGCCTTCCGCTGGTCGGAAGAGAACCCCAATCTGCAGCGCAAGGCGCAGATCGTTCTCGACTACTACAACGGTGAGTCGCCGCTCAAGCGCAAGGTCGCGTCGACCCTGCTCGAGAGCTTCCTCTTCTACTCCGGTTTCTACCTGCCGATGTACTGGTCCTCACGGGCCAAGCTCACCAACACGGCTGACCTCATTCGCCTCATCATCCGCGACGAGGCCGTGCACGGCTACTACATCGGCTACAAGTATCAGAAGGGTCTCGAGCAGCTGTCCGAGGCCGAGCGCGAAGAGCTCAAGAACTACACGTTCGAGCTGCTTTTCGAGCTGTACGAGAACGAGGTCGAGTACACCCAGGACCTTTACGACGAGGTCGGTCTGACCGAAGACGTCAAGAAGTTCCTGCGTTACAACGCCAACAAGGCCCTCAACAACCTCGGTTACGAAGGCCTCTTCCCGAAGGACGAGACGGACGTCAATCCGGCTATCCTCTCGGCACTTTCACCCAACGCCGACGAGAATCACGACTTCTTCTCCGGCTCGGGAAGCTCCTATGTCATCGGCAAGGCAATCAACACCGAAGACGACGACTGGGACTTCTAGAGCGACCCGCTCGGGACTTCTAGAGCGACCCGCTCGGGACTTCTAGTCCTCAACGACAAAGCCCGATTCCTGCACACGCGGGAATCGGGCTTCGCTCGTAGTAGGGGGAGCGGGGCTAGCGCGCGAACCAGGCTTCCGCCTTGTCCTGCAACGCTTTTTCGAGACGCAGGCGTGAGGTATCGGTCAGGTCCGACGGAAGATCGTCGGCGGCAAACCAGGCGACTTCGAGGTTCTCGTCGTCCGCGACATGGGCGTCGCCGCCCGTCCATCGGGCGAGGAAACAGACGTCCAGGTACTGCGTAACGTCACCGTTCGGATACGTAATAGGTTCTGTGACATCAACACTCGTGATGCGGATCAACTCCGCGTCGACACCCGTTTCTTCCTTCGCTTCGCGCACAGCGGCCGACGCCGGCTCCTCGCCAGGCTCCAGGACACCCGAGACGACGGCCCACTGACCGTTGTCGGCCCGACGGGTAAGCAGGACCCGTCCGGCGTCGTCGCGAATCACGACGCTCACTCCGGACAGCCAGAGTGGCGCGTGACCGACCTTCTCGCGCAAGGTGACTATGAACTCCGGAACCGGCATGAAATCAGCTCGCGTATCCGTTGAGGGTGCGTTGTAGATCCGCGAGCATCGCGTACGCGGCAGTGATTCCGTTGCCGTTCCAAATTTTGTCCTCGGCGACAAACGTACGTCCGGCGGCAGCGCCCAGTTCGTGCCATTGATCGCTCTTCATGACCTCGGTGCCGTGCTCGAGTCCGCTGGGACCGTTGAACAATACGTAGATCAGGTCACCGTCGGCGGAACTCAGATCATCGGCCGGAACTACGGCAGTTGTTGTGTCCGTGAGCCGTTGGACCGGCGGGCGCTGGGCGCCGATGTCGCTGAGAACCTGGCCGGCAAACGTCGCCGGTCCTTCGATCTCGAGATCTCGAGCACCGAAACGGACTACCGATGCCTGGGTTTGCGCCGCATTGAGCGCCTCACCCAGTTGCCGGGCGTCCTGTTGATACCGATCCAACTGCGCCGTCGCGGCGGCGGAGCGACCGAGGGCTTGGCCGGACACAGCAAATTGTGCTTTCCAATACACCGGATCGGACCCGGCAAAAACCGTCGGCGCAATCGCGTTGAGCTGTGAATACACATCGGCGGACGCAGGCGACGATCCGAGGATCACGTCCGGGGCGGCTGCCTTGATCGCAGTGACGTCGGGAGCACTGACAGGGCCGACGCTCGGAATCTCGGAGATACCGAAACCGAGGTACGACGGCTGCGGAGAATCAACGCCGGTAGCGGCGCCCACCACACGTTCCCACAATCCCAATGCGCACACTGCGTCCATCGAGGCGCTGTCGAGCACCACGATCCGCTGCGGATCCGAAGGAACTTCGGCCACACCGGCCGTATGAACGACGTGGCGTTTCACGGCCGGACCGGCGCCGGCGTCGGGCGCTGTCGCTGCGGGGCAGGCAGTCGCGGTATCGCGCTCGATTCCCAGGACCGCTGCGCCGGCGATAGACGTCGTCGTGCGGACGATGGTGCTGGCAGCGTCGTCGGTGGCATCCGATGAACAACCGGTGAGAACGAGCAGTGCGGCTGCAATACCGAGAACCGATGTACGGCGGACGGCGGTGCGGACAGCAGTGTGGGGGAGGGTCGTGCGGGAGAGGGGCGTGCGGGAGAGAACAGACAAGTCGACGGCTTCCTGTGTGGGCGGGCGCCGCTTTAGGTTAGCTGTTCGACTTGTTCAGCTCGAACGTGTCCGAGAGGTCGTCGAGGATGAGGTGTGCGCCCTGAATGCTGACCGGTGACATCCAGCGAGAATCGTCGACGTCGATAGTGCGGCCGCGCAGTGTCTGCCACAGCGGGCTGGTGAGGAACGGCTTCGCGGCTTCGGCGCTCTTGCCGTCCGGATCCTGCCAAGTGCTGACGAAGATGATGTCGGCATCGGCCTCGTTGATCAGTTCGGGGCTGATCTTCATCATGATGTTTCCGGGATCAGCGGGGTCGGCGCCCTGATTGGCGGGGCGTGCGAGGCCGGCGTCTTCGAGGACGATGCCACTGAACGACGTGGTGCGGTACAGGCGTGCTGTCGGTTCGCCGGCGAAGCGGACGACGGAGATGACGGGGTTGTTCGCCTTCTCGTTGATGCTCTCGCCGACGGAAGCCGCTCGGGTTTCGTATTCGGTGATTTTCTCTTCGGCAAGTGACTCCTTACCGAGTGCCTCGCCGACCAGTCGGATGTTCTCCTTCCATGTCGGCCCCGTCGTCTGCGTGAAGACGGTCGGCGCGATTGCGGAGAGCTTGTCGTAGTTCTTTCCGTCGCGAACCTCCGCCGAGATGATCAGGTCCGGTTGTAGGGCGGCGACCTGTTCGAGACTGACGTTGCCGACCGTGCCGACTGATACCGCGTCGGGTGCGAACTCGTCACGAGTTGTTCCCAGGTAGTCGGGGAGCCCTGGCTCGCGGTAGTCGGTGTAGCCCACCAACGGAGACTCGAGAAGGAGTACAGCGTCGGTGAAGCTGTTGTCGAGCGTGACGATGCGCTGGGGGGCCGACGGGATTTCTGTGCTCCCGCGGAAGTGTTCGACGGTGCGGGGGAACGCGCCGGATTCGGAGGACGGACTCGCGCTCGACGTGGGTTCGTTGCTCGAGCATGCGGGAACAAGTACGGCGACGGTGGCCGCGATCGCTGCGAGCGCGGCGCGGCGGGGGAGAAACTTCACTAAATTCCACTCCTGACATTTACTTAGGTAAGCATGACCTTATCAAGTGGATTCGATGAAACTGCAACCCCGGTGGTCGCACGAGTTCGGCGCGACACGCCGAAACTCGAGATCACATATATCGCCTCGGGAACATAAACCGCAGGTCGATCGTTCTGCGGGCGGGAAAACGGTCCCTCGAGTACGACGCTGAGTAGGACCGGGTCGCGAGGCGTCCGAGTCACGGTCTACGATTCGATGAGCGCAAGCCAGAAGCCGTTTCCCGCAGCCCGGGTGACGGACCCTGCGGCGCGGCCGAAGGCTTTGTAACGGAGCCTGAGGAGCGACCAAAGGCACATTCAGGAGGATCAGTGACTGCCGTAGCGCCCCAGCCAGTCCCCGCGATAGCTGCAGCTAGGCCTTACCCGCCGCGGCAGGGACCCAAGGGCTCATTCATTTTCAAGATGATTACGACCACCGACCCCAAGGTGCTCGGAATCATGTACTTGGCGACTTCCATCGCCTTCTTCCTCATCGGTGGCCTGATGGCCCTGATGATGCGTGCCGAGCTTGCTGTGCCCGGCATGCAGTTCCTTTCCAATGAACAGTTCAACCAGCTGTTCACCATGCACGGCACCATCATGCTGCTGCTGTACGCGACGCCGATCGTCTTCGGCTTCGCCAACTACATTCTTCCGCTGCAGATCGGCGCGCCCGACGTGGCGTTCCCGCGTCTGAACGCGTTCAGTTACTGGCTGTACCTGTTCGGCGCGATCATCGCGACAGCCGGATTCGTAACCCCCGGTGGTGCAGCCGACTTCGGTTGGACCGCCTACACCCCGCTCACGAATGCACTGCATTCGCCGGGCGTCGGCGCTGACCTGTGGATCATGGGTCTCGCTGTCGGTGGCCTCGGAACCATCCTCGGTGGCGTCAACATGATCACCACGGTGATCTGCCTGCGTGCACCCGGTATGACCATGTTCCGCATGCCGATCTTCACCTGGAACATCTTCATCACCAGCATCCTGATTCTGCTGGCGTTCCCGCTGCTGACCGCTGCACTGCTCGGCCTGTTCGTCGACCGACATCTGGGTGGTCACATCTTCGACCCGGCAACGGGCGGTGTGTTGCTGTGGCAGCACCTGTTCTGGTTCTTCGGTCACCCCGAGGTGTACATCATCGCGCTGCCGTTCTTCGGCATCGTCTCGGAGATCTTCCCGGTCTTCAGCCGTAAGCCGATCTTCGGCTACAGCGGCCTGGTGTACGCAACGCTGGCCATCGCAGCCCTGTCGATCGCAGTGTGGGCACACCACATGTACGCAACCGGTGCTGTTCTGCTGCCGTACTTCTCGTTCATGACGTTCTTGATCGCAGTGCCGACAGGCGTGAAGATATTCAACTGGATCGGAACTATGTGGAAGGGGCAGTTGACCTTCGAGTCGCCGATGCTCTTCTCGATCGGCTTCCTGGTCACCTTCCTCTTCGGTGGACTGTCGGGCGTCATCCTTGCAAGCCCGCCGCTCGACTTCCACGTCACGGACAGCTACTTCGTTGTCGCCCACTTCCACTACGTGGTCTTCGGCACCGTCGTGTTCGCCACCTACGCCGGTATCTACTTCTGGTTCCCGAAGATGACCGGCCGCATGATGGACGAGCGCCTCGGCAAGTGGCACTTCTGGACCACGTTCGTCGGCTTCCACGGCACGTTCCTCGTGCAGCACTGGTTGGGTGCCGAAGGTATGCCGCGTCGTTACGCCGACTACCTGCCCAGCGACGGTTTCACCGTGCTGAACTCGGTATCGACAATCTTCGCCTTCGTTCTCGGCGCCTCCACGTTGCCGTTCATCTGGAACGTCTTCAAGAGCTACCGATACGGCGAAGTTGTCACGGTCGACGATCCGTGGGGCTACGGAAACTCGCTCGAATGGGCAACCAGTTGCCCGCCGCCGCGCCACAACTTCACCGAGTTGCCGCGCATCCGCAGCGAGCGTCCGGCATTCGAACTGCACTACCCGCACATGGTTGAGCGGATGCGCGCAGAAGCGCACGTCGGCGTCGGCCATAACAGTAAGAACGACGCCCTCGAAGGCAGTTCTCACTAGATTTACATAGGTCAACGAAAAGGCCCCGCCCGAACAACGGGCGGGGCCTTTTCGCTTGTCCGGTACGGCCTTGGCACAATAGGTGTCGATCACGACGCGAGTTAAAAGAAACGATCGGAGTTCTCGGTGGGTGCCTCTGACACCACTGTTCTGGTGACTGTGACCGGGCCTGACCGGCCCGGCGTCACCTCGGTACTGTTCGCCGCACTGTCGCGGCACGATGTGAACCTGCTCGATGTCGAGCAGGTGGTGATCCGAGGCAGGCTGACGCTCGGCGTTCTCGTCGTGTGCCCGAATGATCCGGAAGCGCTGCAAGAAGAACTCGACCAAGCCATGGCGACGGTCGGTATGAACATCGACGTCGAAATCGGTGTCGAGCCCGGACGGCCTGCAGTTTCCACACACGCCGTTGTAGTTCTGGGCAGCCCGGTCAATGCCCGCGCCATGCGCGGCGTTTCTCGTGAGTTGGCCAAGCAGGGCGCCAACATCGACTCCATTCGAGGTGTCGCGGACTACCCGGTGACAGGCTTGGAATTGAGTGTCACCTCAGCCGGCGACGCCGATTCGGATGCTCGGTTGCGTACCGGTCTCGCGGAAGTTGCGGCCCTCGAAAACGTAGACATCGCTGTTGAGCGTGCCGGCCTCGCGCGGCGCGCCAAGCGGCTCATCGTGTTCGACGTCGACTCGACGCTCGTTCAGGGTGAGGTCATCGAGATGCTTGCCGCCAAGGCCGGCGTCGAGGAAGAGGTTCGGGCAGTCACGGAAGCTGCGATGCGCGGCGAAATCGACTTCACCGAATCACTGCATCAGCGTGTGGCGACACTTGCCGGGTTGGACGCTTCGGTTATCGACGAGGTAGCCGCGAGCATCGAACTGACACCGGGCGCGCGCACCACGATCCGCACCCTGCGTCGTCTCGGCTTCCATTGCGGTGTCGTGTCCGGCGGATTCCGTCAGGTCATCGAAGGCCTTGCACACGAACTCGAATTGGATTTCGTGCACGCGAACACCCTCGAGATCGTCGACGGCAAGTTGACGGGTCGCGTAATCGGCGAGATCGTCGACCGCGCTGCCAAGGCTGTTGCTCTGCGCAAGTTCGCCGACCAGGTCGGTGTTCCCATGGAACAGACGGTTGCTGTCGGTGACGGTGCCAATGACATCGACATGCTCAACGCTGCCGGCCTGGGTGTGGCATTCAACGCCAAGCCCGCGCTGCGTGAGGTTGCCGATGCGGCGCTCTCACATCCGTTCCTTGACGCGGTGCTCTTCATCCTCGGAGTGACTCGCGACGAGGTCGAAGCTGCCGACGCTGAGGACGGCGGAGTTCGGCGCGTACCACTCCCATGAGCCTGATCGACCCGCTCGATGTAGACAACACGGTGATGTCGGGACCGGACGCGCTCTGGCGCGCCCGGCACGCCGTGTTGGCTGCGGGGTACGGAGGTCGCCCTGATCCGACTGATCCGGCACGGGTGTTGGCCATGCCGATCGTTCTCCACATCCCGAAAGCTGATCCGCCGCCGCGCAGTTCGCTTCTGGAAGCGGCAGCGTCGGCGGCAGTGGCACTGTGCTTCGACGACCGTGTGGGGATTTCTGAGGACGGCGAGCCGGGGCCGTGGCAGGAAGATTTCACGGCGTGGGTGAGCGGACGGATCCGGAAAGTATCGCGACGGGCGCGGGGAGCGCAGTGGCTCGCGGCTCAGGAAGTGGCCGGAATCACGGTAGATGTAAACGGTGCGCAGGCGCGGGCATTGGTACCCGGGCCGGTCGGTGATCTTGATCCGCGGATCAAGAAGATGCAGATCGGTGGGACGGATCTAGACCACGACAAGCCCGGTGCTCCGGAGTCGGGGTTGCCGGTGTTGTGGATCGCTTCCGCACTGGAGATGACCGTCGGCAAGGCTGCTGCTCAGGTCGGTCACGCGTCAATGTTGTTGGCAGCGGCCATGACTGACGAAGACGCCTGGCGATGGTCTCAAACCGGTTTCCGATGCTCGGTGCGTGATGCAGACGCGACACAATGGGCGCAGGCAGTTGCGCGTCTGGAGAAGTCGCAGGCAATTGCGGTTCGTGACGCGGGCTATACCGAAGTGGCGCCAGGTTCGATGACAGTGATCGCGGTTCCCAGCTAGGCCTGACCAGTCCAGTATCGGCATCTTGGCTATGGATGAAGCGTCCAGTGGCCGTCAAGCTGATCGAGTGTTGAAACCAGTGCTCATGCCAGCCTTGACTCGGAGACTCATTTCGCTCTTCTTCGGCCTGTGGCTGTACGGCTTTTCGATGGCCATGATGATTTCCGCTGGGCTGGGGCTGGATCCGTGGGATGTGTTCCATCAGGGTGTGGCTGAACGCGTATCGATGAGTTTCGGTGTGATCACGGCAATTACGGGTGTTGTTGTGCTTCTGCTGTGGATCCCGCTGCGTCAACGGCCGGGATTCGGAACTATCGCCAACGTGGTTGTCATTGCCATCGCAGTGGATACTTCACTGGCCTTCTTGCCGGACTTCGATTCCATGCCAGTTCGCATCTTCATGCTGGTGGCCGGCATCCTTCTCAACGGACTGGCCAGTGTTCTGTATATCGGTGCCGGGATGGGGCCCGGTCCACGTGACGGGTTGATGACCGGATTTGTTGCGAGCACCGGCCTGTCCGTGAGGCTCGTGCGAACCACCATAGAAATCGTCGTTCTGGCAACCGGTTGGCTCCTCGGTGGCACCGTCGGAGTGGGAACCGTGTTGTATGCCTTGGGGATCGGGCCCACTATTCAGCTATTGATCAAGGTACTTCCTCACTCGATGACCGCTGCAGTCACGGGGGAGCGAGAGTCGCGCGAAGCGCAAATGCTTGGAGCGACTGGATAATTCAGCCGATCGAATCCCTGAACTCCACTCCCCGCTGCATGGACTGCATGGTTTCGGCGATTTCGGCGACTGGGTAGATTTCGTATTTCACGTAAGGGCCGAACATGGATGGGGCGTCGTTCAGGTCCATCGGGTTGTCGGTCTCGATGACAGCGAAACCTCCCTCACCATCGAGCCTCCCGAGAAACTGGTGAAAGGTCGACGTTTCCGTCGGAGTCCATTTGGAGAATACGGCCAAGCCGCGTCGTGTACTTTCCTCGAGTTCGGCTGCGGAACCGCCGGCGCGATAGGTCCACGAAATGAGATACTTCATGTCGTCCTCCTGTAGTTGTGTCCGGAATTCGTACGGTCTCCAGTCTTCACCCGCAGTCGACCGCTTGTGAAGAGCTGGTGAGAAATGCTGTGTAGCAGAATAATTCGAATTCGCGAAGTGGCTTGCGCTACTTCATGTTCGGTGTGGCTCGCAAGATTGTCGTACGACGCTCTCGCGCCTCGTCGCTGAACCCGATACGCTTATTCGTGTACTGGTTCGGGGTGTGCTCGCACTCAGTGCAGCGTCCTCCGTGTCTACTCCTCCGGAGCTGTGAACCTGACGGCTCCGAATCTGACGGAGCCGCAATGACTATCAACAATCACCTTCATACCCAAGGCCTTTCGGGCGAAGCAGATGTCACTACGATGGTGACGCGACTTCGGGAGGTGTTTGCCGGGGGACGAACCCGCAATGCCGAGTGGCGCATCCACCAGATCGAAGGAATCGAACGGTTCCTCGCGGAACGTGAACCCGAGATCGTGGCGGCACTTGCCGAGGATCTCGGGCGAGGCGCAGTGGAGGCCTGGTTCGGCGACATCGCACCAGTCAAGGCCGAGGCGGCCTACGCACGCAAACGGGTGCGGCGGTGGATGCGGAGGCGACCGCAGCCGCTGCCGCTCAACCAGTTGCCCGCAATCGGTTGGGTGCAGTACGAGCCGCTAGGTGTCGTGCTGGTGATCGGCGCCTGGAACTATCCGGTCTTTCTGAGTTTGCCGCCGCTTGTGTCAGCACTCGCTGCCGGCAATGTGGCTATCGTCAAACCGTCCGAGGTGGCGCCCGCAACCTCGGCGATGCTTGCCCGGTTGCTACCGCTGTACGTCGATCCCGAGGCTGTCGTGGTCGTTGAAGGCGACGCTGGGGTGACGCAGGAACTGCTCGCCCAGGGTCTTGATCAAGTGCTGTTCACGGGTGGGACCGAGATCGGACGAAAGATCATGGCCGGCGCGGCGCCACATCTGACGCCGGTGTTGCTGGAGCTTGGCGGTAAGAGTCCCGTTGTGGTTGCCTCCGACGCAGACCTCGAGGTAGTGGCGAGACGTGTTGTGTGGACGAAGCTACTCAATTCCGGGCAGATGTGCCTCGCACCGGACTATGTGCTTGCAGAACGATCGATCCGAGATGAACTGGTGCGTCGCATCACCGATACCGTCACGCAGTTCCGCGCCGATCAAGTCGACGCGGGATTGCGGATCGTCAACGAGCGGCAGTTCGACAGGCTTGTCGGCTGCCTCGCTGAAACCTCGGGCCGAATCGTGTCCGGGGGTGGATCGGATCGGGATTCCCTCACGATCGAACCGACGGTGATTGTCGATCCGGACCCGGACGATACTGTGATGCGGCAGGAGATATTCGGTCCGATTCTTCCGGTGCTTGCCGTGGATTCGATGGATGAGGCAATAGCTTTTGTCAATGCGCGGCCTAAGCCGCTCGCAGCGTACTACTTCACGAAGTCGAGAACTGTAGCCAAGAAGCTTGTGGACGCGGTCAGTTCCGGCGGTGCAGTCGTCAATCACGTTGCGATTCAGGTGATGGCGCCGCAGTTGCCGTTCGGTGGCGTCGGTGCCAGTGGCATGGGCGCATACCACGGCAAGTGGGGCTTCGAAGCATTCAGTCACCGTAAGTCGGTAGTGGTCAAGCCATTCAAACCTGACCCGACGTTGATCTACCCGCCTTACACCGAACGCGCAGTGAAATTAATGCGCAGGCTCTTCTGACGAGGTAACCGAAAGAGATGAGCGACAACATCATGGACATCGCTTTCAAGCACGAGTTCGGTGCCGAAGTACGTACTACGGCCGAGGGATTCCAGCGCACTGCGCGTCTGCATCCGGACAGAGTCGCATTGCGGACTGTGGGGGGCATTCACGAGGTTACCTGGGGTGAGTACGCGCGACGGGTTGAGTCGATTGCCAGTGGGCTTGCCGCGCTGGGTGTTCGGCGCGGCGATACCGTCGGCCTCATGCTGACCAACCGCCCGGAGTTTCATCTTGTCGACACCGCGATAGTCCACCTGGGTGCGGTTCCGTTCTCGGTGTACAACACCAGTGCGCCACATCAAATCGAGTATCTGTTCACCAGTTCCGGAACCAAAGTGGTTGTGACCGAGCAGGTGTTCGTACCGCTGATCAAAGCGTCGCGCGTGCCGCTCGAACATGTCATCACCGTGGACGGCCCGGCGCCGGGAGCTGTGGAGTTGGACGAGGTCGAGGCGAACCCGGCCGAAGACTTCGATTTCGAGGCGTCGTGGCGCGCAGTCGAACCCGATGATTTGGCCACTATCATCTACACCTCAGGCACCACTGGCCCGCCCAAAGGCGTGGAGATCATGCACCGCAACATTATTGCGGCCGCTGTGTCAGTGTCCGAGGCTTTCGATTCCTTGGGTGAGTTCTCGTTCGGATTCGACGACCGTGTCGTCTCGTATCTACCGGCCGCGCACATCGGCGACCGCGTATCGGCGCACGGAGTCAACCAGCTTGGCGGCCTACAGGTCACTACGGTGGCAGACCCGCGAGAACTCGTCTCGGCGCTTTGCGATGCGCGGCCCACCGTGTTCGTCGGTGTGCCGAGGGTCTGGATGAAGATCAAGGCCGGAATCGAGGCGAAACTGGCGGCGGAAACCAATCCGGTCAAGTCGAAACTGGGGGCGTGGTCCTTCGCTGTGGCTGCACGAGCGGCGAAAGCGGATCTCGTCGGACTACCGCGGGGGAGAGTGTTGCAAGTGCAATACCGGATTGCCGACGCCTTGGTGCTCTCGAAGGTGCGCGCGGCGTTAGGGCTCGATCAGATCAGGCTGGCGATCTCGGGTGCGGCATCCATTTCGATCGACGTCATCGAATACTTTGTGGGCCTGGGGATCCCGTTGATCCAGGCCTGGGGACAGTCGGAAACCACCGGCATGGCCACGACGACAACGGCCGACAATCCGAAGTTCGGGACGGTCGGCAAACCCATTGCCGGTGTGGAGGTCGCACTCGCTGATGACGGTGAGGTGCTGGTTCGGGGACCTGTTGTCATGCGCGGGTACCGCAATCAACATGAAAAGACCGCCGAGACAATAGATCCGCAGGGCTGGCTGGCGACCGGCGATATTGGGACGTTCGACGGCGACGGCAACCTGTCCATCGTCGACCGCAAGAAAGAACTCATCATCAACGAGTCCGGCAAGAACATGTCACCGACCAACATCGAGAACGCGATGACGGTGTCCTCGTCGTTGATCGGTCAGGCAGTTGCCATTGGCGACAACAAGCCGTACGTCACCGCGCTCGCGGCGCTGGACCCCGATGTCGCGGCACTGCGGGCTACATCTTTAGGCGTGCCGGGGGCGCAGCTTGCGGACTTGGCAGCCAACCCTGAGATCGTCGAAGAGGTGAGACTGGCAGTCAAGGCCGGCAACGCGAAACTGTCCCGCGTCGAGCAGGTCAAGCGGTTCGCCATCGTATCGTCCGCGTGGGAGCCAGGTGGAGACGAACTGACGCCGACCTTGAAGCTGCGACGCAAGCCGATCGCGAGCAAGTACGCGGACACCATCGTCGATCTGTACGCAGACCAAGCAGTTGCGGGTGTGATCGAGGTGGGTTGACCAATCGAGCTGTGTGATCGCATTGACACCGGCAGGGGCAACAATGAAATTCATGGCAGGTGACTGGCCACTAGTCGGGCGTGACGAAGAATTGCGCATGATCGGCGCGTCACTGACGAGCCTCGACGATTGCGGTGGAGTCGTGATCGCCGGCCCTGCCGGTGTCGGAAAGAGCAGGCTCGCCAAAGAAGCCATCGCTGGCATTCACTCGGATGGATGCGTGTCACGATGGGCCGGGGCAACCGAATCGGCGCGAACATTGCCTCTCGGAGCGTTCGCAGAATGGGCTGGGGACATCTCCGAAGATTCAATGTTCATTGTCCGTAGCGTCATCAGTCGACTCACCGCCGCCGCGCCCGGAGTGCAGGTTGTGATCGGTATCGACGACGCGCACCTCCTCGATGATCTGTCAGCTTTTGTGGTGCTCCAGTTGGTCCAACGACGACTTGCACAGGTGGTGGTGACGATTCGTACCGGCGAGCCCGCCCCGGACGCGATCACAGCCCTGTGGAAAGAGTCGCACTTGCAACGCGTGGAGTTGGCGCCGCTGTCGCGGATCCAATCAGAAAAGCTGCTTCAAGTGGTGCTCGGCGGACGCGTCGAGCGTGACCTGAGCGACCGCATGTGGACGCTGACCCGCGGAAATGTCCTGTACCTACGTCATCTGCTCGACAGGGAACTGGCGGACGGTCGGATTCTCCAACACTCCGGGGCGTGGAGGTGGGTCGGTCACCCGGTGATATCGGACAGCCTTGCAGAATTGATCGAACAGCAGATCGGCAGACTGCCCACGCCGGTTGGTGAGGTCGTGGACATAGTGTCGCTCTCCGAACCCATTTCGGCGTCGACGCTCGCGCGGATCTCGGAAAGAGGGGCTGCGGAGGAAGCGGAGAATCGTGGGCTCATTGCCGTTCGTGAGAGCGAAGTCGGGCTCAGTGCTCGACTGGCCCATCCCTTGTACGGTGAGGTGCGTCATGCCCAATGTCGACCGTTGAGACTGCGGCGACTGAGTGGGAAGATCGCGACCGCCTTGAGTGAGACACCCGAAGTCGATTCACGGGATACCGTTCAGCGTGCAGTCTTGTGGTTGAATTCCGATTTACCCGCGAATTCCGACTTGTTCAGCCGTGCGGCGTTCGCCGCGATGTCGCTGACGGATTTTCCTCTTGCCGAGAGGTTTGCCCACGAAAGTATCTGTGCCGGTGCAGGTATCGAGCTGAGAATGATCCGAGCCCACGCATTGGCTGTACTCAATCGAGCCGACGAAGCCGAAGTGGTTCTCTCCTACGTACCGTCCGACTCTGCGTTGCCGAACTCGGATCGTGTCCAGTTGGTGACACTTCGTGCGATAGTTCTGCTCTATCCACTGGCAAGGCCCCAAGGATCTGCTGAGGTTCTCGCGGCGGCGCTGCGTGAACTCGAACCGGCTGCAGCGCAACATCTTCTTCCGATCCAGTGCCTTCAACTAGCCATGGCGGCCAAGCCGGATGAGGCGATTGTCGTGATGGAATCTGTCGACAACTCCAGCCTTCCGGCTTTTCCCTCGATGATGGCCGCGTGGGGTTTGGTCATCGCATTCGGTGACTGCGGTGGGATGTCGGAAGCGCGACGAATCGCTGAAGACGGCTATCGGCTTGCCGCAAATGCTCCCGAAATTACTTACCAGACAATCGCTCTCGCAGAATTTCACGTTGTGGCGCTCCTCTTGGCCGGGAACGTGACGGAGGCGATGGGTGTGGCTGATCGCACCTATCGGGAGTGTAATGACATGCCAGGTCGGATGCACTCGATGAGCGTTGCTATCAGGGGGTTGGCAACGCTGGGGATGGGGCACGCAGAGCGAGCATGTGAGCGTCTACTCGAAGGTACCGACGGATACGAGGAAGCAGATTCAACCGGCTATTGGTACCGGTACTCTCTCAGCCTGATTCAGGCCTTCGCCATGAGTGGTGACGGCCCAGCCGCAGCACAACTGCTCGATGCCGCGAATGCACGTCGCCATCCGTCATTCGAATATCTACGATCCGAACACCAACTC
This sequence comes from Rhodococcus sp. OK302, assembly GCF_002245895.1. Lineage (NCBI taxonomy): Bacteria > Bacillati > Actinomycetota > Actinomycetes > Mycobacteriales > Nocardiaceae > Rhodococcus > Rhodococcus sp. OK302. The sequence continues at coordinate 3,098,208 of NZ_NPJZ01000001.1, forward strand.
GCTGCAGCCTGGGTGGCGGCGGCAGGCGGGGAAGTATCGACGGCGATCAAGCTGGCGCGAGCGGCGGGGGAGTTCGCGGCGCAGCACGGGCAGTTGCAACGTGAGGTGGTGTGCCTTGACACCGCAACGCGATTCGGGGACTGGACCACTGCGGGCCGTTTGCAGGCGCTGGCGGAGCAAGTTGACGGGCCGCGTGCGTGCGCGGCTGCACGGCATGCCGCCGCGTTGGATGCCGATGACCCGGAGGGACTTCAAGACGCGGCCTCTCAGTTCGAGGAAATGGGTGATCTGCTGGCCGTCGTCGACGCTACGGCTCATGCTGCCACCGCTTACCGACATCGAGGCCGAAATGGGTCTGCTCTCACGGCGGCTGCTCGTGCGCAGTGCCTTGCAGATGCCTGTGGTGCCTCGACCCCGGCGTTGCGTGAGGCGCTTCAACCGTCACCGCTCACTCCTCGGCAACGTGAGATCGTTACCCTTGCTGCGCAGGGGATGTCGAACAAGGGCATCGCCGATCGGCTGACCGTTTCCGTTCGAACGGTTGAAGGTCACCTCTATCGTGCCTCCCTCAAGACCGGCACCACCGGCCGAGATGACCTGGGGGCCAAGCTCTCTGGGAAGGCAGATCAGCGCGGCGGACGTACCGTCGATTTGGAATAATCCGTTTCCGGAGCGTGCAGGTTTCCCCGATGCCGGTTGGCCCACAGCACTCGTGCCAGGGTCGGCGGGCTCATGAGAGAATTCGGGTGGGCGAGGAGATTGGTGACGCGCCAGAACGCGGTTCCGACCCGGGGATCTGTTGCGGCAGCGCGGTGTACGCGGGCGACATAGGCATTCGTCATCCGAATTTTGGCTGTTCGCTTGCCTTCGATGAACGGCATACGCAGGTCCGTGTTGCAGGCCATCTCCCAGGCTTCGTCGAGAAGCGGTCTGGAATTCCGCAAGAACCTGGCGGTGACACGGTGGTTGTCTCTGACGTGGTGGCTCTCTCGCTGGAGGCACCTACGCAAGATGAGCGCCTCGAGTGCTGCGACGGTCATACCCTGCCCGTAGACGGGGTTGAAGCAGCACATAGTGTCGCCGAACGGAATGTAGCCGTCGGGCAGTGGAGCGCTTTCGAAATGGCGACGCACGGTACTGGGAACCCGGTATCGAACGCCCTCGTCGAGCGGATGCGCGTGAGAAAGCAACTCCCCGAACTCGGGTGCCGGAAGTGATCTGGCGTAGTCGACGAAACCTTCGGCGTCCAATGGCGGTTCGTCGTCGGCATATCCGGCGAGAGTGACTACCCAGTCGTCATTTTCCTGGGCCACCACCAATCCGCCACGGGGAAGCTCCGGGGTGCCCATCACCCCTACCCCCAGGTCGCCGTCCAGATGGGATGCTTCACGCCGATAGCGTCGCGTGCCGTAGGCGAGGTGGATCGGAAGTTTCTCCTCTCGCGGCCGGTTGAAGCCGAGCGATTCGAGCCATCCTTGGCTCTCGGAGCTGCGCCCGGAGGCATCGATGACCAGGTCGCAAGCGATGACGGTATCTGCGATGTTCTTCGACGGGACGCTTACAGCGAGTCCGGTAACCCGGCGGTGTTGCGGGTCGGTCGTGATCCGGCGGGCGGTACACCGGTCGATGATCTCCACATTGGGGAGCGCTTGCACCAGGTTGCGCAGGTACCACTCGACGAGTGGCCGGCTCACCATGAGCACCGGGATTCCAGATACACCTTTGGCCAACCGATGGCCATCGGCGACCCAGCGGAAGTCAGCCTGTATGTCTCCGTTGGGGGCACCGCAGCCGAGAAGATCCTCGGTGAGGCCGGGGAACAGTTCCTCCATTGCATTCCTGCCCCGCGTGGTCAAGACGTGCACGTGACGCGCTTGCGGCACGCAACGGCGTGCCACGGGGGTGTCCGGTAGTGCGTCTCGTTCAACGACGGTCACGTCGTCGAAGAACTCGCTCAGCACCCGGGCGGCCAAGAGTCCGCCCATTCCTGCCCCGATCACGACTGCATATGAGGTTGTTGTCATGTCAACCATCTGCTTTCGATCTGTGTTCATATCAGGGGATAGGTCCCAGATCTCATCGTCCAACCGATACATCGGGTGGATGCGAGTAGTCGACTACCTCATTTTCGCAGACTTCAGTGACTAGCCTCGTGCTAGCCGTGCTCCGCGCGCAATGCCAACACTGTCGGGCCGGTGAGTGACAGCGTGGCACCGGCAGGGAGTGGATTTGTCGATTCCGGTTCCCCGTGGCACTGGATGAATCGAAGACGGGAGATAGCGAACCGTCGAACGATTCCGGGGTACCGACGGTGATCTGAATCGGCCCGCCGGAATGCAGGATCAGTAGCCAACTACTATCGCCCAGTGGTCGTCCTGCCGCCGTGTGGGAGCGGACATCGGCTCCGTCTATCCAGGCCTGCACTGTGCGGTTGCGCTCGTCGTACCAAGCGGCATCGTCGAATTCGGTGCCGGAAGCGTCGAACCACACCAGGTCGGGATGGTCGGTTCGACGCCGGCCTTCGAAGAATTCGGGTTGCCGCAGGGCTGGGGCAGATCGGCGCAGAGCCAGGGCGCGGGCGACAAACGCGATCAATGTCGGATCGGCGCCGGCCCAGTTCAGTGGCCAGGACTGTGCCGAGGTAGCAAGGGCGGGAACACAATACGCATTGTTGTTGCCGCCGAGGCTGTGCCCGAACTCGTCGCCGGCTGTGAGCATTGGGGTTCCGGTGGAGAGAATCAATGTCGCCAGAAGTGCGCGGACATGTCGACGGCGGGCCTCGATGATCGCGGGATCGTCACTGTCGCCTTCGGTTCCGTGGTTGTACGAATCGTTGTGGTTGGCACCGTCCCGGTTGTCCTCACCGTTGGCGTCGTTGTGCTTGTTGTTGTAAGACACCAGATCGGCTGCGGTGAAGCCGTCGTGGGCGGTGATGAAGTTGATCGACGCCCACGGCCGTCGCCCGTTGCCGGCAAATATGTCCTCCGAGCCGGCCAGCCGTGACGCGACTTCTCGAACACTGGAACCACCATTCCAAAATGTTCGAATATTGCTGCGGTACTTGTCATTCCACTCGGACCATTGCAAGCCGAAATTGCCCACCTGGTAGCCGTCGGCTGTCGCGTCCCACGGTTCGGCGATCAGTTTGCACCGCGTCAGGATCGGGTCGGACGAGATCGCGGACAGTACTGAGGCGCGAGGATCGAAGGCGCCGCCGCGAGGCCGTCCCAGCGCGCTTGCAAGGTCGAATCGGAAACCGTCGACGCCCATCTCGCCTGCCCAGTAGCGCAGGCTGTCGGTGATCATCCGAACCGAGATGGCGGAGGAGGCGTCGACAGTATTGCCGCATCCGGTGAGGTCGATATCGTGGCCTTCGTCGCTGAGCAAGTAGTAGCCGGGTGCGTCCAATCCTCGCCAGCTGACACTGATTCCGCCGACACCCTGCTCGCAGGTGTGGTTGTAGACGACGTCGAGAATGACTTCGATGCCGGCCCGGTGCAGAGCGTCGACCATGATGCGAAACTCGGGAACCTCATTGCCCGGAGTGGCTGCGTAACCCGGATGGGGCGCAAAGTACGACGCCGTCGAATAGCCCCAGTGGTTGCGCATTCCACGATCACGCACGCTCTGCTCGGTCAGAAATGCTTGCACGGGAAGCAGTTCCACGGCTGTGACGCCAAGGAGAAGAAGGCGCTCGATAACAGCCGGGGCGGCGAGTCCGAGATAAGTACCCCGATGCGCAGGCGGGACGTCGGGATGAGTTGCGGTGAAGGCGCCGACGTGAAGTTCGTAGATCACCGTCTCCTCCCACGGTGTTTCACGTCGATCTGTCGACGCGACCAGGCCGGCGGTTACTACGGAGAGCGGTACGTGGCCGAGGGAATCAGATGCGGACGGTTCGCCGAACGGATCACTTTCGTAGGCCCGCAGTGCGTTGAAGTCGCCGAGTTCACCCTCGATGCGCCGCGCCCAGGGATCGATCAGGAGCTTGTTCGGATTGAACCGCAAGCCCGCGCGGGGGTTCCACGGCCCGTCGGCACGGATCCCGTAACGCTGCCCGGCTCCGACTCCGCCGATCACACCGTGCCAGATTCCGTACGTCTGCTGTCGGAGGTCGACGCGCTTCTCGTTTCCGCCGTCGTCGATCAGGCAGATTTGCACCGCGGTGGCATCCGGAGAATGCACGGAAAACTGGGTTCCACCACCGCCGACTGTGGCTCCCAGCGGGTAGGGCGAGCCGGGGAGCGGGGTGTGAGATTCATCGAGAGGCGACACGCGAGTAGATCCTGCCGTGGATGGCTGGAGAATGTGCGGGAAGATGTTCGGGTGCCACTACCTGATCCTGATCTGCTCATTGATTTCGACGACGTCCTCATCCGCCGCGGCGGGTCCACTCTTGTGGGTCCGGTGACCTGGAAGGTGGAGCTCGACGAGCGATGGGTGGTGCTCGGCCCCAACGGTGCGGGCAAGACGTCGCTGCTCCGTATCGCCGCCGGCGAGGTGTTTCCCACCAGCGGCACCGCGCATCTGCTGGGGGAGGTGCTCGGGCGAGTCGATATCAACGAGCTCAAGCCGCGCATCGGATTGTCGTCGTCCGCTCTGGCAAGTCGCGTACCCGCCGACGAAAAGGTCAGCGATCTTGTGGTCTCCGCCGGTTACGCAGTGCTGGGTCGGTGGCGTGAAGAGTACGAGGCCCTGGACACCACGCGCGCCGTCGAGATGCTCGAAAGCCTTGGTGCCGAACACCTCGCGGACCGCACCTACGGAACGCTGTCCGAGGGTGAGCGCAAGCGAGTGCTCATCGCTCGTGCACTGATGACCGACCCCGAACTGCTGCTGCTCGACGAGCCGGCTGCCGGACTCGACCTGGGCGGACGCGAGGAACTGGTGGCACGCCTCACCGAACTCGCTGCCGATCCCGACGCGCCCGCCATCGTCCTGATTACCCACCACGTCGAAGAGATTCCGCCGGGATTCACCCACGCCCTCCTGCTCAAGGAAGGTGGCGTCGTCGCGCAAGGACTGATCGAGGACGTCATCACGGCTGAGAACCTCAGTAACGCGTTCAGTCAGTTGATCAGTCTGGATTCGGTGGACGGCCGGTACTTCGCTCGTCGTGCGCGACCGTCGGGTGCACACCGCGCCTGAGTGAGTGGTACCTGAGATGCGGCGTAGATCACACATCGCGTAAGTTCCGGAAACATGGCTAACGAGTTTGAGGACGCAGTCCCTACACCCAAAGATGCATCGACCGTGATTTTGGTGCGCGATGCCGCATCAGGGATCGAAATCTTCCTGCTTCAGCGGGTGCAAGGGATGGCGTTTGCCGGTGGAATGACCGTGTTCCCCGGCGGCGGTGTCGACAAGTCCGACGCTACGGCTGACGTTCAGTGGGCCGGCCCGTCGGTGGAGTGGTGGGCTGAGCGATTCAGCACGGACGTCGCCCGCGCCAAGGCGCTTGTCTGCGCCGCCGTGCGTGAGACGTTCGAAGAATGCGGTGTCCTGCTGGCCGGACCCAGCGCCGACAGCGTCGTTGCTGATACGTCCGGTTATGCGGCCGCACGGGTTGCGCTGGAAAACCACGAACTCTCGTTCAGTGATTTCTTGAAGAAAGAAAATCTGGTTCTGCGCACCGACCTGCTCCGGCCTTGGGCGAACTGGATTACTCCGATCGCCGAGACGCGTCGCTACGACACCCGCTTCTTCGTGGCTGCTGCGCCGGAAGGTCAGGTGGCTGACGGTGTCACCTCCGAGGCGGCCGCAGTGCGTTGGCAGAGTCCGCAGGACGCGCTGGAACACTGGCGCGCCGGTGGCAGCATCTTGTTGCCGCCCACCTGGACTCAGCTGACGGAGCTGTCGAAATACGGGTCGGTCGCCGAAATTTTGGCAGCTGAACCCGAGATTCCGATCATCTTGCCGACGCTGATTCGGGACGAGACTACGTTCCGGATCGATTTCCCCAATATGGATGGCTACTACGCCGACGGACCGCACCCGTGGGCACCCAAGCCCGCCGAATAGCCACCCAAGTAGCCTCTCGATCATGGCTGAATTTGTAACTCTCGAGGTTTCCGAAGGTATTGGCACGATCCGTCTCGCACGGCCCCCGATGAACGCATTGAACCGTCAGGTTCAGGACGAACTGGTTGCTGCTGCTCATGCTGCAACGGTCGACAAAGCTGTCAAGGCTGTCATCGTCTACGGCGGCGAAAAGGTATTTGCCGCCGGTGCGGACGTCAAGGAAATGGCCGAGATGAGTTTCGGTCAGATGAGCGATGCCATTGCCGGAATCCAGGCCGGAATCGGCGCCGTCGCGGCAATCCCGAAGCCGACCGTCGCTGCCATCACCGGCTACGCGCTGGGCGGCGGTCTCGAAGTGGCACTTGCCGCGGACCGTCGTATCGCCGGCGACAACGTCAAGGTCGGTGTCCCGGAAATCTTGCTGGGAATCATCCCCGGCGGCGGCGGAACTCAGCGTCTCGCTCGTCTCATCGGACCGGCCAAGGCCAAGGATCTGGTGTTCAGCGGCCGTTTTGTCGGCGCTGACGAAGCCTTCGCGATGGGTCTGATCGACGAGGTAGTAGCGCCCGACGACGTGTACACCGCGGCGCGTACGTGGGCGTCGCAGTTTGTCGGAGCGGCTTCGCGGGCCCTGGCTGCAGCGAAGGCCGCAATCGACGAGGGCCTGAACACGGATCTGGAATCGGGCCTCAAGATCGAGCAGCATCTGTTCACCGGACTATTTGCCACCGAGGATCAGACGATCGGTATGGCGTCGTTCATCGCGAACGGTCCCGGTAAGGCCGCGTTCACGGGGGAGTAGGCTCCCCTAAACTAGAACTTGTTCATCTCTTACCAGCGAGTAGGATAGCCGCATGACTGCCAGCCCAACTGACGACGCAACCGTCACGCCGCCCGCCCCTGCCGACACCTCGGTAGTGGACCCCGCGCCGCGTCCGCACGCCACGGCCGAAGAGGTCGAGGCCGCTCGTAAGGACACCAAGCTCGCGCAGGTGCTTTACCACGACTGGGAAGCCGAAACCTACGACGACAAGTGGTCCATCTCGTACGACGAGCGCTGCATCGACTACGCCCGGGGTCGTTTCGACGCCGTTGCCGGCGATCTGCCCCTGCCGTACGAGCGGGCGCTCGAACTGGGCTGCGGCACAGGCTTTTTCCTCCTCAACCTGATGCAGGGTGGAGTTGCCAAGACGGGCTCGGTCACCGACCTGTCCCCGGGCATGGTCAAGGTTGCGATGCGCAATGCCGAGCACCTGGGTCTGCCGGTTGACGGCCGTGTCGCCGACGCCGAGACAATTCCCTACGAGGACAACACCTTCGACCTCGTAGTCGGCCATGCGGTGCTGCATCACATCCCTGATGTCGAGCAGTCGCTACGTGAGGTCCTTCGTGTCCTCAAGCCCGGTGGACGCTTCGTCTTCGCCGGTGAGCCGTCCACGGTCGGCAACCTCTACGCTCGCTGGCTCGGCCGCGCGACGTGGGAAGTAACCACCACGATCACCAAGCTGCCGTTCCTCGCGGACTGGCGCCGTCCGCAGGAAGAACTCGACGAATCTTCCCGCGCAGCAGCACTCGAAGCCATCGTCGACCTGCACACGTTCGATCCCACGGACCTCGAGAACATGGCGAAGTCCGCCGGCGGCGCCGAAGTGCGTGCTGTCACCGAGGAATTCGCCGCGGCACTGCTCGGCTGGCCGGTACGTACTTTCGAGGCAGCAGTTCCGCCGGAGAAGCTCGGCTGGGGTTGGGCGAAGTTTGCATTCGGTGGTTTCAAGACCCTCAGCTGGGTCGACGAGAAGGTTCTGCGTCACGTCGTTCCGCGCGGATTCTTCTACAACGTGATGATCACCGGCGTAAAGCCCGGCAACTGAATTGGGCTACGACTTCACCCTCTCTGATGTCGACTATCTCGGAAGTGATTCCGGCGTAGCGGCATTGGCTGAGGTGGATCAGCTCGAACTGTCCACACGTACGCGTCTGGCCGACATCGGCCGGGCGCGTACGCGTTTCGGCGACCGCATGCCCGCGCTCGTCGACACGGTACTTCTGCGTCGTAAAGCTGCCCAGAAACTTCCCGCCAGTGACGGTTGGTTGTTCACCGACGACGCTATGCAGCAAGCCACTCCGGCGGCGGTTGCAGTTCACCGGGCGCAGCGATTGATCGGCCGCGACGTCCATGACGTGACCTGTTCCATCGGAGCCGAACTGCACGCGCTCACCGGGGTTGCCTCACAGGTGATCGGCAGCGACATCGATGCCGTTCGCTTGGCGATGGCTCGCCGCAACGTGTCCACGGCGACTCTGCTGCGCGCTGATGCATTGCGTCCGACCACGCGGGGCACAGTTGTCCTCGCCGACCCGGCACGTCGATCAGGCGGACGTCGAACCCACGATCCTGCGGCGCTGATGCCGCCCCTCCCGGATCTGCTCGACGCTTATCAGGGCCGCGATATTGCCGTGAAGTGCGCCCCTGGACTCGATTTCGACTCCCTCGGCTGGGACGGCGAAGTGGAGATCGTGTCACTCGACGGTGGCGTGAAGGAAGCTTGTCTGTGGTCGGCCGGTTTGGCGCAGACGGGAGTGTCTCGTCGAGCGTCGGTGCTCCGGTCCGACGGAAGTGGTTGGTCTGTGACCGACGCCGAGGACGACACGATCCCGGAACAAGAACCGGGGGAGTGGATCATCGACCCGGACGGCGCGGTAGTTCGCGCAGGCCTGGTGCGCCACTACGCCGCCAGACACGGCCTGTGGCAGTTGGATCCACGCATTGCCTATCTCACCGGGGACAGCGTCCCGGAGGGGGTTCGCGGATTCCGGATCCTCGAACAGATCAAATACTCGGAGAAGCTGCTGAAACAGACTCTCTCGAAGCGTGATTGCGGCGTCGCCGAGATTCTGGTTCGTGGCGTCGACGTCGATCCCGCGATACTGCGTCCACGGCTCAAACTGAAAGGCTCGGTGTCACTGAGCGTGGTGATCGTGCGGATCGGGCGTTCGGCGTCGGCGTTTATCTGTGAGGCGTCGCGCTAGCTCACTTGAAGACGAACAACTCGCCGATTGCGCTGGGTGTCAACACTTCACCGTCGGGGCCGATGGAGGTTCCGACGGTGAAGCCCACAGCGCCGGGCAGCGTGTCCTGATCCAGGGTTTCGCCGGACGTCGTGTCGAAGGTGATCAGGCTCAGCCCGTTCGCGCCCTCACGAACAACGGCATATCCGGTGTCGCCGTTGCTCTGAGCTGGAACCCCCAGCTGGAGCAGGTCTTTGCGCTCCCACGCCAGCTCGGCGTGATCTCCCTTGTCCTGAACGGCCAGAAGATGACCGTTGCCGCCGCCCGACGGAATGATCAGACCGTCGTCGGAGGTGGATGCGCTGCCTGCGGAGTTGAAGCCGATGTCGTAACTCCAGAGCGAGTCGCCGGTTTCGGCGTCGATCGCCCACAGCTTCCCGTTGTTGTCGGTGACGTACACCTTCTTGGTGTCCTTGGACAGGTCCGGACTCGAGGCCGTTCCGCCGGGCAGTGCGTCCGTGGACCACTCGGGCGTGATGGACGGGTGCTCGCCGCCCGTGTACTTCATTGCCACCAGTTCGGCGGCCTGTGCACCCGGACGGAAGAACGTGAAGAAGAACTTGCCGGTCGCCAGATCGATTGCGGGAGTATTGGCTACCGGGCACCCTGCCGTTCCGAGGAAGCACTCGCGCAGTCCGCGGTCATCGGGAATCAGCGGGGAATTGGGCGCCTCGATGGAGGGCGGCGGAATCAGGTCGAATGACGAGACCACCTTGGCGCCGGTCTGCGGATTGAGCACATTGATCTGCCCGAGCTGCGTGATGAACAGCAGATTTCCGTCGCCGGTGAACTGAGCCGAGAGGGGAGTGCCGACAACAAGTGTTCGCCAACGCAATTGGCCGTTCTCGGTGAACGACATCATTGCGCCGCTCTCGCCGACATAGACATTGGTAGCGGTGTCCACGATGGGTGTGGACGCGACGGCGCCGTCGTTCATCCGGGCGCACCACTTCTTGCGACCCGAATCCATCTGGAACGAAAAGAGATTGCAGCCGTTCTCTGTCCGGGCCGTCACAAAACTCTGACCGTTGGCCGCCACCGACGCATAGGCGGCAACCGGCCCGCCGAGCGGACGTGACCACGCGAAGTCGAGATCGCGAGACCCCGTGACCGCACTGGTGTCGCTGTTACGGGCGTCGGCGTGCATCGCCGGCCAACCCGACGACGAGTAGCGGTCGACAATGGAGCTCTCGCTCCCGCAGCCGGCAACCAACACCGCTGCGACCGCCGTCATCACCATCACGGACGACCGTAGGACCCGCCGCATTACACATCTCCCTGCCATTACCGAAAGTAGTTCGGAGCAGAGACTATCCCGCCGGAGGGTACGTGACGGGGCACACCCTCGGGTCGGTGAGTCGGCTGCCCGTAGTCTGATTACTCATGACGAGCATGTGGGGCGCACCGTTGCGCACTCGGTGGCGGGGATCACGCCGCAACGACAGCGATCAGGCCAAGTTCCTGACCGTCGATTCCCTGAAATGGGTAATGGCGAACAAGGCCTACACACCCTGGTATCTGGTGCGGTACTACCGTCTCGCCAAGTTCAAGATGGCCAATCCACACGTGATTCTGCGCGGCATGGTGTTCCTGGGTAAGAACGTCGAAATTCATTCGACCCCGGATCTTTCCCGCCTCGAAATCGGGCGCTGGGTCCACATCGGCGACGGCAACGCCATCCGCTGCCACGAAGGTTCCCTACGCATCGGCGACAAGGTCGTCTTCGGCAAGGACAACGTCGTCAACACCTACCTCGACATCGAAATCGGTGCCTCGACGCTGGTAGCCGACTGGTGCTACATCTGCGACTTCGACCACCGCATGGACGACGTCAACACCCCGATCAAGGACCAGGGAATCGTGAAGGGCCCGGTCCGCATCGGCCCCGACACCTGGGTGGCCGCCAAGGTCACCGTCCTGCGCAACACCCGCGTCGGCCGCGGTTGCGTCCTCGGCGCTCACGCCGTAGTCAAGGGCGATATCCCGGACTTCAGCATCGCCGTCGGTTCACCGGCCAAGGCAGTCAAGAACCGCAAGGCCGAGTGGGAATCCGGAGCTGAAGCGCGCGCCGAATACATTGCAGCCCTCGAAGACATCGCACGCAAGAAGGCAGCAGCCGAAGCAGCGAAGTAGGAGTGCGGCATGAGTGAAAAAACACCTGACGTGGTGGTGGCGCAGCGAAGCGAACTGGTGACCTTCCTCGACGGACTGAGCGCCGAGCAGTGGAACACCCCATCCCTGTGCGAGGGGTGGCGAGTGCGTGAAGTTGTCGCTCACATCACCATGCCGTACCGATACCCGGCATCCCGATTTGTTCTCGAGATGGTGAAAGCGCGCGGCAACTTCAACCGCATGTCCAACCGTCGAGCTTTGGTCGATGCCCGAGAGCTGACCGAGACGCAGTTGCTCGATTCATTGCGCGAGAATGTTGCGTACCCCTGGAAACCGCCGGGCGGCGGGTTCGACGGTGCGCTGTCCCACGACGTCATCCACGGCCAGGACATTCGCGTCGCACTCGGCGACAACTACGTGGTGCCGGAAGACCGCCTCAGTCGCGTCCTCGACGGGTTGTCGCCCGAGAACGCGAAGTACTTCGGCGCCGATCTCGAAGGGGTGCGTCTGCGCGCCGACGATCGGGACTGGGAATTCGGCGCGGGCGCTGAAGTGCACGGCGCCGCGCAGGACTTGCTGATGGTGTTGTGCGGCCGGATTCTGCCGCCGGGCCATTTGTTCGGCGATGCGAGGATGCGGTTTACGGCGCAGGCTCACTCCGACTGAGTGCAGTTTCATCTTCATCCCCACGAAATGAGCGAACGTACCTTTCGGTCGATCTAAGGCGCCGAAAGGTACGTTCGCTCAAATAGGGGTGGGGGAATTGCCCCGTTCAGCGTCCGGGAAGCGGGCGCTCCGGAATTTCCGGGCGGGCCAGCGGATGGCGCACCCGACGCTTTGCGCCCGCATAGACGTGCGCGGTTTCGTCCGCGACCTGATGCCAGTCGAAGTCGGAGGTCAAGCGATCACGCGCTGCGACGGCCCGCTGCTGGGTTGCGGCGGGATCGTCGAGCACCTCACGCACTGCTGAGGTCAACCCGGCGACGTCACCCGGCTGGAAGGACATTCCCGTCACCCCGTCGACGACGGCTTCGCCCAGACCGCCGGCAGTGGAGGTAATGAGCGGAGTGCCGGCAGCAGCTGCTTCGAGTGCGATGATGCCGAAGGGTTCGTACCGCGACGGCAGGACTATGGCGTCGGCGCCGTGGAGCCAGCTCAGCAGTTCGACGTGGTCGAGATTGCCGAGGAAATTGACGGCCCGTACGACGCGATGGGTGCGAGCCTGTTCGGAGAGCCAGTCGAATTGTGTGCCCTCGCCGGCGATGGAGAGTGTTGTGCCGGGGTGGCTACGACGGATCCGTGGGAGCGCCGCGATGGCGTCCTGCACGCCCTTCTCGTATTCGAGGCGTCCGACGAACAGGAGTTTCGGCGGTCCGGACCGGGGTGCACGTTCGCGAAAGTTCCACGTGGTCAAGTCGATTCCGTTGCGGATGACGTTGAGCGGTGGCAGCGTCGGGCCGTAGAGTTCGGTCACTTCTTCGGCCATGGATGCCGAACACGTTATGAGAGCGTCGGATTCGTTGGCCAGCCACCATTCGACGGAGTGGACCTGGCGGTTGATGCGTCCGGAGATCCAGCCGCTGTGTCGCCCGGCTTCAGTGGCGTGCAGCGTGGAAACCAGTGGTACGTCGTAGTATTCGGCCAAAGCGATCGCGGGATGTGCGACCAGCCAGTCGTGGGCATGGACGACGTCGGGAACCCAGCCGGCGCCGACGCCAGGCTTGTGCAGTGCCATTCCGGCGCGGACCATCGCGTGACCCATGGCGAGGGTCCAGGCAAGCATGTCCTCGCCGAATACGAAGTGCGCGGGGTCTTCGGCGACGGCGACGACGAGTACGCCTTCGGAGATGTGCGTGATGGTGGGGTGCGTCGACGCGTCGGTTCCGGACGGTCGACGCGAGAGGACCACGACCTCGTGCCCGGCCGCAGCCAGGGCGGTGGCGAGATGGTGGACGTGCCTACCGAGTCCGCCGACTACGACGGGCGGGTACTCCCACGAGACGATGAGAATTTTCACGACGCACTCCCGGCCGACAGTTCGGTATCGGGCAGGCGGCGCGCATCGAGACCGGGGAACAGTCCGTCGGCGCGGTTCCAGCCGTCGGCAAGGCGCTCGGCTACCGCGTCCTTGCCCGAGACGACGGCCTGGGAGATTTCCCGGGTCGCGTGGGCATGCTTGTGGGCGCGTTCGCGGGCGTATCCCGCTGCTGAATCCTTGCTCACCATGAACGCCCAATCGCTTGACACCGTCATCAGTGTCTCGCGAAGTACCTGATCATTGACGCGGTTTCGCAGTTCCGGGCGTCCAGGAGCGTTGTCGTGGCCGCGGGATTTGTCGACAGCGTTGATTGCCGTGTCGACAACTTCGGCGTTGAGTTGTACCAGATCGGAGACTTGATCTCCGGCCCAGACGCGCCAGTCCTTACCGGAGCCCCACGACGAATCTTCCAGTTGCACAGGCTCGCCCACGTATCCGGCGGCTTGGGCGTCGTTCAAGGTTCCGACGCGGATGCCCGCTTCGGGGAGTGCTCGCAGGACCTTCTCGAGCCACTGCGGACCCTCGTACCACCAGTGCCCGAACAGCTCGGTGTCGAATGCCGCAACTACCAGCGCATCGCGCCCGATTCGTGCCGATTCTGATCGCAGGCGGTCCCGGACTGCTTCGACGAAGTCCTCGACATGCTTGTCGACGGCGGCCGCGGCAAGTTCGGGATCGTAGGGAGCCTTGTCCGCGGAGTCGACGGTACGGCCCGTGACCCGAGACGACTTGAGGCCGGTCTCGTGGTCGTAGGTGTGGAAATCGCGGTAGGCGGCGTGGCCGGGATAGCCGGATTTGGGGGACCAGACGCGGTAGCTGACCTGCAGGTCACGGCCGAAGGCGACGACGTCGGAATCGCGGACGGGACGGCCGAGTGTGGTGTCCCCGCGCAGTGCCGGTCCGTCGACCATGAAGTGGGTGACGCCGGCTTCGGCGTATCCGCGCTCCATGCCGGGGGTGTACCCGCACTCGGGTCCCCAGATGCCGGTCGGGGTGTGGTTCCAGCGGGAGTGCGCGTCGGCGAGACCCTCGCGGAGCGAGAAGGCGCGCAGGCGTGGGTCGAGCAGCGGCTGGAACGGATGCGCGAGCGGACCACCGAGCAGTTCGAAGGCTTCGCGATCGATGAGATCCCGGAAAACCGGCGAAGCTCCATGCTGCCAACGGGTTTCGAAGTCCTCCAAAGCCGCTGCCGAGGCACGGTGTTCGCGTGCCCCGAGTTCGCGGTGAGCTGCGTCGGGCATGCCGGCGGCTTCGTGAGCCCGGATCTGCCAGTTGCCGAGCCAATGGTGCATCCCGGCAAGGCAGTGCGGATCGTCGAGCTGCGCCGCGAGAACCGGCGTGATCCCGAGCGTCAGGAGGTGTGAACGACCCTCGTCGGCGAGGCGTCGGAGCGCCGCGGTGAGGGGCAGATACGACCCGGCCCACGACTGGTACAGCCATTCTTCGCCGACCGGCCAGCGCCCGTGGTTGGCGAGCCACGGGAGGTGGGAGTGCAGAACCAGGGCGAACATCCCGGGTTCGGTAACGGGTGTTGCAGTACTCACTCGTCGGAGTCCTGGGAAGCAGCGTCCTTCACCGCGATAGCGACGAGGTCGAGGCTCGCGTCGATATCGGGTTCGCTGATGCTGAAGTCGTCGACGGTGATGCCTTCGACGTCGCGGGTCAGATCCTCGGGCCACGGCTCGCCGGCGAGCGCACGGTCGATTTGTGCGTTGATGAACGAGCCGCCGTGCTTGGCGTCGAGGTCTTTGAGCTGCGGTCCGTGGTGGACACCGGTCATGAGCTCGACGCGGAATCCGGCGCCCTCGAGAAGTTCGGTCATCTCGTCGGCATTGAGTTCACGGGTGTGGAACGGGTTGAGCGGCGTGTCGCGGCCGGGGGAGAAAGTAATCCGGTTGGGGGTGCTGATCAGAAGTTCACCGCCCGGAGTGAGAACACGGAAGCACTCGCGCAGGAACTGTCCCTGGTCCCACAGGTGCTCGATAACCTGGAAATTGACGACGACGTCGACGGAGTTGTCTTCGAGGGGCAACGCGGCGAGGTTGCCGTGAATCATCTCGACGCGGGGGTAGCGGGCACGGACGTGTTCGACGGCCGAGACGTCGTAGTCGAGTCCCGTCACGGATGTCGCGACGTCGGCAATCATGTTGGCGCCGTAGCCTTCTCCGGAGCCGGCTTCGAGTACGCGACGGTCGGTGCAACGCTCGAGTAGCGCGCGGTAGACCACTTCGTGGCGTCGGAACCAGTAGTTCTCCTCGGGGATTCCGGGCACTGTCCGTTCGCCCGTCAAGGGCAGGGGTGCGTCCTCGTGGTTGCTGACACTTGTTTCACTCACCCGTGCGAGATTAGTGCCATCGGGGTAGAACGTGTTCACCGTGGTCCAGATCACAGCAATGAATCACTGTTCGTGAGGTTATGGTGGACGTGGTTCCACGCTAAGTTACCGGCGGGTAACTTAGCGTGAGGTAATCTAACGCACAGCCGACGTGAGGCGAGAAATCCGTAAGGGATGCCACTCGTATCTGCGTGCAGCAGCTCAGACGATTTATCAGGTGAAGTACACACAGGAGGTCGAGAAAAGACCCATGACGAATATCGTTGTTTTGATCAAGCAGGTCCCCGACACATGGTCCGAGCGCAAGCTGACCGACGGCGACTACACCCTTGACCGTGAAGCCGCAGACGCAGTGCTCGACGAGATCAACGAGCGCTCCGTCGAAGAAGCCCTCCTCATCAAGGAAGCTCAGGGCGGTGAGGTGACGGTGCTGTCCGCAGGCCCCGACCGCGCCACCGACGCTATCCGCAAGGCACTGTCGATGGGCGCCGACAAGGCTGTCCACATCAACGACCCCGCACTGCACGGCTCCGACGCCATCCAGACCGCGTGGACCCTCGCTGCTGCACTCGGACAGATCACGTTCGATAACGAAGAGCCTGCAGACCTGATCATCGCCGGAAACGAGGCCACTGACGGCCGCGTCGGTGCTGTTCCGGCCATCATCGCCGAGTACCTGGGCATCCCGCAGCTCACGCAGCTGCGCAAGCTCGTCGTCGCAGACGGCAAGGTCACCGGCGAGCGCGAGACCGACGAGGGCGTTTTCGGCCTCGAGGCTTCGCTGCCCGCAATCGTCTCGGTCACCGAGAAGATCAACGAGCCGCGCTTCCCCTCCTTCAAGGGCATCATGGCCGCGAAGAAGAAGCAGGTTCTCGTCTACACGCTGGCCGACCTCGGCGTCGACCCGGAGACCGTGGGTGTTGCCAACGCCGGCACCACCGTGACGGCCTCCACCCCGAAGCCCCCCCGTACCGCTGGTGAGCGCATCGCCGACGAGGGAGACGGTGGCACCAAGATCGCCGCTTACCTCGTCAGCAACAAGATCATCTGATCGCGCCCTTCTAGACAACCAGCAGAAAAACTCAGGGAGAGTTAAGTCATGGCAGAAGTACTTGTGCTCGTAGAGCACGCAGAGGGTGCGCTCAAGAAGGTCAGCCTCGAACTCATCACCGCTGCACGCGCATTGGGTGAGCCGTCGGCAGTTGTCGCCGGTCCCGCGGGCACCACGGCCAAGCTGGCCGACGCACTGGCAGCAGCCGGCGCGGCAAAGATCTACGTCGCCGAGTCCGGCGACATCGACGGCTACCTCGTCACCCCCAAGGTTGACGTTCTCGCCGCACTCGTCGAGTCCACCAGCCCCGCAGCAGTCATCACCGCTGCCGGCACCGAGGGCAAAGAGGTTGCCGGTCGTCTGGCCGCACGTCTGGGCTCCGGACTGCTGACCGACGTCATCGAGATCAAGGCTGACGGCACCGGCGTCCACTCCATCTTCGGTGGCGCGTTCACCGTCGAGGCCAAGGCCAACGGCGAGGTCCCCGTCTACTCGGTTCGCCCGGGTGCAGTCGAGGCAGCTCCGCAGGCCGCAGCCGGCGAGCAGATCGTCGTCGAGGTTCCGGCTCAGGACGAGAGCGCCGTCAAGATCACCTCGCGTGATCCCATCGTCGGTGGCGACCGCCCCGAGCTCACCGAAGCCACCGTCGTGGTTTCCGGTGGACGCGGCGTCGGCAGTGCCGACAAGTTCTCCGTCGTCGAAGAGCTGGCCGATTCCCTCGGTGCTGCAGTCGGTGCTTCGCGCGCTGCTGTGGACTCGGGTTACTACCCCGGACAGTTCCAGGTCGGTCAGACCGGTAAGACGGTCTCCCCGCAGCTGTACATCGCGCTCGGCATTTCCGGTGCTATCCAGCACCGTGCCGGCATGCAGACGTCTAAGACCATCGTCGCGGTCAACAAGGACGAAGAGGCACCCATCTTCGAGATCGCCGATTACGGCATCGTGGGCGACCTGTTCAACGTCGCACCGCAGCTCACCGAAGCTGTGAAGGTCCACAAGGGCTAAAAAGCACAACCTGCTGTGCGCCTTTATTAGCCCCCCCGCGGTTAATAAGGGCGCACAGTGCTTTATTTACCCGACCTGCATCGCTACGTCACTTCGCCGCTACCGCACGGACTTTCGCGCTCGATATACCTGGCGCATGACAATTACGTCAGTCCTTCGCCCCGCGAGTGACAATCTCGGCCGTGAGGTCGCCGCGCCGAGATATTCCCTGATCGTCTCCTCCGACCGCGAGCATCGAGTGGCCGCGCAGCGCCTTCGGTACCGAGTGTTTGCCGCCGAGCCCGGATTCTCGATTCCCGTGTCACCTTTCGAACTGGACGTCGATGAGTTCGACGAGTTCTGTGATCACCTTCTGGTCCGAGACAACATCACCGGTGCCTACGTCGGTTGCTACCGGATGCTCACGCCCGACGCCGCAATCAAAGCGGGTGGGTATTACACCGCAACGGAATTCGACATTTCAGCTCTGGATCCGGTGGGCAATCGAGTAGTCGAGATGGGCCGCGCGTGTGTTGATCCGGCGCATCGCAACGGATCGGTTCTCGGGATCATGTGGTCCGGAATCTTGCAGTACCTCGAACTGACCGGCCACGACTGGGTGATGGGATGCGTCTCCGTCCCGATCACGCCGCATCCCGGTGCCGTGCCGGGTGCCGACGTTCGGGCTGTCCGCGACTTCGTGATGAGCAAGCACCCCGGCCCGCTGGATCAGCGGGCAGTTCCTCGCAATCCCGTGGTGCTCGGTGGACGTACTCTCGACGAGATTGCCGCACCGGAGCGCCTGACCATGCCGCCTCTGCTTCGCGGATACCTACGGATGGGCGCCGTGATCTGCGGTGAACCGGCCTACGATCCCGCATTCGGGGTAGCGGATTTTGTTGCCCTGCAGGGATTGAAATCAGCGAACACGCGGTACCTCGAACGTCTTCGATCCGCCGCCGTAGTGCAGGAAGGGCGAGCGCGGTGAGCCCGCACTGGGTTCCGTCGAGCCCGTGCGGCGACGGGTGTTTACCGGCAAATCCTGACCATGTGTCGAGTATCACGGTGATAGGTCGTGCGATGTTGGTCGCTGCCGCATTGTTCACGGCGCCGGTGCTCTCGGCAGGCTGGTTGCTACCCAGACACTGGCGAACTCGGATGCAGCGCGCGTACTCGCGAATGCTGCTTCGGTGCCTCGGAATGAAACTGAGCGTCGACGACCAGCGATTGGGCCGGCCCGAGCCGGCGGGGGTGATGGTTGTTGCCGGCCACGTGTCCTGGACGGATGTTCTGGTGGCGAGCGCCGTGGCACCCGCGAATTTTGTGGCCCGGGCGGATCTGCTGGATTGGGCGGTCCTGGGATCGTTGGCGAGGCGGATGCGCGTCGTACCGATCGATCGCGCTCGCCTGCGTGAGCTGCCCACGGTGGTGAACACCGTCCGTGAGCGTTTGGACCGTGGCGTGCGTGTCATGGTGTTTCCGGAAGGAACCACGTGGTGCGGGCTTGCATACGGGGGCTTTCGTCCGGCGATGTTCCAGGCGGCCGTCGACTCGCAGTGTCCGGTGCAGCCCATGGCGATCCGTTACGCGAACGCCGACGGCACGCTGTGTACCGGACCGTCGTTTGTCGGAGAGGAGACGATCGGTCAGTCCATCGGTCGAATTCTGCGACAGAAGGGCGTCGAGGTGACGGTCCGATTGGCGCCGCTGGAAGAGGCCGGCGAGTGCCGACGGGACCTCGCGCAGCGGTGTGAGCGGGCGGTACGCGGCAATCAGGTCATCGACCTGGCCGCTCATGACATTTTTGATCCGGCAGAGACGCAGATCACGCCGGCATCGGCGATGACGGCTTAGTGAGGTAAGCGAGGCTGGGTGAGGCGCGGTGCTGGGCTATCCTGGTCAGGCCATGACTCTGCCGCCTCACAGTGCCCACACCGGATTCCCGGTGTACCTCGATCATGCCGCCACCACACCGATGACGGCAGCTGCTATCGAGGCGATGACCGATACCTTCAAAACCGTAGGCAATGCGTCCTCGCTGCACGGCTCGGGCCGCGCAGCCCGGCGACGCGTCGAGGAATCACGCGAGTCCATCGCGGCCTGCCTGGGCGCTCGTCCGTCGGAGGTCATTTTCACCTCCGGTGGTACCGAGAGTGACAACCTCGCAGTCAAGGGCATCTTCTGGGCCCGACGCGACGCAGATCCCAAGCGAAATCGAATCCTCGCAAGCTCGGTGGAACATCATGCGGTTCTCGACGCTGTTGAATGGCTCGAGCAGCACGAGGGCGCCCGTGTCACGTGGCTGCCTGTCGACGCGAACGGTGTTGTAGACCCGCAAACTTTGCGTGACGAGCTGTCGGTGCACGCCGACGAGGTTGCGCTGGTGACAATCATGTGGGCCAACAACGAGGTCGGTTCCATCATGCCGATCCTCGAATTGGCCGAGGTGTCAGCAGAATTCGAGATCCCGATGCACAGTGACGCGGTTCAGGCCGTTGCGCAGCTGCCGGTAGATTTTGCGGCGAGCAAGCTCGCGGCGCTGAGCATTGCCGCGCACAAGTTCGGTGGCCCGCACGGTGTGGGTGCACTCTTGCTGGGGCGTCAGGTTCCGTGCGTGCCGCTCTTGCACGGCGGTGGGCATGAACGCGATATCCGTTCGGGAACCCCCGATACTGCCGGCGTCGTCGGTATGGCGGCGGCGCTCCGCGAGAACACTGCGCACTTCGATTCCAGTGCAAGGGAACTGACTGAACTGCGTGATCGCTTGATCGACGGCGTTTTCAGAATTCTGCCCGGTTCGATACTGAACGGCCCGAGCGGTGAGGATCGCCTGCCCGGCAACGCACACTTCACTTTCCCCGGCTGTGAAGGAGACTCGCTCCTGATGCTCCTCGACGCCGCGGGTATTGAATGTTCCACCGGTTCGGCCTGCACCGCAGGTGTAGCCCGAGCCAGCCACGTCCTGATCGCCATGGGCGTCGAGTCCGCGACCGCGCGAGGCTCACTGAGATTTTCACTCGGACATACGTCGAGTGTCACCGATGTGGATGCGCTCCTCGCAGCGCTGCCACAAGTAGTAGAGCGCGCCCGTGCCGCCGGTCTTGCCGGCGCCGTGTCGCGTGGAGGGGATCGCTGATGCGAGTACTCGCAGCCATGAGCGGAGGCGTCGACTCCGCAGTTGCCGCCGCCCGCGCAGTTGCCGCAGGCCATGACGTCGTGGGAGTGCATTTGGCATTGTCCACTGCGCCCGGAGCATTGCGTACGGGTTCGCGCGGATGCTGTTCCAAGGAAGACGCCGGAGACGCACGACGCTCTGCCGACGTCCTCGGAATACCGTTCTACGTCTGGGATTTCGCAGATCGCTTCAAAGAAGACGTGATCGACGATTTTGTGGCGTCGTACGCTGCCGGTGAGACACCCAACCCGTGCCTGCGATGCAACGAGAAGATCAAGTTCACCGCTCTCGCGGATCGTGCGATCGCACTCGGATTCGACGCCGTTGCCACCGGCCACTACGCCCGTCTCGAAGACGGCGTCCTGCGCCGCGCGGTCGATCCCGACAAGGATCAGTCGTACGTTCTGGGAGTACTGACGGCCGAGCAGCTTTCACGCGCGATGTTCCCCATCGGTGACACACCGAAGGAGCAGATCCGCGAAGAGGCTGCCGAGCGCGGACTCGCCGTTGCGAACAAGCCGGACAGCCACGACATCTGCTTCATCCCGACCGGTGACACACGAGCATTCCTCGGTGCCCGGATCGGTGTTCGTCCGGGAAGCGTTGTCGACGCAGACTCCGGCGAGGTTCTCGCCGCGCATGACGGCGTGCACGGATTCACCATCGGTCAGCGCAAGGGGTTGGGCGTCGAAGGTCCGGCAGTGGACGGACGTCCTCGGTACGTGACGTCGATCGAACCCGAAACCGGAACTGTCCGAGTCGGTTCGGCCAAGAACCTGGACGTGTGGGGAATTACCGCCCAGCGTGCGATCTGGACGTCGGGTCAGACGCCCGTCGGGCCGATCGAGTGCACGGTGCAGGTTCGTGCGCACGGCGGATTGGCGAAGGCTGTTGCCGAGGCCGTCGACGGTGGCATCACTATCTCCCTGCGTGAGCCGTTGACCGGAGTTGCCAAGGGTCAGGCCGTGGTTCTCTACCGCCCCGACAGTGAACTGGGCGATGAGGTTCTCGGCAGCGGCACCATCGCCGGAACCGAATCGGAACCGAACACACTGTGACACAGCCGGTTTCCATCGGGGGCCTCGTCACCGGAATCGGATCCTGGCCGGGCACGGATGCCCGCGAAAGCGCCGCCACCATTCTCGGTGAACTGGGCGACTTTCCACACCTGGTGGAATTACCGGCTCGCGGACTCGGTGCCGACATGGTCGGCCGGACCGGCGGGATCCTCGTCGACATCAACCTCGACGCGTCGACGCGGTCCTATCGCGTCGTGCCTCGTCGTGGAAACATCGCAAAGCGTTCCGAAGACTTTCTGAACCAGGATCTGGATGCCCTCGAGGAAGCCTGGGAAAACGCCAGGCTGGTCGGCGCTGACCACGTGATCAAGCTGCAGGCTGCCGGGCCGTTAACGCTCGGCGCCGAGATCGAAGTCGCGAACGGCTCACGCGTACTGGTTGACCGCGGCGCGCTACGCGACATCGCCGAATCTCTCGGTGAGGGCCTGGCCCGTCACGCTGCCGAAGTGACTCGGCGGACCGGTGCCCGCGTGATCATTCAACTCGACGAACCACAGATGACTGCCGTTCTGGCCGGATCACTGCCGGGACGTACGAAGATGGAAAGCGTTCCGGCACTTCCGGAGCCGGAGGCATTGGCGATTCTGGACTCGGCAATCGAAGGCTGTGGACTGCCGACCATGGTGCACAGTTGTAGCACCGATCTTCCGTGGGACCTTCTGCGACGTAGCAAGGCTTTTGCCGTCAGTTTCGACCTGTCCCTGATTTCGTCGAAGGATCTGGACGGCATCGGTCAATTGTTCGACGCCGGAAAGCAACTGGCGCTCGGACTGGTCCCCACTGCGGAGCCCGAGAAGCCGGTTACGTGGAAAGAATGCGCAATGCCGGCGGTGACGCTGATCGATCGCCTCGGATTTTCGCGGGAACTTCTCCAGACCCAAGTGGCTGTGACGCCGCGCTGTGGGCTGGCGGGGGCGGGCCTCGAGTGGTCCCGTTCCGCGCTGCGTCTGTGCACCGATGCCGGCGCGGCGATGGTGGATGATCCGTCGGCGTTCTGACGCCTGGCATTGCTTGTCTGTCGGCCCTAACCGATATTCTTCTTCCGTGAGTGAAACCGCAGAAGGAACCGTGCAGCCTGCGCCCAACGAGGCGCGCGAGAAGTGGGCGCTACTGGCTGATGAAGTCCGTCAGAACCAGTTCCGCTACTACGTTCGTGATGCGCCGGTCATTTCGGACGGCGAGTTCGATGCATTGCTCGGTGAGCTCAACGCTCTCGAAGAGCAGTATCCGGACCTGCGTACCCCTGATTCGCCGACGCAGTTGGTGGGCGGCGGGTTCACCACGGATTTCACGTCCGTCGATCACCTCGAGCGGATGCTCAGTCTCGACAACGTCTTCGACGAGTCCGAATTGCGCGGCTGGGTCGCCAAGATCGAGCAGGAAACCGGACCGGATCTGCATTACCTCTGTGAGGTCAAGATCGACGGTGTGGCACTCAACCTCGTCTACGAGAACGGCAAGCTCGTACGTGCTGCTACTCGCGGCGACGGACGTACCGGCGAA
This sequence comes from Rhodococcus sp. OK302, assembly GCF_002245895.1. NCBI lineage: Bacteria > Bacillati > Actinomycetota > Actinomycetes > Mycobacteriales > Nocardiaceae > Rhodococcus > Rhodococcus sp. OK302. Next base: position 3,121,575 of record NZ_NPJZ01000001.1, read on the forward strand.
CTGGTCACGCTCAATGCACTCACGATCAACGACATCCCGGAGTACCTCACCGCCTCCGACGAGTACCCGATTCCCAGCCTCCTCGAAGTGCGCGGCGAGGTGTTCTTCCGCCTCGAAGACTTCGCGGCACTCAATGCGTCGCTGGTCGCGGAAGGTAAGCCGCCCTTCGCGAACCCCCGCAACTCCGCAGCCGGTTCGCTACGGCAGAAGAACCCGGCGGTCACCGCGCGTCGACGCCTCGGCATGATCTGCCACGGTTTCGGTCGCATGGAGGGCTTCGAACCGGCTTCGCAGTACGACGCCTATGTTGCGCTCGCCGCGTGGGGTCTGCCGGTGTCCACGCACACGTCGCGTGTGGTCGGTGCGGACGCCGTGGTCGAGAAGATGAAGTACTGGGGTGAGCATCGCCACGACGTCGAGCACGAAATCGACGGCCTGGTGGTCAAGGTCGACGAGATGTCACTGCATCGCAGGCTCGGCACCACCTCTCGTGCGCCGCGATGGGCAATCGCGTTCAAGTATCCGCCCGAAGAGGTCACGACCAAGCTCCTCGATATTCGCGTCAGCGTCGGCCGCACCGGCCGTGTGACGCCCTTCGCGTACATGGAACCGGTCACGGTTGCCGGTTCCACTGTGTCGTTGGCCACGCTGCACAACGGTTCCGAGGTCAAGCGCAAAGGTGTGCTGATCGGTGACACCGTGGTGTTGCGTAAGGCCGGCGACGTCATTCCCGAGGTGCTGGGTCCGGTCGTCGATGTTCGGGACGGGACCGAGCGTGAGTTCGTCATGCCGACACAGTGTCCCGAGTGTGGCACGGAGTTGGCACCCGCCAAGGAAGGCGACGTCGACGTGCGTTGCCCCAATCAGCGGTATTGCCCCGCGCAGCTACGCGAGCGTGTTTTTCACGTTGCCGGCCGCGGCGCCTTCGACATCGAGGTGCTCGGATACGAGGCCGCAGCGGGGCTCCTCGAAGCGAAGGCGATCGAAGACGAAGGCGATCTCTTCTCGCTCGACGCAGACACACTGATCGAGGTTCCGATCTTCCGGACGAATGCCGGATCATTGTCCGCCAATGGAAAACGCTTGCTGGCCAACCTGGACTCGGCAAAAGACAAGCCATTGTGGAGAGTGCTTGTGGCACTGTCGATTCGGCACGTCGGTCCTACCGCTGCGCGAGCGCTGGCGGGGGAATTCGGTTCGCTGCAACGCATTCGGGAAGCATCGATGGATCAGCTTGCAGCTGTCGACGGGGTCGGTTCCACGATCGCCGCCGCAGTTGTCGAGTGGTTCACCGTGGATTGGCATCAGCAGATCGTCGACAAGTGGGCGGCCGCCGGAGTGCGTATGGAAGACGAGCGCGACGACTCCATTCCGCGCAACCTCGAAGGCCTCTCGATCGTTGTCACCGGTTCTCTCGAGACGTTCTCGCGCGATCAGGCGAAGGAAGCGATCCTCGTGCGGGGCGGTAAAGCGGCCGGGTCGGTATCGAAGAAAACTGCGTTTGTCGTTGTCGGCGAAGCACCCGGTTCCAAACATGACAAAGCTGTTGAATTGGGTGTGCCGGTACTCGACGAGGACGGTTTCCGGCGGTTGCTCGAGGGCGGTCCCGACGCCGTCGCACCTACCGAATTGGATGGGTAGGACAGGCGTCCTGCGATTTCCGAGTTCGGCACGATGGGTGCGATAGTGACGCCATGATCGAGATTCGTGAAGTTCTCCCCAATGAGTTCGAGACCGTCGGGGAACTGACTGTGCAGGCGTACGTCGGTGGCGGATTTGTCGACGACGGATCACCGTACGTAGAGAGTCTGCGCGACACGGCAACTCGGGCCGAGCAAGGCCGGGTCTTGGTTGCGCTTCTCGGAGATCGTGTTGTCGGATCGCTCACACTGGCCGAACCCGGAACGCCGTTTGCGGACGTCGCGCAATCCGGCGAACTCGAATTCCGCATGCTGGCAGTCTCACCGGACGCCCGCGGCACGGGCGCCGGAACAGCGTTGGTGCGTGCCGTGATCGCCGAGGCCTACGACCGCGGAG